>NZ_KB375270.1:1606818-1928181 GCF_000314735.2 Afipia felis ATCC 53690 | reverse complement strand
CGCTCTTCGATCGCAGCGGCAAGCCTTACAAGGTCATCAAATTTGCCTTCGATATCACGCAGCAAAAAATGCAGAGCGCCGATTACGAAGGCCAGATCCGGGCGATCCACAAATCGCAAGCCGTTATCGAATTCGACCTCGACGGCAAGATTCTGACCGCCAACGAAAACTTTCTGGCGGCGCTCGGCTATTTGCTGGAGGAAATCCGCGGCCAGCATCACGGCATGTTCGTCGAGCCTGCCTATCGCGTCAGCCCGGACTATCGTGAATTCTGGAGCGCACTGCGGCGTGGCGAATATCAGGCTGGCGAATTCAAGCGCATCGGCAAGGGTGGCCGGGCGGTGTGGATTCAGGCCTCCTATAATCCGATTTATGGCGCCGGCGGCGAGTTGATGAAGGTGGTGAAGTTCGCAACCGATGTGACCGCGCAGGTCGAGGATCGAATTCGTCGCGGCGAAATCCAAAAGGCCATCGACGGCGACCTCGATCTGATTACGGGCGCGGTGACCGAGACCACAGGACGGATCACCTCCGTGGTCAGCGCCTCGACGCAGACGTCGTCGAATATGCAGGCGGTGGCGTCCGGCGCCGAGGAACTTGCAGCTTCGGTAGGCGAGATCAGCCGTCAGACGGCGAATGCGCTCGATATTTCGATGCGCGCGGTAAAGCAGGCCAATGAGACCAACGAGATCGTCTCAGGGTTGGCTGCTGCGGCCCAGAAGATCGGCGATGTGGTCAAGCTCATCAACAATATCGCGGATCAGACCAATCTGCTGGCGCTGAACGCGACGATTGAAGCCGCACGCGCGGGCGAAGCGGGCAGGGGATTTGCGGTGGTGGCGTCCGAGGTGAAGAGCCTCGCCGCGCAGACCGCGAAGGCGACCGACGAGATCAGCAGCCAGATCGCCGAGGTGCAGAGCACCACGTCGAACGCGGTCACCGTGATCGAAAGCATCACCGGGACGATTTCGCAGGTCAATGAAATCTCCTCGGCCATCGCGGCCTCCGTCGAGGAACAAGCGTCGGTGACGCAGAGCATTTCGTCGAACATGCAGGTGGCCGCCAAGGGCGTGTCCGAAATCGACAGCAGCATGAGGGAAATCGCCGAGGCGACCCGTTCCGTCGATGATGCCACGCGCAAGGTGAAAGAGGCCTCGCGCAAGCTCGCCTAAAGCACGCCTCAGTGAGGTTGGGACGGAGCGACCTTTGCGCGGATGTCCTTGAGGATCGCGGGCAGGAGCGGGCGAACCTGATCGACGCTCATGCCGGCCTTGATGCGCGGATCGTAGAGGATGTTGAGGAGATAGCGATCATAGGTGTCGAAGAAACCCATCGACACCGCATCGTTGAACATCGTCCACGGCACTGAGCCGGTGTCGTTGATCGGCCCGAGTGACTGCAGCATTTCCTCATAGGCGCAATCGAGGAAAACAAAATCGCCGCTGTCGACCGTCAGGATGACCTCGGCGTGTTCGATCTCGTAGTTGTCGTTCTTCCGGAAGCCCGACAGACATTGCGGGTCGAGCGATTTGCGGATCTTCTTGGCCGTCGTCGTGCCGTAGGATTCGCGGATCGAGCGGTCGAGGTCGCGGTCGCGCACCAGTTGCACGATGAGGTTGGCGTCCTCGCGGCGCGCGGTCACGGCGATGTCGATATGGCTGACATGTTCGGCGATATCGGCCGTCACGGCTTCGACCTGGCGCCTGCGGTCCGGCCTGTCCAGGCCGGTGACGAAAACCCGAACCGGCTTCTGGAATTTGCGGATGCGGTCGACCTTGCCGGCGAGTTGATATTCCGCGCCGAAAGTCGTCTTCAGAAAACCGTCGACAATCTCCGCGTCGGTGAAATCAGTCTTCTGGTCGTGCTGTTTTGCCGCGATGGAAGGAATCTCCGCGTCGGCCGCAAGCGCACGGCCCGCAAAACAGGCTGCTGCAAGGATGGCGAGGCTGAGGCGCGCTCCCTGCGTCATGCTCAGTTCTTGACGTAGACCGTGGCGCCAACCGAGACGCGGTTATAAAGATCGATGACGTCCTCGTTGACCATGCGGAAACATCCTGACGATACCGCCTGTCCAATGGTTTCCGGCTCGTTCGAGCCATGAATGCGGTACAGAGTAGAGCCTAGATATATCGCTCGCGCGCCGAGCGGATTGTCGGGGCCTCCCACCATGTGGCGCGGGAGATCGGGGCGGCGGCGCAGCATCTGCGCAGGCGGCGTCCAGCTCGGCCATTCTTTCTTGGCGGAGACGCGATGCACGCCACCCCAGCGGAAACCATCGCGGCCGACGCCGATGCCGTAGCGCAGGGCTTCGCCGGGGCCTGTGATGAGATAAAGCCGCCGCTCGCGCGTATCCACGACGATGCTG
Organism: Afipia felis ATCC 53690; assembly: GCF_000314735.2. Classification (NCBI taxonomy): domain Bacteria; kingdom Pseudomonadati; phylum Pseudomonadota; class Alphaproteobacteria; order Hyphomicrobiales; family Nitrobacteraceae; genus Afipia; species Afipia felis. Next base: position 1,925,816 of record NZ_KB375270.1, on the reverse strand, counting down.
CCCGGTGCGTAATTGCTCTCGTAGCTCACCCGCTGGCGCTGAATCGGGCTGGAGCGGCCGATCCCCGAGGAGAAGAAGTTCGGGAACATGGTGTCGCGAACATCTGCCTCCTGCGCGGCAGCGAGCGACACGCTGCTCAAGATCATGCAGGCGGAGAATAACGAAACGACACGCTTCATCGGCGGACCTTCCATGTGTTCTGATCGTGGATACGGAGAACCCAGAAAGGCCATATTCTGCGGAGGGCTGCAACCCACAGCAACGTGAAGGCGGCATATCGTCTCTGGGGCACGACTATACGTAAAAGCTTGCCGATTTGAGGATTGCAGGAATTGATGGTGGGCGCACAAGGGATCGAACCTTGGACCTCTCCCGTGTGAAGGGTGTGGCCTATATAAAGAAACACGCTATTCAAGCGGGTTTTTTGCATTTATGGAATGGTGTGCACAGAATTTGCACAGATTATTTAGGCTGTGTCTTGTGCCATAATGCGCCGCCTGCGGGCGTCAATTCGACTGGTGATCTTGCGAACTTGCGCCGCCGCCTCGTCGTCTATGCCTGATAATGCATTCGCTGCCGCACGGAGCTTTTGGCTGGCCTCGTAAAGGGAGAATGCTTCTAGTGAGTGCATAGCGGCGTCCTTCTTGGTGCTCACGCCTTCCCCCTCTTCCTTGTCCCACTCCCGTGCACCCAATCCACGCCCGCGTAATTTCTACCAAGCCCGACCGGGTCTTTCATCCACGGCGCGTCCAGCCAAGCCTTCACCGTTGGTAGCGTATCGATCGCCTTAATCAGTTCCTTCTGGGGCAGGTTGGTGTAGTGCCGGCTCATGTCGGTGACGGCGTGCCCGAGGATCTGGTCCTTAATGTGCGGGTGCACTCCGTTGGCAACAAGCTGCGTAGATACGGTGTGGCGGGCCGTGTAGGGCGATACATCGGTTATTCCGCTGCCGTGTATCCGCTTGCCGGTCCTGGCATCAACGCGCTCTGTGCGCTTCCGCGCACCGGATAGTGCCTTCTTCATCTGGCCGCCAATGCCTTCCCGCACCACGAAAGGGCGATCATTCCACTGGCGCACCAGTTTGCCGCCGCGTTTCTTTAGGGCGGCCATCAGCGGAACTAGTGCCTTATGCATCGGGACTCCCCGTGGCTCGCCAGTCTTCGAGGTGCGCAGCGTTATCCAGCGGCCCTTAACGTCGACATCCGCGCAATCCATGCTGAACAACTCAATCGGCCGCATGCCAGTGTAAAACAGGATGGTCATAACGATCGCGTTGGCTGGCGACATAGCCAATACGAACTCAGCGGCGCGATCATAGGATACCGGCTTGTTACCGGCGCGACCCGACGAAACCACAACGATGTTCGTGCCTTTGGGTTTCTTCGGCCGCTTCCACTTCCGGTAATCCGCCCAATCGTTGCCAACGGCATGATTCCACACGGCCACAAAGGGGGTGTAGAATTGTCGATTTCTAGTGTCTGGTCGCGCGTTTGGGTATGCCTCAAGAGCGGCGCGATCGAGGTCGGATTGGGTGATGGTTTTTAGTTTACGTCCCTCAAATCGCCCGAAGAGGCCGGTCCACTTTGAGCCATCGAACGAACCCAGGAACCGCTGCGAGCCTCCAGATTTCACATATGAATCTGCTGCGTAGTCGAACGTAACAACGGCCTTCTTGCCGAAAACAAGCTCATTTTCCCGTTCGTTCTGCTTCTCTCTCAGGATGCTTTTCGCGGTGGCTTGTACAGAAGTTTTCGTAGACTCGAAGATTTGGCGCCCATCAGGATTGGTCCCGCGAATGTACCAGTTGCCTTTGTTGCCCCTTCTGTAGAGGTAGTACTCTGACATCGCATACCGTTCCAAATCGCCAAAATGTCACTATCGGAAAAGAGGTAAACCTTACCATTCTTGGCGTAAAATGGGAGGCGCTTAATCGTATCCTGGAGCGCTCGGCGGCTCATACGAAGTTTGGCCGCCGCCTCATTCAACGTATAGACGTTGCCAAGAGCAGGCGGTTCATTATCATTCGCCACCACCCTCATTGCCCGGTGTCCTTGGGGTTGGCGGCGGCTTTCTTTCGCCTAGATGGGGGCTTTGCGGTCCATCCGTGGCGCTTCAGGCAATCTGCCATCTGTTCTAGGGCAACGGTATCAAGGTCGTTGGCATCTGTTATGCGACGGCCACGGTTCTGACCGACGACTACAATCTGATCGTAATCAGCGTGAGCTTGCGAAACGACCATTCCAGCGCCGAACCACGTGGCGAGCGCGTCATGATCACGTTCGTGCCATCCGCGCATTGCCCGAGCAATTCGCTCTCCAATGTCATGCTCTTTGGCAAAATTGAAGTCGTTATAAAGAACGGCGACGGTGTTAAATCCCATCCTTCCCTCCGTTTCCTGCAATGAAGGCGCGGGCGCAAAGATCGCGTATTGCGTCAAAGTCTCGCTGGAAGTGGCGGCCAGCATTCAGCGCAGCCGGTGTTGGCGTCCGACAAATCTTATCGATCTGCTGGATTCTATTCATCGCCTCTGCAAGGCGGGATTCGGCGGCTTCTGCTCGGGCTAGAAACTCGCGACGCAAGCCAGCTTCAACTTGAGCGGCCTGTTTCCATTCACCCCGTTCCGCCTCCGCCTCTCTCAGTGCTTGCGAAAGGGATTCGAGACGGTCGGCGGCTTCCGTAATGTTGGTTGCAACACCTTTCGAGAATTGAATCCCGCATCGGTCGGCGTCAAAGCGCAATCTCGCAACCAACCTCGCCACGTCCTGGTGCGCGTCGGTCATGGCTTTCGTCCCAGTATGCGTCGCATGATGGACTTTGGCGAAAGCGGTATGGTTGCGGCTATCTCACCCTTACAGATGGCGAAACTCATCGCGCTAACCTTACGGCGCGCATGCTCCATGTCTTTGGCACGAACGGACATGCCGTAAATGTCGCCGTCGAACCGATATTCAAATAGAAAATCACGCTCAGCCATCCTTCCCCTCGCTCTTTTCATCTTCTTGATGGGCGGAGAGCATGGCGCGGTAGATGCGAGACGGCTGCCATGAGTTTTCATCGTAATAGGAGCGCGCACCTGCTTTGAGCATCGCAGATGTCGGATCCTTCGGCACCAGAACCATGCCTTCCGCAGCAAGGGCGGCGAGGAAGGCTTCTGCTTGTTTAAGCGCAAGCTGCTGTTCGGCCTTCGACGACGTTTCGAATGGGTAAAATTCTTCGTCGTACTCAGCGGCTACAATCGCCCGCGCACCCGCCTCGATTGCTCGTGATGATAGGGTCATGCTGGTTTGACCTCTAACGAGACCCTCCGGCCAATGTAGTAGGTTCTACGCGCCGTTTCTGTGTCTGGAATTTCGATCTCGTGCAAAACCGTCGAATACAAGGACTCAAATTGCAGTTGCTTCGCCTTCATGCTCACGCAAAGACGCTCGCCTGATTTCTTCACCTCATGTACCGTGGCAACGAGCTTCATTTGAAATTCTCCTGGTTGGAAATTGTCTCCGCATGTGTGTCTGGCGGGCCGGGCGCTACTCCGGCAGACGCTTGCAAACGGCTCGCGTCGGTCCCACCCGTATATTTCGCCGGGTCCGTTAATGGGCACACCGTGCGGGAGCTTTCCGCACCTCCGCCAGATTCCTTCGCCGCGTCCCCGGCATGAGCGGAGAGGGCGGCATAGTCCGAAGCGGCTTCACTGAAATCCGGATCGCCACGCGGCGGTCCTTCATCACGCTCGGTTGCAGCAAGCCACTCGTTATGAACTGCGGTTGCGCCAGCAATAAACGCCTCCCGTATCGCGCCGTCGCTTGCGGGAGAGGGGCTGATGCCGGCCAGCCGTTGTCCGATTTCGACAAACTCGTCCCATTCCATGGTGACGGTTTCTGGCTCCGGCCGCAGGCCTCGATAAAACTGATCGCCAAGCTCACAGCAGGTAACCGCAACCGCTTCCATGCCCACGCCGTTATCGACGCGATGGAACGGATCGCGTCCGCAAAATGGACAGCACGGCTCAACCGCCCCCACCTCAGCATCGTCTGGTGTCGATGGCAGCGGGAGAGCGCGGATGTTGAAAGCTATCGTTTCAGCAGTGGCGTTTCTGACTTTGCTTCCGCGAACGCCATCATCGCCAACCATATTTTCGGCCACCTTCGCCGCCGCTTCGATCCCCTCGCGGTATCCCGCGTCACGGTCTGTCATGGCTTGGGCTCCGGTTCGAGTTCGGCAACGTCTGGGGCAAATAGGTCGTTGTCGCCGTAGGGCCACCATTTTGGGAGAGGTTTATCGACTTGAACGGTCGCGCTCCACTGTTCTTCTGGCATCAGCGGCCCGCGCCGAACAAACTCACCATCGTCATCAAAGACATCGTCATGATGCGGGTACAATCGAACGATGGTGCCTGTGCAGACGCGCGGTGCCTTCTCGTACTTCATCAGATATTCTGAGTGGTACCGAACTCGCTGGCCGATTTTAGGTGCTCGCTTCATTGCTATCTCCATGTTTCTAAATGCCGCGCATCTCCTGCGCGTGAGGAGAGTCTAGCAAATCGACTTTTGCGATTTTGCAGTTCGGCTGCGTTGCTATTAAAGTTGTGCCTGTGCCGCAGTCATTATTTTTCGATTTTGAAAAACTTGACATCGATAAAACGCGGGTAACTTGAGCGCCGTGCGTCCATTCAAGAGCAAGAAACCCTTTAACGGTTGGCAGTAGACTTCTCGAAAATAATTTTCGCGCCATCATTCACCCTCCTGTGCGGGCGCTGGCGGCGCGAGGATGGGAAGGATGCGGTCACACTCGTGATCGACCGCTTGCCACTGTTGCGAGTGATCTTCGGCAACATTGGTCGGGTTCGTGTATTTCAACAGCGCGCGAACCATCCCGACGAGCCGCGCCACGGCCTCGCGGTCAACTGCGGGGGTGGGTGCCGTCTCTCCGGCTGTCACGTCCATTATCTCAGACGTTGCAGGCTGGACCACGCCAGCCTCGCCTACTCGCAACCCTGTTCCGGCGGTAGATCGTCTTACGGTGTCTGTGACACCAGCCATACCGGCTTTGCCTTTGGTTGCTTTCGCTTGGGATTGGTCAGATTGCTCCTCGAAACGACCGCGACGGACACCCTTCTGAAAGGACTCGTCAAGCTGCGCTCGAAATTCTTCACGGGTAAGGATGATGACGTTGGCGGAAATGCTCATGACGGTCCCCCCGCCTTGGCTTCCGATGCGGAAAGGGCGGACGAGACGTATTCGAGCGCAGCTTTCCAGCCTTGTCGCGCAGCGTAGGTTTCCGGGTCCACGAAAAGATAGTGCAGCGAATGCTGATGCATATCGTAGCGATTGGCTTCGGCCCACTTGTCGAATGCCTTATGTTCTACCCTGCATGGCTCCAACGCCTCCCTCATCGCCACATCCGGCGCAGACGGGGTGCGGGAACGGAGTTCGCGTTCTGCATCGCAGATAGCGGGGACGTGTTCGACAGCATCCTCACCGCGAAGTATTGCGCATGACGCTGCGTGAAGCCGATCCGCCAGCGCCACCAGTTCTTCACGCTTCTCAACCATGACAAACCCCCGCTGCAATCCACACCGCCGCGACAATCGCGACGACAATCCATCCGCGCGCACCGGGTAGACAGACGGCACCGCTATTCGGCATGGCGCACCTCAGCAGTCATGGCGTCGGCCACGGCACCCAAAACATCTTCGTATTCGTCCGGGGCGAGAGGCGGGCTATCCATGAGGCGCATCGCGGGCGGTAGAAGGCGGCGTTGCTGCCAAACACGAAGCAAATGATCTGCATGCATTTGTGGAGTCACAGCACACCTCCGATGAATCCAGTCCACATGGCGACAATGGCGAGTGCTGGAATTTCAAGGACAGCGGATGCGAAGAACAGGAATGCGATGATGATGCGCATCAGCGTTTCTCCACTTGCGAGGAGCGGGCGAGGGCGATTGCGCAGAATCTATGAAGCCAGTCTTCCGCGCCTCGTTTAGCGCAATCCTCCGTTTCGAAGCCGCTGCCGGCATAGAGTGTGTCACCCCCGTACACTCCATCGAATGAAACATGGAAGACCCATCCGCACCCACGGTCGCGCTGGTCTGTGGTCGAAATCTCCATGCCATTACCAAGATCGATGCGCGACCAGTTGCGAGATTTTTCCCAACCCATCACGCAGCCCTCGCGAAGCTACGCACGGCGTCACGCCGCAACAGCTTGCGCATCACGTAATGCGCTTTCAATTCCATGCTGGCGTAGCTGGCTTCTTCCGGCGTGACGTATCCGGCAACGCTGCCGTCAAGCGCATAACGCGGCGCACCGGCCTTCAAAGCGCGCAGATATTTGGGGCCGAATGTGTAGGCGCGCAGGAAATGCTTGATGTCAGCGGCACCCAATCCGGTGTTGGTGCCGATCAAGTCGTACTTGATGCCCAAGGCCAAAGGCCGCTTGGCCTGGCCGCTATGAGCGATCGAAGCGAACATCTCCGCAAGATGCTCACGCTGCTCGCGGTATGCAGGCCAGTTGATGCTGCGATTGATCGAGCGGCGCTTTTCGATAATGGATGACATGTGAGTCTCCCCGATGCGATGGGGAGACTGTATGCGATAATCGCACTATTGTCAACTAGAAAAATGCGACTATCGCACTTTATTGTGCGACGGCCCTAGAGCAGCCAGACCGCCCTAAAAGGCCAGCACTCGGCCAGCGACCCTCCCGACGATCTTCAATTCTTCAAGTGTCATTGATTGATTGTCGCGATGCGAAGGGTTGTCAGAAATAACCCGAACCGTTGGTGGGTCGCTCTTCCACACATATTCTAGCCGTTTAATTTGCGGCGCGCGGTGGCCGTCAGAGATTAGATAGAGCCCATCATTACCGAACGTGGTGACGCGCAAGTCGATTACAGCCTTGTCGCCATTCCTAATCGTTGGCTCCATCGAATCGCCACGCACCTCCATCACAACAGAGTGCTGGCTCGACGCCTTCATAGTGTTTTGTAAATATCCGTCGGGGAATACCCATTCCGCGACCACCATGTGTCCCATCATAGTTCCCCCGTTAATATTGATTTGTATGAATTCTCCTACTGTCCCTTCACCAGCCCCCGCGGTGACGTCCAACTCTGGAATAGCACCTGGCATGCGAGCATCGTAATGCTCGCGGTTATAGCCACGCCCGTACTCCTGTTCGATTCTACTAATCTCAACTAGATCGGTGCCTTCGTATTGTGCCCCCTCCACTGGGGGTAAGCATAGCTCTATTAATTTATTAGACCTTAGATAATTAACGAGCGCGGCATATTCCTCGATGTGAATATTCCGATCGCAAGTGAGTATTTTAGAAACGCGACTCGGATCGTTGTGTCCGAAGATTCGCGCGAGGTCAGAGTTTTTGAGTCCGGCCTTCTCTTTGACGACGGACATCCACTCAGAAATTTTTCTCCGGTCCATTTTGAAATTCCCTCTTTTTACGCAGTACGATAGTGCGATAATGGCATTAATTTTGCGCCGCGTCATGTGCTAATATCGCATTTTTAACTTGACACAAGTGCGATTTTCGCATATGGTTAGCAACATCAAAAGCGAGGTGGTGAAATGCTGGATGTTGTGGCTGGACGACGGGTAACTGAGTTTTTCGCACTAGTTCAAGCGTTCCCCGAGAGTCCTCCGCAGCGGCCGAGCGAACCGCTCACTGAGACGAGATTCGCCACACTGCAGGGCTGCGGTGGCCATTATCAGTGCCGGCGCATCCCCGTGACGCTTCCTTACAGCGGGACGCTTCAATAGCCGCTCGGCATACGGGCCAGCCCAATTCTACGAAACAACTATTCGCCGCTTACACCGTTCGCGGTGAACGTCACCACTTTGCCAGGAGTTCAAATGTCACCGGAAGAGAAGGCGCTTTATCAGATGCACATGTTCGATATTGGCGACGTTGTCGCAATCGCGGACACCGACTCTGTCGGTGAAATTACCGGCTTCCTGGTCGCGGACGGGCAGGAGGATTCCTATCGCGTGCTCTACACCGATGCGGCTGGCTCGCCGCATGAAACGTGGTGGCGAGCCTCGCTGCTGTCGTCTGTTGGTTCGGATGACAACGTCATTTGCTTCAACTGCGCGAAAGCCGCGCGATCTTCCAACCGCAACAACGCAACGGTGCACTGATGTACGGGCTGCACAAGGAGGAATGCGAGATGGCGAGCGACAAGCCGAAGTACAAGGTGGGGCAGCGGGTGCGGGTGGTTAGGGAGGGCCACAATGGGAGTGGACATGATGCCTGTGTCGGTGATGTCGGCACCGTGTTCGCAGCAGACCCTAATGCCACCTATTGCGAAGGCATAATAAACGGTCCTTGGTATTTTCACGACAGCGAAATCGAACCAGTCTTCTCGCCGGGCGACCGCGTCCGCGTAACGCGCTGCAATGCGTACTTTGCCAAGGGGGACGAAGGCGTTGTTGAACGCGACGGCAAACATTCTGTTTACGTCAAGCGCGGTGACTATCAGCGATCAGGATTGCCGATTTCGGCAGAAAGTCTTGAGTGGCTTGGTGCTGCTGATAGCGCGGAGCGCAATGAGCAGCAGGAGCCGAAGTTCAAGGCGGGTGATGTGGTGCGCTTGAAGCGATTTCCCGGCGTCAGCCGCACAATTGCAGGCGTTAAAACGGAATACAGCCAAGGCGTGTCGTTCGATGGCGGCACAGCATACGATTATGCCGATACTATCGGTTGGGATTACGAGGAAAGCATCGAACTCGTCCACCCAGTCTCACAACCCTGCATCGTCGCCCTCGTAAAGCATGGCAAGCCACGGCCCTCACAGTGGCCGCACGTTCACCACTCAGCAGCAGAGGCGACCAAGGAAGCAGAGCGGCTGGCCTCAGTTAACCCCGGCAAGCAGTTCGACGTCTATCAGCGCGTCACGGGGCGGGTTGGTGACGTGCAGGTAAGGGAGGTGGCGTGATGGCAAGTTGGGACAATCCGCAGTTCTCATCCCTCATCGGAAAGACGATGAAGGATGTTCGCCAGATTGGCGACGATCGCATCGTATTCGAGTGCGATGACGGCAAGGAATACGCGCTCTTTCATGTGCAGGACTGTTGCGAGAGCGTAATCATCAGCGACATCTGCGGCGATCTTGCAGACCTCGTTGGCACGCCGATCTTGTTGGCCGAAGAAGTAAGCAGCTCCGACGACCCGCCTGACGTTGCGGCGAAGAAGGCCGCTGAACGCGCGGCTAAGCCAGACGATTATTACTGGGATGCCGAGAGCCAGACTTGGACTTTCTACAAGCTGCGCACAATCAAGGGCAGCGTTGACATCCGCTGGCACGGCTCATCGAACGGCTATTACTCGGAATCCGTTACGTTCGCGGAGGTGGCGTGATGTGGTTCACGGAAACAAAGCCGATCGACTTTCTAGATCGTAAACGCATGGTGACTCTCAACGTCGGCCAGCTTGTTGATGCAATCGCGGAGGCGTTGCGCGTGGTCGAAGACGCGCCAGAAGAGCCGAAGTGGAAGGCTGGCGATCGGGCTTACGTCGAGGTTGAAGTAACGGGCACAGACAAGGGCAGCGTCAACTTCAAGTTTGCCGATTGGAAGGGCACGGCAAGTTTCGCGCTTGGTGCCCATTATCTCAAGGAGATCGAAGAATGAACAACATCACCAACCTTTCCACCTACGCAGCGGCACACCCGCGCCTACTGCCGCTCGCCAGTGCGGCAGTAATAACCCTCCAGCAGGCACTTGCCTCTGGCACAACCGCGGCCAGCATCAGAGCTGTCGCCGACTGGAACGAGCGCAAGTCCTACGACGAGCGCCGCCGCAAGGCTCGCTCACGGCAAAAGGCGCAGGCTGCAGCATTGCGTGTGGTGGCGGACCAGTTGGGCGGCTGGCAGGTAAGGGAGGCGGCGTGATGGCGTATCGAATTGCATGGAAGTCGTGCAGCCAATGGGCGGGGACAGAGTTGGAAAACTCATGACGGCTCAGAGGAATACGAAACGCGGGAGGACGCGGAGGCGGCGTTGCGCGAAATGAACGAAGACAGCGACCTCATGGAAGATGTGCACCATGCGGCCGTCGAGGCGCAGGGCGTCGAGGGTTGGCTAGAAATAGTGGAGTCTGCCTAATGTTCTCAATCCGCAATTCATCAGCGCGCAGCACGCCAGACGATCGTCAAGGCGTCGCCACTGTTGGACTTCTGCTCACCGTCCTAACGCTGCTGCTCGGTAGTGCAGCAGCCTGGATCACCCACGTTATCGTCTGCATCAAGGCCAGCGCGTGGGTGTTGCTCGCGTTCGGCTGCATCGTGGCGCCGGTTGGCGTGATCCATGGGATTGGTGTTTGGCTGGGGGTGTTTTGATGATTGAAGCACTTCTTATTTCGTTTGCGTTCGGCGCTCTTGGTGGACTGATCGGCTCCTCCATCGTCATTCCCATTCTTCGGCTCGCAGAATGACCGCCACAAGCCAGCTCGGCCAGCTGTACGTTCTGCTACTAGCCTTCGCGCTAGTAGTAATCGCTACCACGCCGCTGCACTGGCGGTAGCAATACAGCGTGATCGGCCCTTTAGCCGAACGCTACCCTCAATCGAGGAAATATAATGGCTATCTCATTAGGTTCACTTAAGTCGACGAAGAAGCAGGCGCAGGAGCGCCCTCCGATTTTGACTATCTACGGCGTAGACGGCGTGGGCAAAACCACACTGGCCTCGGAATTCCCGAACCCGGTTTACATTTCTACTGCTGGCGAACGCGCGCCGTCAGATATCGATCTGCCCACGCCGGGTGTAGTCACATCGATTGACGACCTCTGGGAAGTGATCGGCGAGCTTCTTTCGACTGAGCACGAATTCAAGACCGTCATCATCGACAGCCTTGATGGGCTCGAGCCGTTGATTTGGAAGCGTACTTGCGCCCGCATTGGCGCAACGTCGATCGATGATAGCAGCGCCGGTTCTGTTGCCGCCTACGGGCGCGGATACCGCGAGGCTGACGTGGAATGGAATGAGTTGATCGACGCGCTCAACGACTTGGTTGAGGCCGGCATGACTGTCGTCTTGCTTGCGCATCCTGGTATCGTGACATTCAACTCGCCGATTTCGGATCCATACAGCAGGTATGAAATCAAGCTGCATAAGCGCGGGGCCGCGCTCATTCGTGAGAAGAGCGACTTGGTAGCCTTCGTCAATTATCGCGTCACGCTGGTTAAGGCGGACCCGAAGAATCCGAAGTCGCACACCCACGGCGAAGGCAAGGAACGCATCATCCACCTGGCCGAGAACGCTGGCTTCGTTGCCAAATCGCGTTTTCCGACGCCGGACTCCATCAAGTACATCAAGGGGAAGGGCTATGCCGAGTTGGCGAAATACTTCCCTCATGTGCAGGCTGACGCAGCCTAAGCATGAGCCACGATAACGACAATGAGCTTCCGCGTTCACGCGCAGAGGCGAAACGGGCAGGAAGTAAGCAGTACTTCACTGGCAAGCAGTGCTGTCGCGGTCATGTTGCGAACAGGTGCACAAGCGATGGCGCGTGTATGGAGTGCTCACGCATAGATTCACTGCAGAGATACCACGACAATCAAGAAGAGCGGAACGCAAAGGCCAAGGTATACGTCAGAACTAGGTATGCGAAAGATGCGAATTACAGGCGATCCAGGATTGAATACGCAAAAACCTATCGAGAAGATCCGATCAATAACGAGAAAATAAAGGAGCGGGACAAGGAATATCGGGCTAGGCCGGAAGTGCGGGATCGGGCGCGGGAATACGCAAGGATTTATCAGCGCAATAGATGTGCCAATTCAGCCAAAGCCAGACTTGATAGGTCGATGTCTGGTGGCGTCTACAAAAGCCTTAAAGAAATGAAGGCGGGTCGGTCTTGGGAAGTGTTGGTTGGCTATAATCTGTCCGAACTAATGCGCCACCTTGAGAAACTATTTCTCCCTGGAATGACATGGGACAATTATGGCCGCGGCGGCTGGCACATCGACCACAAGATCCCGAAGGTGGTGTTCAATTACACATCACCAGAACATGAGGACTTCAAGCGATGTTGGGCGCTGAGTAATTTGCAGCCTCTGTGGGAACAGGACAACATCAGCAAGAATGCGAAACTGGCAAAGCAGTTTCAACCGACCCTTGCTTTAGAGTTTCAGACTACGGTGTGATTGGCCCTTTTGCCGAACACCACGCGGTAAACACCGCAACCTGATTAAATCAGGAGACTACCTTGGCGCAATTGGCCTCCAAGTTCGATGCTACGGCTCACGACACTACACAAACCGAATATGCCGATCTGCCCGAGGGAATCTATTCCCTCGAAGTAATCCAGTCAGAGGTTGTCGCCACGTCAAAGGGCGACGGCACGATGCTCAAGCTTCGTTACAGCGTTATTGAGCCGGAAGAATACAAGGGGCGTTTGATTTTCGGGAATATCAACCTAGAAAACCCCAACAGTATCGCGCAGGAAGTTGGTCAAAAATTCCTCGCAAGCCTCTGCCGGGCTATTGGCCTGTCCGAGATTGAAGACAGCGATGAGTTACATCTGCGCGAATTCAGAGCGAAGGTCGGGCTCGGTAAACCGTCTAAGGATAAGAACGCGGACGGTTCTCCGAAGTATCCGGCTCGCGTTGAAATCCGCAAGCTGTACTTCCCCGACGCGGACGACATGCCCGAGATCGGCATCACCGGACCCACCGCAACAGCATCAAAACCAGCCAACGACAACGCACCGCCGCGTGGTGACGCGCGCACGACTGGCAACGGCGGTGCGGCTGCATCTGCGGGCGGTAAGAGCCGGCCGTGGGGACGAAAGAGCGCCTAATTATAATGAGCGCGGACAAGGATGGCCACGGACCGTTGAAAAACGCCCGTGGCCTGAAATGGGGAATGCTTCCAACAACGGCGGCTGAAGCACGGGAGTTAGGCGTCGATAGATACTTCACCGGAGTTGAATGTGTGAATGGTCATCTATCTCCGCACTACACAGTGTCCAGGTTTTGCGTTGAGTGCCGCAGCGAGACCAACGGAAAGTTTAGAGCAGAAAATCCGTCGTACCATCGCGGAAAGAAAGCTGAATTCAGGGCAAATAACCCAGGTGTCCATGCGGCCAGAGCGCGCGATTATCGTAGAAGGCGTGGCGACAAGGTGCGCGAGACTGAGGCGAAGTATCGAAAGCAAAATCCACTAAGAAAGATAGCGAAAGACGCGCGACGTAGGGCGAGGGAGAAAGCCGGCACATACACGGCAGACGAACTGAACGATATACTGAAGTCGCAGAAATACAGATGCGTCTATTGTTCAACAAGCATCAGGGCACATTCAAAAAGGCATCTAGATCACGTCATTCCGTTGGCTAAGGGAGGGGTAAACGACAAATCAAACCTCCAATTTCTATGTGTGGCTTGCAACCTTTCAAAGTCAGACAAGATGCCGGAAGTGTTCGCTCGCAGTAAAGGATTACTGATTTGATGAACATTTATCACGTCTACATCACGCGCGACGGCCAGGAGAAATGGATTGCTCTTGCGCTTTACAGCACGGAGCAAGCTGAACTTCTGGGGCAAGCGTTTCCCGACATCACGCGCATTGAGACGTGGAGCGGGGACTAGATTTACAAGGCAAAGCACAAACGGACGGTGCATTGATGACTGCAGCAGCACCGCACGACTACAGCCTCCACCCTCGCGACTGGACGTGGGCAATGCATGAAGAAGCAACGCCGGAACAGATGGCAATCTACAATAAGTGGTGGTGGTCGTCAGTGACCGGCACCAACCTTGAAAAGTGGATGGAAGACGAGCGTATCGACGCAGAAATCTATGAACGCGACAAGGAGTGGGTGCATTGATGGAAATGGAAACCAACCCCCGCGCCGTGATCGGCAACAACCAACCGCCCGACGCCATCATTTTCGAAGAGATTCAAACCCTATTCGACGAGGCGAAGAATTGGGCAGACGGCGAGCCAATTACCAACGAACAGCAACACGATGCCGTCACAAAGCTTTACGACGGACTGCACGACGCTGGCAAACGCGCCGACGAACTGCGCAAGGAAGAAAAGAAGCCGCTGGATGACGAAATCAAAGCCATCCAGGACCGCTACAATCCCTATATTCAGCCGAAGAAAGGCAAGGTCGACCTTGGAAAGGACGCGCTTGGCAAGATGCTTGCGACTTGGCGAGCCGCGGTAGCCAAGAAGAAAGAGGAAGCGTCACGCCTCGCTCGCGAGGAAGCCGACCGCAAGATCGCGGAAGCGCAAGCCGCCATTCGTGCCAGCAGCGGCAATCTTGCGGAACGCGAGACGGCTGAAGAACTGCTCAAGGAAGCAAAGCAGTCCGATCGCTTTGCCAAGCGTGCAGACAAGGCTGCGACGACTGGCACCGGCCTTCGCACTGTGTGGATTGCCACGCTGGAAGACGCCGACGCTGCGCTTGATTGGGCATACGGCCGCGAGCCTTCGCGATTCACCGAACTGGTGCAGCAGATGGCTAACGAGGCCGTGCGAGCTGGTGCGCGTAGCGTGCCGGGGTTTGTTGTGCGGGAAGAGAAGAGGGCTGCGTGATGGCGAAAAACCTAGTCGAGATTATCAAGGCGAACCCATGTTGCGTGGCTATTGTCGATAACGATTGCTGGAGTCTCCACAAGGTGAACCCGGATGAATTCGACGGCGACGATGATGACTATGACGACTGGATGGATGCTAACGAGCTTGCGAACGATAGCAACATCGAGCCGCTTGGCGACGGCGGCTACGGTTCAGGGAATTGCTACGGCGGCGATCTATTGCAGGCGTTAGCCGCAATAGTCGGCATCAAAGTTACAAGCGTCTAACTCACAGGAACACCCACCAATGACCCTAACAATCCCCCGCGCCGATCTGGCGCGAACACTGACTGCCGTGACTAAGGTTACGGAATCGCGCAATACCATCGCGATCTTAGGCAACGTATTGCTGTCCGCGACCGCTGGCACGCTGACGGTAACTGGCACTGACCTCGATATCGAATACAGCGCCTCTACCGCCTGCGAAGGCGAGCTTAGCACCACGGTTGACGCCAAGCGGCTGTCTGACATCGCGCGGCGCCTGGTTGGTGATACGGTGACGCTCGAGTTGAGGGATGGCTCATTGGCCGTAAAGTCCGGCCGCAGCCGCTTCACGCTGCCGACCTTGCCTGTTGCGGACTTCCCACGACTGGATGGCGGCGTGTTCGATGCCGAGTTCAAGGTGGATCTGGCCGCGCTTGTGGCGCCGGTGCGGTTTGCGATGTCATCAGAGCAGACGCGGTATTATCTATGTGGTGTATATCTGCACGAGGCTGATGGCAAACTACGTGCTGTCGCAACGGACGGCCACAGGCTGGCGCACAACAGCGTTGCGCACCCAGAGCCAACGGCTCCTGGCGTCATCATCCCGTCTAAAACTGTCGGCCTTATTCCGCACGGTGTTATCGACGTTGGCATTTCCAAGAACAAGGTTCGCTTGGCTACTGCGGACACCATCATCGTGTCAAAGCTGATTGACGGGACGTTCCCTGATTACGGTCGCGTTATCCCGGCTGCTAACGACAACGTCGTCACCGTAAGCCGCGACGAACTGTCCAAGTCTATTGCGCGCGTATCTGCGGTTGCGAATGAGCGTGGCAAGGCCGCCAAGTTCGGCATTGCAGGAGACAACATCGCGATCGATATGCGGTCGGACGACGGCAGCGCGCATGAAGACGTGCCGGCCTCGTACAGCTGCGAGCCGATCGAGATTGGCTTCAATTCGGCCTATATGACTGATGTTCTAGCCGCCGTGCCTGGCGGTGAAATAACCATCGCACTGGCTGACGGTCAAACCCCCGCGATCTTCCGCGGCACGGGAGACGTGCTGGCGTTGTGCATGCCAATGAGGGCGTAGTGATGGCAAAGATGAACGATGAAAATTTCGACGAAGCGTTCTGGGTTGCCTGTGAAGAACTAAAGGACGGGGCAATCGCCGCCATCAATCAAATCCGCGCTGGCAAACCAGACGAAGCAATCGTGACTCTTGAGCGCGCGTTCCTTCCGGCTTGGGAGGATACCGCGGCCTGCGAGGCTCGTTATCGCGAAGTGATGGGACGTACTCCTGCCGCGCAAGCACAGGAGGCGGTATGAGCGAGCGTATCGATTGGCAAGACAAGGCTGACTACTGGAAAAAGCGCAGCGCCATGCACCTGCGCCGCTACTACGAAGTTGCTGCGGCGCTTGGCCTTAACCAGGAACGCGATCGCGTTCCACACCCCACCATCCTTGCCCGCGCTCGTGCGTGCAGGGCGGCTTATGACGTGGTGACTAAGGAGGTGGTGTGATGGGCGAAACACCAAGCAACCGGCGAAGCAAGGGGCGTGCGGCCTACTATCGCGGCGGCAACGCCAACGAACTGAATCCATATCGCGACCCCTACAAGATGATCGACTGGCGCGAAGGCTGGGATCGCACGCAGCGCGAGGACGAGGCGCGCGCTGCCGATGAGCGGGACATAGAACAAAAGCGACGGGAGCCTATCGCGTGGGCGATCGACGCTGCCAAGACGGACGATGACGTGAAGGAAATTCTGCGTCGTATTGCAGAACACGTGGGGATGGAATGACCGACAGCGTGCGTAAACTCAAAGACGAAATCGAACGTCTCGAAGACCAATATCAGGAAGTAGCGCAAGCCTTGGGCAGCCGCACGTTCTTCCACGAAGACGTGGTTGAACGCGCACGTGAGCTGCGGAAGTTTTGGGAGAGGGGATGATGGGCGATACAGGCTGGAAATGGTGGGCTGGAACCAACGATGAAGTCATGACCTACGGCCCACACGACACGCGCGAAGATGCCATTCGCGAAGCCCAAGAAGACCGCATAGGAGAATTTCAGGAAGACGATGGCACATGGAAAATCGGCTGCCATGTTGTTGAGGCTCGGCAAGACCCGCTGCGGCTCGCGGACTGGATTGATACTGACCGTCTACTGGAACGCGCAGAGGAGTCGTTGGCTGACAGTGATCGCGTCGGTTGCGACGGCGATGAAGGACCATGGTTCGCGTGCACCCCTGAGCAAGATCGTGATCTTGCCGAGCGCATCAAACGCGCCTGCGACGAATGGCAGGCGCAGCATGGCCTGGTGTTCACGTGTCGGACGTTCAGCGCTAGCCGCAATGCTGAATATGTCGTGGTGCCACATTTAGGAGACGAGTGAATGAAGCGAGATTACCAGTATGAAGTCGAGAACGATGGAGAGCGGTACGATTTCAAATCAAACTTCACGTCGGACACGGAGACCGGCAAAGGATGGTTAGCGGAGTCCGCCGCCGAAGACTTCTATAATGAACATGATGGCTGGGAGGCGCGCTGGCCTCTTGAGTTCTCCATTTATGAGGGTGAAACCTTCTTGGGGTGCTTCAGCGTCGACATGGAGTCGCAACCGCACTTCTATTCCAGTCGGGTGGCGGCATGAATCCCATCCCCATCAGCGCCGCAAAGCGCCTCGCGAATGAATACGGTTACGACCAGGTGATTGTTTACGCCCGCAAGGTTGGCGAGAGTCCAGACCCACACGGCGAGCACATGACCACTTACGGCGTCAACACAGAGCACTGCGATGTTGCTGCGCGCATCGGTGACTTTCTGAAATACGAGATAATGGGGTGGGACATGGGCGGATCGCCAGCCGATAGGGTGCTTTCCGAATTAATGGATCGACGCCTGCTCAACGATGTTGACGACGATCTGTGGCCAGAGATCGCAAAAGCAGTCATCAAGGCAGTTCGCGGATGAACAAAGCAATGCAAGATGCGCTTATCGCCGATGGCGAGAAACTGGCCCAGCTTACCGGTGAAGATCATGGGCCGTATTTCGAACTAACCTCATCCAGCCCATGCCCGCGCTGCGGCGAGCACGAGCTGTATCGTGACAGTGTCGACGTCGGTGTTGGCGTCATCCACGGACCTTACGGTTGCCCATGCGGTTGGTCGGAGAACGAAGAGTACGACCTGCAGAAGGGCGGCGGCCTGCAAGAGGACGGCGGGTATCTCGATCCTTATGGCGGCTATTGGCCCAAGGACAATCCGGTGGTGAAGATGATGCGGGCTGCGGAGGCGATGGAATGAGCGTCTACGTTGACCCCGCCGCCTGGCCGTTCGGCCGCATGTTAATGTGTCACCTTTGGGCAGACACTATTGATGAGTTGCTTGCCATGGTCGACAAGATTGGCGTGCAGCGCAAGTGGATTCAGGGACACCCTACACTATCATTCGGCAAACACCGCAACGCGAGCTGGGTGCACTTCGACATTGCCAAAGGCAAACGAGCCTTAGCCGTAGCGGCTGGCGCTATTGAGACTGATAGGTATGGGCCGGTTGAGTATGAGGCGCGTCGCAATATCGCCAGCGGCATCCCTGAGCACATTGCCTATGGTGAACGCAAGTTGGAACAGATCGCGCGTAGCCGTGCACTGCCGGATGCTGCTTGATGGCACCCCTTCCACAGCCAACACCACCCACCATCCGCGCCATCTACGCCGCGTATGAGCAGGACAACGAGCCGCGCGATGGCCGGTCAATCTCTGTCTCAACGCTCGCAGACGAATGCGCGAGAAACCTCTGGTATAATCTGCGCTGGACAACACCGCATGAGCACATCCAGGGCCGCACACTGTCATTCGGCCTGCAATATTGACCCCGTAAGCCGGGGGATCGGCGTCCAAAATTGACCCCCTACCATTAGCCTGTTGCGCTGCCTGCTTCGTAACAAAGCAGGTGGTCGGAGATGCTGATCGTGGAGACGATTGCGCGGATACGGCGTGAGCACTTCATCAAGGGCAAGACGATCAAGGAGATTGCCCGGGACCTGAAGGTGTCACGGAACACGGTGCGGAAGGTGCTGAGGTCGGGAGAGACCTCATTTGAGTACGAGCGTGTTGTCCAGCCGAGGCCCAAGCTCGGAAGATGGGCAACGGAGCTCGACGTGTTGCTGGCGGCAAATGCGACCAAGGCCGCTCGCGAGCGACTGACGCTGATCCGGATCTTCGAAGAGCTGCGCGGGCGTGGATACGACGGTGGCTACGATGCCGTGCGGCGTTACGCCAGACGATGGAGTACGGACCGTGGACAATCGACGGCTGCGGCCTATGTCCCGCTGAGCTTTGCGCCTGGGGAAGCTTATCAGTTCGACTGGAGCCACGAGGTAGTTCTGCTTAATGGCGTGACGGTGATGGTGAAGGCCGCCCACGTCCGGCTGTGCCATAGCCGTATGTTGTTTGTGCGGTGCTATCCGCGTGAGACGCAGGAGATGGTGTTCGACGCTCACGATCGGGCGTTCGCGCTGTTCAAAGGCACCTGCGGGCGCGGCATCTACGATAACATGAAGACCGCGGTCGAGACGATCTTCGTCGGCAAAGGTCGTCTCTACAACCGCCGCTTCATGCAGATGTGCAGCCATTACCTCGTCGACCCGGTGGCCTGCACGCCGGCATCAGGCTGGGAGAAGGGCCAGGTCGAGAACCAGGTCGGCCTTGTCCGCGAGCGCTTCTTCACACCGCGGCTTCGGTTCAAAACTCTCGACGAGTTGAACGCCTGGCTGCTGGACAAGTGCATCGCCTACACGAAGGCACACCGTCATCCGGAACTGACCGAGCAGACGATCTGGGAGGTGTTCGAAGCCGAACGCCCAAAGCTGGTTCCCTATGCGGGCCGGTTCGACGGATTCCATGCGGTTCCGGCATCGGTCTCGAAGACCTGCCTGGTCCGCTTCGACAACAACAAGTACTCGGTCGCGGCCAGCGCCGTCGGGCGGCCGGTCGAGGTTCATGCTTACGCTGACCGCATCGTTATCCGC
This sequence comes from Afipia felis ATCC 53690, assembly GCF_000314735.2. Lineage (NCBI taxonomy): Bacteria > Pseudomonadati > Pseudomonadota > Alphaproteobacteria > Hyphomicrobiales > Nitrobacteraceae > Afipia > Afipia felis. Next base: position 1,905,986 of record NZ_KB375270.1, on the reverse strand, counting down.
CAGGACGGACGTATCGTTGCCGAGCATCCGCGCGCCTTCAGTCGTGGCGAGACGACCTATGATCCTTGGCATTACGTGCCGGTGCTGGCTCGCAAACCCGGCGCCTTGCGCAACGGCGCTCCCTTCAAGGACTGGGTGCTGCCGGCTGCGATCGAGCGCATACGGCGCAAGCTTGCCGGTGCCGATGATGGCAACCGGCAGATGGTCGACATCCTCAACGCAGTTCTGACCGACGGTCTGCCCGCTGTCGAGGTGGCCTGTGCCGAGGCGATCGTCCAAGGCGTCCATTCCGCCGATGTCGTGCTCAATATCCTGGCTCGGCAACGAGAGCCCACTCCACCCGCCAACATCATGACGCCGGCTGCGCTGACGTTGTGCCATGCCCCGATCGCCGACTGTGCCCGCTACGACAATCTGAGGAGAACCATCTGATGGAACGTACTCAACTCTTCGACCTCATGGGTGAGCTCAAGCTCTATGGCATGAAGGCCGCCTTCGACGAGATCATGACGACTGCGATCAAGCGTCAGCATGAACCCCAGCGCATTGTCGGCGACCTGCTCAATGCCGAGATCAACGAGAAGCAGGCCCGCTCGATCAAGTACCAACTCACCATCGCCAAACTTCCCCTTGCGAAGGACCTTGAGGACTTCCAGTTCACGGGCACTCCCATCAACCAGACGCTGGTCAATGACCTTGCCAGCGGCGGCTTCATCGCCCAGCAGCGCAATGCCGTCCTGATCGGCGGCACCGGCACCGGCAAAACTCATCTGGCCATCGCCATCGCCAGAAGCTGCATCCGATCCGGTGCCCGCGGGCGCTTCTATAATGTGGTCGACCTCGTGAACCGCCTGGAGATCGAGACCCGAAGCGGACGGCAGGGTCGGGTCGCCGAGCATTTGACCCGGATGGACTTCATCGTCCTCGACGAACTGGGCTACCTGCCGTTCGCACAATCCGGTGGCCAATTGCTGTTCCACCTCATCAGCCGGCTCTACGAGCGCACTTCCGTCGTCGTCACCACCAATCTGGCATTTGGCGAATGGCCCAGCGTGTTCGGCGACGCGAAGATGACGACCGCGTTGCTCGACCGTCTGACTCACCATTGCGACATCGTCGAGACCGGTAACGACAGCTGGCGCTTCAAAAGCCGCGACGACGATCAAGCCACTCGCGCTCGTCTCGTCTCCGCAACCCCGGCCGGCTCCGACGACACGAGCGCTACCGCCAAACCAGCCCGATCAAAGGGGTCAAAATTGGACGCCGATCCGGGGTCAAATTTGAACGCCGATTGACAGCTCGACGGTATCCCCGCCGCCCGCGCCACAGGGCATCGTTGACTGGTTCGCAGAGGGCGTTGTTCTCAAAGACGCCTCCGGTAACGATCGCCGTCCTGCCATCCGAATGACGTGGGATGGCGCGATGTCGGCTGTGACTGGCGTGCAGTACGAGGTGCGCCTGAAGTCGGATGCGTCCGATGTCACGCGCGGTCGCACAGACCAACTTGCGGCCGGCGCACTCATCATTTCGCAATCGCTGCTGCCGAACACGCAGTATCAGGTGCGCGGGCAATACCTGCCAAACTATCCGCGCGACATGCTGTGGTCGGATTGGCTTGACGTTACGACGCCGGACGTGCGGCTTACCGCGCTGGATTTCGATCCAGCCGCACTTACTGCGGCAGTCTCTAACCAATTCCAGATTGGCGACGACAAGGTTAGTGCGATTGTTCAGTTGGTCGCTGCGACAGTTGCTCAGGCGCTGTCTAAGTCCGCTCTCGATAAGAAAACGCTACGATCAGAACTGAGCGCGCAAAATGGTCGGCTTTCGTCGTCTATCAGCAGCGTGCAGACCGTCGCCGCGTCGAACACGGAAGCGATCGCCAGTCTAGATACGACGGTTTCGGCGTCTATTGACGATCTGACTGCCTCGGTGAATGAGAACGCTACGGCGGTCGCGGACATTAACGGCAATCTCGCGGCGTCGTGGGGGATGGAAGTTGATGCAGACGGAGCGATTGCAAGCCTTAAAGCCTTGGCTGGCGGTGGCACATCGGCGCTCAAGTTCCTGGCTGATGTGATTCAGTTCGCAATTCCTGGCGTTACCGGAGGCGATGCCAAGACAATACTCCAGATTGGCAACGTAAATGGTGTGCCGACTCTTGTTCTCAAGGCTGATGTTCTTGGCGATAGCACCATTACTGCGCAGCACTTGGTGAGCGGTGACGTCAGCGCATTGTTTGCCAGCTTCGGAACGATGACTGCTGGCGTTATTCAAAGCGCGGATGGGAAATATGTAATTGACCTGACGAACGGTCGCGAGATCATCAGTGACTAGGCGGATAGTCGGCGGAAATTTCGGCGGAGCAAGTCCTGGATTTCGAGTGTCGAAGCCCGGCTATGATGCCATCACCGAAGCGGTTGGCTCAGACAATATCGCACTCGATACCAATATGGATTTCATCGGGTCCGTCGTCGCGTCTGGGTTGGTTCAGTGTGGCGGAAGTCCCGTTACATTCCCGACAATGGCGTATGTCCCGATCTTCTTCATCTACCCGTGGGATGGGACAAGCCTCACGCTTTACAACATTCGTAACTTCACGAATGGAATTCGCGTTCATCGCTGGATCCCCGCTGTCGGCATTATTGATGAATCATCGCTGACAGTGCGGGCGTTTGAGATTCCTTATTACAATACCAAGTCGTTTTACGATCCGACAGGTACTTGGTTTGCTTATAGTGTTTTTGCGATAGGTGAATCGTGAGCATTCCTCGCGTTATCCGTGGCAAGCATCCGGTATCTGGAAACTACGGCATATATGTCTCAAAGCCTGGCATCTACGTAACGACAGCGCAGCCTGGGCAGTTCGTATATGACAGCTCATCTATCGCGTATCAGAAAGTTCTGAACGGAACGACAGAAGTGCTTCGCGGCAAGGCTCCAAACGTCGCGCAAGCGAATACAGTATCTCTGCCATCAGAATATGCGGCGTACTCACATTTGCAGATGTGGGCTTCAGTTACGATGTGGCTGTATAATTCAAGCTCTGGAAATTCTAATCAGGGCGATGCCGCATTCGATGGTTTAACGCGGCTTGATATGAAGATCGTATCCGGCGCTTTAACACTCACTTGTACGAGTGCGGAGGACACCAGGACCGCTGGCGGTGCAATCATAACTCAATTCTATTTCGTCGCGAATTGGGCGATTTTTAACGCGCGAGTTGACGCATGACCCGCCGCGTAATGACTGGAAATAACTTCGCCAAAACGGCCAAAGGGCTTTGGGTATCGAAGCCGGGGCAGGATGTTTTCTACGCCGACATCATGAACATGGCATTCAGTTCAGATGCCAAGAATCCGAAGCTGGTTCTACAAGGCTCAACGACCATTACTCCAGCCAATGGTTATAGGTCGAAAGACAACGCAAGGCCCGGCATTCGAAAAACAACATCTATCCCTTACGGGCAAACGATCAATCCTTATCCGGTCGCTTTTATCATTGCTTCTGCTCCATCATGGATCATACCTCTCGTTGGGTATACGACAGAGACGGCGTCCTACCTCAACAGCGCGTGGCACTCACCAGTTTACGAAGATATGGGAGCGGCCTCTGCTTCTGCGTTAGATAGTTCCTACGGCACTGGAATTTGGAAGGTTCCTGATTTCGCCGGCGGCGATGCAAACGGCGTTTCAATGATTTGGAGCGCCATGGCCGCCTATCCAAGCGCATATGCAGACCACTTGGATATCGTGACAGCCTGCTCGAGCACCATCACGGTCAAATACCTAGTTTTAAACTACAACTGAGGTGCAGCATGTATGTCGTGCATGACGAATTTGGAAACATCTTGCACTCAATCAACGGACCAGACGCGAACTACGGGAAAACCATGACAGACGCGGGTGATCAATGGATTTTCCTTGAGGGAGAGTTTTCGTTTAATCCGGTCGAGCAATACGTCGATGTAGAGAAGAAAGCTGCTGGGGTTTCGCATAATGATTGCCTGTGTAATGCGAGTGAAATTCCACTAGCCGCCGACAAAACCTCCATCACCGCGAACGGCGCAGACATCGCAAAAATTTCTAGCGTCCCCGTTGGCGCAAAAGTCACCATCATCTCAGATGTCGGAATTGAATTCGACGATGTGGTCAGCGACGGTGAGATCGAACTCTCAGCTTCTGACCAAACGACCTACATAGTACACGTAACGGCTGGTGCAAAGTACCTTCCGACTTCCGTTCAGGTGGTGGCGCAATGAAGATTTCATTGTCCTCTTCAATGTCGACTCGGATCGATAATGCGCGCGATGCTGTAAATGTGCATTTTGCCAACATATCGGCGCAGTCGGCTTCAATCGATGCGGTGCATACTCGTAAGCGCGAAATAGCTGCGCAAGTGAAGGCTGGCGAACCAGCGCCGGATGCGTTCTCTCAGGAAGCGGAATTGCGCGACATCACGGTGGCAGAACTTTCGGATATTGTCTTGGCCAAGCCGTGCCCTATTGCGGCGGCAGACGCTCGCGAACTAGAGCGCCAGCGCAGCCTGCTTGCCGTCGAAGCGGCAAAGACGCCTGCCGAAATCGACGCAGCATTGTCGGCCCTAACGAGCGCGTAAGCGCATACAGCCCAATAAACACACCATCGCTTTGCTCTGGTCTCTGGCCGGGGTGAAAGGGGTATTAATGTCGACCATCCTTTCTATTTCAGATTTTGTTTATCAGACCGGAACACTCACGATCGCCCCCGGCGACACGACTGCGGTATTCTCCGGCACATCATTGGCCAGCAGCGTTAAGGATGGCGACTATCTGTTTGCAGGCGGTTCGCTCGCCGTCATCCAGACTGTCACGGATGACACGCACGCTGAGCTTTTCACCGAATGGGCTGGCGCTGCGGTGACGTCAGGGTCGTATCTCATTCTCAAAGCGTCGCTGCTTCGCTATCACACCGCGCTTATTGGATACGATTCAGCATCGCTACTCGCGATGTTGGACGGCACCAATGTTTGGTACGTCGTAGAAGGAGCTGCACCGGATCCGTCGATTGGCGAGGATGGCAACCGCGCGATCAAGACCAACGTCACCCCGTGGAAAATCTGGCTAAAGACCGGCGGCGTCTGGGTGCTGCAGCCTGGCTCTCCGGGTGGTCAGGGCGACCCCGGCGCCGATGGCGCGACGTGGATTGTGCAGGCAGCAGAGCCGGGCACAGACTATCCAGCCAACTCGCTGTGGATCGATAGCGATAGCGCAGACCTGGACGTCTACCAGCTCGGCGGTTCGCCGCTTGATTGGGTGGATACTGGCATCAATTTGAAGGGCGCGCAGGGGCCAGCCGGCGCAGGAGTGCCAGCGGGTGGCAGCACAGGCCAGGTGCTGGCGCGAGATAGCGGCACCGGCACGGAATGGATTGATCCGCCCAGTGGAGGCGGCGGTATCGGCTTTAACGTCAAGGACTACGGTGCTGTGGGCGACGACAGCACCGACGATACGTCAAGTATCAACTCGGCCATTTCCGCTTGCAACACAGCAGGTGGCGGCTTCGTCTATTTTCCGCCCGGCAGCTATGCAGTCAGTTCGCAGATCATCATGAAGGATAATGTCCGGCTCGTTGGCGCTGGAGAAGGTGCGAGCACTATCCGTTTAACCGCCTCGTACACGGCACAAGCCATCATTGAAGGAACTGGTGTTGATCGTGGTGGCGTCACCGACTTGGCGATCGATGCCGGGGACTTCACGTCGACAGGCAGTGTTGCTATCCGCTTTACCAACGCGACCGATATCATTATCGAGCGCAACATCATCAAGAAGATGGGCCAATTCGGCATCGTCTTTAACGGTGTCGCCCGTGGCAGAATTGCCCACAACACCATCTCTTTAACGACAGCATCCAGTAGCCAGAATCAAGGAATTCTTGGCTCGGATAGTACAGCAAATACGTCAATTGAGATTACTCGCAATGATCTCATCAATACGGCCTTAAATTTCTCCGGCAGCAAATCGACGATAACCCATAACCGCATATCCAATTGGAAGTTTGGCGCCGGTATCACGATTGAGCAGGCGTCCACGTGCCACACTCTGGTAATCGAAGCGAACCACTGCTCCGGCGGCACAGGCACAGACGTTAATGGCTATGTCTGTGGTGGTATCGAAACGTGGTCCCCGAAAACTGTCGTCTCGGCTAATCTCTGTTTCTCGAACGCGGGAGCGGGCATCGATATGGGCGGCTTCGCCAATATCGTGTCAGAAAATCTCTGCTTTGATAATGGCAGTGTCGGCATCATCGCGAGGTACGGGACATCGACGTATAACGCCAGCAACTCGATTTTTATCGGAAATCGGTGCTACGACCAGCAGGGCGCAAGCGGAACTCAGACCTACGGTTATAAGGAAGAGAACTCGTCACTCAGCGGAATTATGCTTGGGCATAATAATTTTGCCGGCAACAAGACCGGGACTGTATCCCTTCTGGCTACTACTACGACACGGGCAGCTTCTTTGAACGGTAGCCTGACGTCGAACGCTCTCTATAAAGCCAGCGGCGTCGAAGGCTCATTTGTCCAGTCGCTCGCCTTCGACGATGGTACTGAGTATCAAATCCGCAAAGCCGGAAGCGTTTACTCAAGTGTTTCTGACACGTCAGGAACACCATGTAAGTTCGTTTCTTTCGCATCGTCGTCGCTTGGGAGGGGTGGTCTATACACTTCGACTAACCACCCGTTCCAGATGGGTGTGAATAACGCTCAAGAAAATCTTTCGTTGGACTTAGATAAAGCCGTCACCGTTCGGCCTGTTGCTGCGGTACCTGCTGGTGGCGATACTTCTGTCGGTTTGAAATTTACGTCGACGGCAAATCTCGGTATCTTTATTGGGTCTGGTGCACCAACGCTCTCGGCAGCAAAGGGATCGCTCTACATTCGAACGGACGGTTCAAGCACCAGCACTCGGATGTACGTCAATAATGGTGGTACGACATGGGTTGCGGTGACGACGGCGTCCTAATCAGGATCGTCGCCACTCGTCCTTCGCCATCGCATTTTCGTCGCCATTGAAGAAAATACGCAGACGAATCTTGCGGCCAATTTCACTGCTCATAATGAGCGGGAATGCTATGACCAAGATCAAGAAAGCCGCGAGGGTAACCTGTAAAACAACCATTACATTACCTTTCTGAGCGCTGACGCAACTCTAGCGCATTTATCGCCCCGAGCGAACTCCCAAAATCCACATTTCAGCCGCGGTTAACCGCCTCGGAGAGCTATGTCTATTCGATTTATCCCTAACGTGTGGGCCGAGGCCAAGCGCCTTTGGTCTATGCGGGTGGCCATTTTCTGGACAGCCGTAGGAACGGTTGCGGCTCTTTGGCTTGGACTGGCCGGAAGCATTCCGGCGCCGATTTTCTTCGGCATTGGCTTCCTCATCATCTTTTCGTTCGGCGTTGCTCGTTTGCTAAAGCAGCCGGGGACTGAGCAATGAGCCGCCCCGTCGCAAAAAAGGGCGTAGTGATTTCCGCGGCACTTATGGCTGCAATTATTGGTGCAGTTATTCCAGTCACCACAAGCTGGGAAGGCATGGACAAGGTTGCCCGCCGCGATGCGATCGGGACCGGACATCCGGTGACATACTGCTACGGTCAGACGGATGAGTTTGGCGATGTGCGCGTTGGGCAACGGTTCACGAAGGTTGAGTGCGACGAGGCGATCAAGAAAAGCCTCCCTCATTACGTGAATGGCGTAGCCAAGTGCGCCACGCGCATCTTCCCGGTGAAGATCTGGGCCGCTCTCGTCGATGGCGCCTATAACGCCGGGATCGCTGCTGTGTGCCGCTCTCCGATGATGGTCCGCATGAACGAGGGTGACTATGAAGCGGGCTGCAATGCCTTCGCTGGATGGTACATCCGCTCCGATGGACAAATCCGCAAGGGCTTGATTGCGCGCCGCAGCGGCCTGCGTGGCGACCCTCGCGTATCCGAGCGTGAGCTTTGCTTGCAGGGTGTGAAGGAGGGCGACTTCGAATGATTGTCACCATGCCTGCGCCGCCAGCAGAACCATCCAGTACGGGGAGCGCGCTATGTTCCTCGGTCCGATCGGCATCGCTGCGGCGATTGTAGTTTTTATTCTCGTTATATCAATCTGGAGTCCTCGCTAGATGACGTCAGTCATTATCGCAATCGTCACGTCGTACTGGCTGCTCTGCGCAATCGGATTGGTCCTGCTTGCAGCACTGGTCGTTGGATATTTCCCGCTTCTGAAATGGTTTCCAGTGCTGGGGCAATACGTTCCAGTCGCGAAGCTTGTATCGCTATTGGCAACAGGGCTGCTGTGCTTGCTTATCGGCGTCCGCGCTATGAGCGATCATTACAGCCTTCAACAGGCGCGTGACCGGATTGAACTTCTTGAGCGCCGCGCTGACGCCGTGAACTCAGCCAACGAGCACGAGGCTGGACAAGCAATCGAAGACGACAACTACGTCACCGAACTTCGAAAGTCGGCGAAGGAAACTCCGAAGAACGACGCGCCTGCGTTAGATGCGGACGCAGCCGCACGAATTGGGAAAATTAAATGAACAGAGTTGTTTCGCTGTCGGCAACAACGTGCGCGCTATTGTTGTGCGGCGTGCTTCTTGGTGGGTGCCCGGCAGATGCACCTGGTCAACTCCCACCAGTGCCAGCCGATATTCAGGCGTGCTTTCGTCACGGTCCTGTAGCCATCCCCAATAAGGCTCTGACTGCTGCTGAGGTTGAGGAGCTTTGGAAGGATGACCGGGTACAGACCGTCGTCATGCAGCGTTGCGGGAATCGCTTTTTGAGTTGGTACGATAAACTGCGTGCTGGGTGGCGCTAATGATGGAAATCACAGCAGCCGCCATCATCGCGGCAATCGGTTTAATCGGCGGCTGGGTGTGGCGTCTGTCGAGTCGCCTCACCAAACAGGACGGAAAGATCGAAGCTGCGGCGATACTGGCCGCCAACGCTTCCGCAAAAGCCACGACGGTCTGCCAAGACCTCAACGCGCATAAAGAACATGTTGCTGCGGAGTACGTCAGCCGGGACGCTATGAAGGAGGTCACCGACGCCATTAACCGGCTCGGTGACCGCCTTGATAGCCTATTCCTACATTTTCTGCCTAAGCCTCCGGGCTAGGCAAAACACCCCAAAAATTTATTTGCGGCTGGCGCGGGAGATTCCGTTTGCCAGCCGTATTTGTCTTTATCTGGACATGTGGGGTTTTGCCGTTTTGAGAAAAATTCTCTTAATTTTCATTGGTTTACTGGCAGTTTTACCGGTTGTGCCAGTATCGGCGCGTAGCTGCATCGCCTCGCATTACGGCGTTGGTGACGGCTATGGCGGCAAACGGACGGCTTCCGGCGAGCGCATGAAGCCGTCCGCCATGACCGCGGCGCACAGGACGTTGCCGTTCGGGACGCGGTTGCGGGTGTGTCATCGCGGCTGCGTCACGGTTCGCGTGAACGATCGCGGCCCGTTCGTGCGTGGCCGGTGCATCGATCTGTCTTACGGCGCGGCGCGCGCTATCGGCTTGGGCGGCACGGGGCAGGTGACAATCGATGATTGATCCATACACCGCCGTCAACACGATAGGAGCGATCATGCTTGTGCTTATTGCGGCGTACTTCCTTTTCCCAAAATGGCGGTGAACTGATGCCTACGCCTGATATTTCTGATGAAGTTTTGAAGGCCACCATTACCGCATACGAGGGCTGCGAGCGCGATCAAAGCCGCACGGCTAACTTGTTAGGGCTTGCGCGCAGCACCGTACAGAACAGGCTGCGTAGGGCTGCTGAGCGGGGGATGCTTGGTCCTGAAGAAACCAAGCCAGGGTACGTCCTAAAGTCGATCGCCAGCAAGGCTGCTGACGGAAGTTGGACGAAGCAGGTCAGGGAGCATGGCGAGGAATACGCCGTTCCAGATGGGCACTCGATCAAGGGCGAGTCCGCGCTGATCGATGCTGAAGGCCGGTTGATTCAGAAGTGGGTGAAGACGCGAGAGGAACCGTCTGCGCTCGATGTTGCAGACATTCTGGCAAAGCGTTTCGAGAATTACGAGCCTTCAGCCAAGCCAGTAAAATGTCCGGCAGTTACAGACACGGACCTTCTAACGCTGGTGCCTTGCAATGACTGGCATGTCGGAATGTTCGCATGGGAACGTGAGACAAATACCAACTGGGATTTGAAAATCGCGGAGCGTTCGATTGGAGATGGTATTGAAGACGCCATTGAACGCTCACCGGCCAGCGGAACGGCCATTGTGTTGGGTGGCGGCGATCTAACCCACGCAGATAACAACAGAAACCAGACATCAAGATCTGCCAATCAGCTTGACGTTGACGGGCGCCATCAAAAAATCGTCGAGGCCGCCGGCAATCTTATGGTGCGCACGGTTGACGCCGCGCTACGTCGTAACAGACGGGTGATTGTTCGCAATCTCAAGGGTAATCACGACGAAGAAACCGCGCCAGCAATCGCATGGTTCTTGAGGGCTTGGTATCGCAACGAGCCTCGCGTTGAAGTCGACTTAGACCAGTCGCTGTTCTTCTATCATCGGTTTGGCAAGGTGCTACTGGCGGCCACGCACGGCCACGAAGCCAAGTTGAAAGACATGCCACAGATCATGGCACACCGTCGCGCTGAAGATTGGGGAGCGACGAAGTTCCGGTACGCTCACGGATTCCATATTCATCACCAATCTAAGTTTGCAACCGAGGGTGGCGGCGTAATTATGGAATCGCATCAAGCACCGATCCCGCAGGACGCATGGCATTTTGGTTCTGGTTTTCTTTCGGGCCGATCGTTGCAGACGATTACTTACCATCAAAACTACGGTGAAATCAGCCGTGTGCGTGTTGCGATGTTGGATGCAGAGGAGAGGGCGGCGTGAGTGAGATTAAAGACGACAATATGTTTCGCTATCTAGCGCCCGAGCCGATGCCAACATTTCCAGAAGGATGCAGCGGCGTGTTGGAGTTAAAAACGTCTCGTGAGTTAATGGAGGAGCGGGATGAATGGATTAAAAATTCAGTTCCGTGCGAATGCTGCAAGGGCCGTGGTCGCGTGCCTGCACCCACGCAAGTAGGTGCAGCTTGACACCAATCGCATTCCCAGAAGCGAACGTAAATTATCTCCCGCCTCACGGTTGGGACGAGTCCAAGCACGGCAAGTGCGATGGCTTGCCCGTCCTCCGCACCGACGATACCTGCACCTCGCGGTGGGTGCTGAGTAAAGACGAACTTGGCGCACTCAACATGGGCGGCTGCATTGAATTGACAGTTGTTGGTGGGCAGCCTGCGGTGAAGTTGGGGGTGGTGTGATGTTGTCGGTAATAGCATTTTGGATTTACGTCGTCGGCATTCCCATTTCATTTGGTGTGCTAGTGAAAATGGCCGATGATGCCGGCGCTGCCATGGGCTGCTTTATTTGGCCACTAGTCGCTTTGGGTTATCTCGGCTACCGCCTCGCACCATGACCCACCTTCCGCTCACACCAGAAACGGTTGCGGCGGCGTATGATTATCTCGTACTGACGCCCCCGTATTCAGGCTGGAATCTACCGGACAGCGAAGATGTAACGTTTCGCGTAACCAAGCGGCGTGACGTTTTCGCACGATACATCTGGGATGGTGGTCACACGATCGAAGTTTCGTCGGCCTCGATTGGGCACACGTCAACGCTTATTGAGAAGGTTGGTCACGAGCTTATACACGTACACTTGAGGCAGACTGGCATGGAAAGCAAAAGCAGCGATCCGAATGTTCATAATGCAGCGTTTAGGAAGTTGGCGGCTGTTGTGTGTCGCACACACGGCTGGGATTTGAAGGCGTTTTATTGAGGGTAGCTGTGATGAAATGGGATGCAAGGAAGGCGATAACGCGATTACCAATCAGACACGAGCATGTTGGGCTTAGTGCGCCAGATGCTTTACTACGAATTCGGGCCTTGGTGAATGAGGCAGAAAAACGCAAGTGCGGATTATACATTTCTGAACACGTCAGGGAGTTATCGACTTGTTTGACGGCATGGCCCTCCGCTACGCAAGTTGCGGAGTCTGCGTGATGGAACGATATGCCGCGCTATTCGTGCCGCCAATTATCGGTCTTGTCGCTCTGGCTGGGAGCCTGTTATTGCGATGACCTACTACAACCCAGGTGACCCCGTCGTCTTTGTCGACGACACCAACCTTGGCACGCTCGGCTACGGCGACGAGGTGTATCCCAAAATAGGGCAGACCTACACCGTACGCGACGTTGTAATTGACCACTTCGGCGTTGAAGGCTTGCTCTTGCAGGAAATCCGCAACGACCGCCTGCCTTACCGGGTTGGTGCGGAGATTGTTGACACGGAAAAGAGCTTTGCGTCGTGGCGGTTCAAGCCGGTGGTGCGCGGTGAAAGCAAGAAAGAGATGGAGGCGGTTTAAGATGTCGGCAGTAAGGAAAGACACATACGGTCCGGCCGCCGAAATCGCCTCACGCATTGCTGCCGCGCAGCGCAGCAATGATTGTGCGGTGCCTGGCTTGGAGGAGAGTGGGGTGGAGACGTCTGGATATACTGTTCATGTGAAGGACTCTCACATCACAGCAGTAATGCCGCCATCAGAGTGGTCGCCAACAGAAGGCAAGCCAGCCGCTCCTACAGATTACTCGACCACTGATACCTGCGATCCTTCAAAAGTTCCGCGTACCTTTGGCAGTATTGCATGGCGCCACCAGCAACCAGCCAACGACAACTACACCACCATCCGCACCATCCTCAACGCGGCCTTCAATCACGCCGCAACCGGCAAAGGCAAGGAGCGCCACGCGCGCAACCTGCCTTTCGACAAACAGCCCATGCTTGAAACGACCCGCCTTGTCGGCCACGGCTTTCCTTTGGGGCAGGCCATCAAGAAGGCGGGTGAGGCGGCTGGCATGATTGAGCGTGGCGAATTGGACGCGGCCGAAGCCGAGTGCCTTGGGGCGATCAACTATCTGGCCGGGGCGGTGGCTTGGATGAGGGAGCAAAGAGAGAAGGAAATGGCTGAATACGGCCAAGGCTATATTCCTCCCGCACCAGCTTGCGCAGGAGCGGCGGCGTGAGTGAATTGCATAACGGCGACTGCTTGGACGTTATAGCGCGGCGTGTTGGGTCGGCACTTATTGCTAGGGAACGGTGATGGCAAAAAGAATGGTGGGTTACAGAGTAACTGGCGGTGAATTAGCGCCGAGGGCTTATGCCATCTACGAGGACGTTCCTGAAACAATGGGAGCCAACATGACAGACCTTAGCATTCGCAACGGCCTCGTTGCATCATTACGTGCCGTTGATCACACAAGCGTGGAGGATTGCTTTGTGCAATCCCCGCTTTTCGAGCGCGCAGCAAAAGAGATAGAATGTTTAAGTCGCGAGCTTTTGGCGCGTAAGGAGTGCGCCCGTCGCGGTCTTGACCCCGACGATGATGCAGCGGACGGCGCTACCGTTTGGCGGGTTGTCGATCAGGAGCGGTCAAACGGTCTGAGCCTTAGCGGTGCAGTTAACCGTCTTGTTGCGGCCGGATATCTCCGCGAGGACGCGGAAGACATCGCGCATGAGCAATGCCCAAAATGCGGCGGTGATTGTTCTGCCGCCAACCCGCCCGTTTTTGATTGCCCGATGATCGGTTGCAACAAGGATTTTTGAAGCATGACGCGCCCAGACCTTGTACCTATGATTCTCGATGTCTCAATCAATCCCTGCGATGGCAGTATTGCCCCGTCGCTGCAATACGTCCTGATCCGAGGCTTCTCTGCTATGGGGTGGAGTCAGCCATCGGCAGCGGCCGAAGATATGGCGATGCAAATCTTGAAGATGATCCGGCCAGCATCGGGCGGTACCGTGTCGCCCAAAGAGTTTCCGCCCCTTGGTGAAAGAGCGCGATAGTGTCTGAAATAATTGCCGAACAAACAATCGCATGGTTGCGTGATCTGGCCTCCAAGGGCGGTAAGGGCGTCGTCAATAATATTGATGCTCGGTGCCTAGCTCGCATTGCTGACGAAATTACGCGCCTCACCGAGCTAAACAACAAGCTAACGGAAGATTTCAATACTCTGGCGCGGGACCGTGTTCAGTGGCAGGACCTCGCCAAGGGTTATTCTGATCTATGGAGGAAGACCGCTGGCAAATTCTGCGAGGCGCAGGACGCTCTTGCAGGTTTGCGTTCCGCGCTGGATTCGGGTCCACCCACCTCTACGCAAGTTGAGGCGTCCGAAACCAGCCTGCATTCTTCGGACATTGCTGCCGCCGCGTAGCGGCACAGCACGGTGAACGGTAGCGGCTATTATAATAACCATTACAGGCAGCCACGACGATTAACGGCCACTATATGAACCATTGACTATTGCGTATCTGAGATACGCAATAATGATTGTTTTTCATAACGAGTGATCGTTTTTCACGCCGCCTTAGCTCAATTGGCAGAGCAGTGCATTTGTAGTGCGAAGGTTGCTGGTTCGACTCCGGCAGGCGGCTCCGACTACTGTCCGAAGAATGTATACAAACTTCGGACAAGATACCCCTGCGGCGGACTGATAAACCGTGCGGCAAGGGGCGAGAGTGCCCGTAAGGGCGATGCGTGGACCGTCCAGTGATACCCGATAATCTGCCAAGCAGATGCGACGTCGGGCCTCTCCGCTCAATCTGGACCACTCACAAAAGAACCCGCTCAGCGTCACGGCTGGGCGGGTTCTTTATGCCTACGGCTTATAGTGTGCCGCGCCCACCCCCATCGGCACCTTCGGCCAGTCAGCCCGCAGATCCACCCAGCCAACGGCGCCGCACTCCGTGCAGCGGAGGTGCGCCGATATTTCGGCCCAAGTCCAAGGTGGGAGGTCAGCGATCTTCAGCTTGGCGCTATGGCCGCACTTCTTGCCTGGTCGCCCGACGCAATAGACCAGGATCGTTTTCGCTGGTCCGCGTGGATCTGGCTTGCCGTCCCAGTACCGCAGAAACGCGGCGGGCTTCTTGCGCCATGGCTTGGGGTGACGGAAGCGGTGCATGGGGGTAGAACATCATAAGAACAGACTGCACGCAAATTGCACAGATATGCACACATGTTCGCGCTCTGTGCTGCCCGCAGGCGCACAACATACATGCAGAGGCATTTACGTAGATGTAGCAATTTCAATTACTTAGATGGTGGGCGCACAAGGGATCGAACCTTGGACCTCTCCCGTGTGAAGGGAACGCTCTCCCGCTGAGCTATGCGCCCGGGACGGCCTTCGCGAGACCGTGAAGGCCGCGATTTACGAAGCTCATGGCCAAGGTGTCAAGCTCCGATCGGATGAATTCAGGCCTGTCGGGATTTTCCGATGCGCGCTGCCTGCACTTCCTGCAGCGCGCGGATACGCTGGGCGAGGCTGCCCTGCGCTCCGGATGCGCCCTTTGCGGTGTCACCATTGACGATGGCGCTGATCGCGGGTGCCGCTCCGCTTTCGGACGCAAGGATTTTCTGGATCGGCGAATCCGGACCTTCGAGTTTGCCCGCCAGTCCCGCGACCTCTGCGGCGATGGCGTTGATGCGCTCACGTAGCAATCCGTTTTCCTGCTGTTCTTCCGCAGCCGCGGTGTCAGCTTGCTGTTTGGCGGCTGCCAGTTCGCGCTTGAGTGTCGCACGTTCGTCGTTGGCGGCTTCGATCTGCTTGCGCAGTTCGTTGTTGTCCTGCTCACGCTGGAGGAGAACCTTGTCCTGTGTCACGAGGCGGGATTCCAGTTCCTCGACGCGCTTGGCTAGCGTTTCGGCTTTCTGGGACTGTGTCATCAACTGTCCGTCAAGCTCGCCGAGGCGGCCGGTCAGGCTTTCGGCATGCGTGCGGGCATCGGTCAGCTCGCGGCTCGCTGTTTCTGATTGGCCGCGCTGATCGTCGAGGCGGGCGCGGGCCTCGGTGTGTTCCTGTTCAGCATGGGAGACGCGCGCCTGCAGCGTTTCGATTTCTGCGCGCACAGCGATGAGTTCGGCTTGCCGCGCTTCCGCCGTCTGCGAGCGGTCGGACAATTCGCCGGAGAGTTTCGTCAGTTCGACCTGCTTCTCGCGCAGCGCCTGTTCAGCATCGTGCAGGCTGTCGGTCTTGAGAGCGAATTCCTTCTCGGTGGCGTGAAGCTGTTCGCTCAGCGCTTTCTGGCGCGTCTCCAGCGTGAAGATCGCGGCGCTTTTCTCGCCGAGTTCCATTTTCAGGCGGTTGATGGCGTCTGTCTTCTTTCCGAGTTCGGCCTGCTGGCTGGTGGTCTTGGCCTTGAGTTGCTCAACGCTCATTTCGAGCTTGCGGGCCGACATCGCGAATTCGGCGCGCAACTGGTCCTTGTCGGCTTGAATTTCGGCCATCGACAGCGGCGCAGCAGCCTCGAGCCGTCGCGTCGTTAGCCGCACCGCGCGATTGTGCACCAGCGGCATGATCATCAGCCCGCATAGCATCGAGATCAGAAAACCGATCGCCAGATACATGATCGGTTCAACCATATGGCAACTCCCGCAAGGATGGCCGGACTCTTGCTCCGGTCGCGGCCAGAAAACGCGCAGAAACTAGCAGATCGACCGGCCGGCGTGAAACACGCAGCGGCGTCCGAAAGTGGTACGAGGACCCCTCAGAAGGGGTTCCAGGTCGCGCGGGGGGTGAATTTCAGATAGCCGACGCTCGCGCCGAGGCGCAGGCCGACGCCCGCCCGGATCGGGACCAGCACGATGTGGTTCGCGGTGAGCGCGGTCATGCCGAAACCGCCGATCACATAGGCCGAGCCGTCGATGCCAGCGAAACGCTGGTAGATCGCGGAGGTGGCAGGCAGGTTGTAGACCAGCATCAT
This sequence comes from Afipia felis ATCC 53690, assembly GCF_000314735.2. Lineage (NCBI taxonomy): Bacteria > Pseudomonadati > Pseudomonadota > Alphaproteobacteria > Hyphomicrobiales > Nitrobacteraceae > Afipia > Afipia felis. The sequence goes on along the minus strand of NZ_KB375270.1, from coordinate 1,889,168 downwards.
CGTCCGCGCGCCGTCGCCGCCCCAGTCGAAGCCGACCGAGGGGCCTTGCCAGTACACTTTCAGGTCGCCGGCGTTCTTGGTGTAGAGGGTGCCCTCGCCGTACCGAAGACCGGCGACGAATGCGCCCGCGCCCTCTTCGCCGAGCACGTAGCCGTTCGGCAGGCCCCAGCGGCTGATTGCCCGCTCAATGACCGAGGCGAGACCGCGCGAGACATTGCCGAAAAAGCGATGGCCCGCGACGACCAGTTCATCGGACCGGTAGGAATCGGAGCGCTGCCCCTGTTGCGCCGAGGCGGGCGTGGAGAACGAGATCGCCGCTGCGACAAGCAGGGCTGCACAACGCAGAGCGAAATTCATGAAAGACCCCCGGAGAAGCACTGGTAAAGCAAGCAAGGCCTGATCCCAGCTTAACGGCTTGCTGACAGGGCAGGTCTTAAACTCGCGCGACTCGAACTTTATCGGCAGGAACTATGACGGCATGGCGGCAGGAAAATAAAGGGCGGAGCCGAAAAGGCCTGATCCTGGCAGGTATTTTGGCCGTATTTGTACTCATGGGGCTCCCAGGGGTGTGGGCGGCCTCGACCGAGCGGGTGGTGACGAACCATCACACCGGCCTTGCGATCGATGGTTACGACCCGGTGGGCTATTTCCTCCAGTCCCGGCCTGTCACGGGTAAGGCCGGGATCGAGACGTATCAGGGCGGCGCGATCTGGCGCTTCTCCGATGAACGGGATCGGGAGATCTTTCTGTCGGCCCCGGACATCTACGGCCCGCAATTCGGAGGCTACGATCCTGTCGATCTCGCCGATGGCCGGATCGTCGCTGGTCAGCCGGTGATTTGGCTCGTCTCAGGCCAGCGCCTTTATCTGTTCAGTCGGAACGAGAATCGCGATGCCTTCGCGGCCGACCCTTCCAGGCTTGCCGAGGCGGCCGACAAATGGCCGACCCTGAGCAAGACCCTCGCCGATTACTGACCCGGCGTCTGAGCCTTATTGCGGCAAGCCGCCTGCGGGTCACCCCAGGCGATAAAGTCATGAACGAGGAAGTCCTCGTGATCCTCACCAAACTTCAGGAGTTCGCCAAGACCGCTGGTGACGAGGCCGCCTGCGGCGGTGACGATGGCGTGGCCTGCGGCCACGTCCCATTCGCTGGTGGGTGAGAGCCGGGGATAGATGTCAGCGCCGCCCTCGGCCACGCGGCAGAACTTGATTGCGGAGCCGAGAACCTGCCGGATCGCGCCGGGACGCTCGGCGATGAAGGCCTCTGTGCGAGGATCACCGTGCGAACGGCTGACACTGACAATCCATGGCGCGCCGGGACCGGGATGAGGACGCGTTCGGATCGGCGTGGGAGCGCCATAAACCGTGGCGTTCTCGGTCACAGGCAGGCGTTCGGCGCCGATACCAATGATTCCCCGCCAGACGGTGCCGAGCGCGGGTGCGACGACAATGCCGAGCACGGGCTCGCCGCGCGTGACGAGGGCGATGTTGACGGTGAACTCATCGGTTCCGGTGATGAATTCACGCGTCCCGTCCAGAGGATCGATCAGGAAGAAGCTGTCGCGGTAGGGTCGCGCCGCCAGATGGGTGCGTTCTTCCGAGAGCACGGGAATAGCTGGCGCGAGTTTCGCGAGCCCTTCGGCGATGATGGCATCGGCAAGCTTATCGGCGTCGCTCACCACCGAGCCGTCGATTTTTCTGCCGAGCCCCATGGTTTTGCGGTTGATCGCAAGGATCGCCGCGCCCGCCTCGACGGCGAGCTTTGTGAGCGGCTCCATCAACGTCAGGGCGTTTTCGCCGGCGAGGGTAACCCCTTCAGCCACAATCTCTTTCCTGGCCTGCCGTGGTTCGTCGCTGGCCTGTGTGGCCGCGGCAGGCTTCGCGGTGTATCAAATCACGGTCCGGCGTGATTCGGCTGCGGATATCGCAGCAGCGGATCCTTATCACACACCAAACCACAGCAGGAAAATTTCCATGTCAGGTACCTCCGGCGCTCCCGATGCTCTCGATCTTGCTGCGTTGCTGTCCTCAAGGGTTTGCCACGATCTCATCAATCCGGTCGGCGCCATCGTCAACGGCCTGGAGGTCATGGATTCGAGCAACAAGGCCGAAGACAAGGAATTCGCGCTCGACCTGATCCGCAAGAGCGCAGTCAGCACCTCGGCGCGGCTGCAGTTCTGCCGTATCGCCTATGGCGCGGCGGGCTCCGCCGGAACGCAGATCGACCTCGGCGACGCGCAGAAGGTGGCGCGGGGCCATCTCGAGGACAACAAGACCAAGCTGACCTGGAATCTGCCGCACATGCTGCTGGCGAAGAACCGCGTCAAGTTGCTCCTCAACATGCTGGTCATCGCCCAGCAGGCGATCCCGCGCGGTGGCGAACTGGTGATCGATCCGATCGGCGAGGGCGACACGATGGGATTCTGCATCCGCGCGGTTGGACAGAATGCGCGCGAGCCGCACAGCATCGCCGATCAACTCAACCTCGAGAATGCGGCCTCCATCACCGCGCATGCGGTGCAGCCTTATTATACGGCGCTGCTCGCGCAGGCCTGCGGCTTCAAGGTCGGACTGACCAAGGAAGAAGGCGCGGTCGTCGTCGCGACTTCGTAAGGGCGGCGTTCAAATCTTAACGAACCCTTTCCCGCCTGCGCGCATCGATGCCGCAGGCGGTCCGCGCAAAGCGCCAAAACAAAAATACCTTTTGCTCACCATTATTAAACGCTTTCCGTTGAAACTGCGCAGACTTGGATGGCGCATCTGTGCGCCTCCGCTCCAGGGCTGGGTTGTTTCATGGATGATATGTTGCGTGAGTTCCTGACGGAAACGAACGAGAGCCTCGATACCGTCGATAACCAATTGGTTCGTTTTGAACAGGATCCGAATAACGCGAAGATCCTGGATAATATTTTCCGGCTTGTTCACACCATCAAAGGGACGTGCGGCTTTCTCGGCCTGCCGCGCCTCGAGGCGCTGGCCCACGCGGCCGAAACCCTGATGGGCAAATTCCGCGATGGCATGCCGGTGACCGGCGAAGCCGTGTCGCTGATCCTCAACACTATCGATCGCATCAAGGACATCTTGGGCGAACTCGAATCCAGCGAGGCCGAGCCGGAAGGCTCCGACCCTGATCTGATCGGCGCACTGGAGAAGATGGTCGAAGTCGGCATGGCTTCGATGGAGAGCAGCGCGCCTGCGCCTGCTGCTTCTCCTCCTGCGGCCTCTTCCGGTGGCGCGGCGCAAGGCACGCTGGTGGAGCAGACCTTGGAGCGCGCATTGCGCCCCGGCGAGGTCTCGCTCGATGAACTGGAGCGCGCATTCCGCGAAACCGCAGTCGAGACGGTGGCGGCCCCTGTTGCGGCCCCTGTTGCGGCTGCTGCGCCGGCACCTGCTGCGGTAGCCCCCGCGTCCAAGCCAGCCGCGAAGCCCGCTGCAAAACCGGCCGCACGTAAGGCAGGCGGCGAGGGTGAAGCAACCGAGGCCGACAAGGTCTCGGCGCAGTCGATCCGCGTCAACGTCGACGCGCTCGAACATCTGATGACGATGGTGTCCGAGCTGGTGCTGACCCGCAACCAGTTGCTGGAAATCAGCCGCCGTCACGAGGAGAACGAATTCAAGGTGCCGCTGCAGCGCCTCTCCAATGTTACTGCCGAACTGCAGGAAGGCGTCATGAAGACGCGCATGCAGCCAATCGGCAACGCCTGGCAGAAGCTGCCGCGCATTGTACGCGACCTGTCGGCCGAACTCGGCAAGCAGATTGAACTCGAGATGCATGGCGCCGACACCGAACTCGACCGCCAGGTGCTCGACCTCATCAAGGATCCGCTGACGCATATGGTGCGCAACTCGGCCGACCACGGTCTGGAAAGCACCGCCGCGCGTGTTGCCGCGGGCAAGCCCGAAGTCGGTACCATTCGCGTCTCCGCCTATCATGAAGGCGGCCACATCATCATTTGCATCGCCGACAACGGTCAGGGGCTTAACACCGAACGTATCAAGCAGAAGGCGCTGCAGAACGGCATCGTCACCGAAGCTGAGCTTGAGAAGATGAGCGAAGCTCAGATTCACAAGTTCATCTTTGCGCCGGGCTTCTCAACAGCAGCGGCTGTTACCAGCGTGTCCGGTCGCGGCGTTGGCATGGACGTGGTGCGTACCAACATCGATCAGATCGGCGGCACCATCGACGTCAAGTCGGTGCCAGGCGAGGGGTCGTCCTTCACCATCAAGATTCCGCTGACGCTTGCCATCGTTTCCGCGCTGATCGTGGAATCGGCGGGCGAACGGTTTGCGATTCCGCAGATTGCGGTGGTCGAACTGGTGCGCGCGCGCGCCAATTCGGATCATCGGATCGAGCGCATCAAGGACACGCCGGTGCTGCGGCTCCGCAACAAGCTGTTGCCGCTTCTGCACCTGCGCAAGCTTCTCAAGATCGATGATGGTCAGGAGATCGATCCGGAAAACGGCTTCATCGTTGTGATGCAGGTCGGCAGCCAGACCTTCGGCATCGTGGTCGACGGCGTCTTCCACACCGAAGAAATCGTCGTCAAGCCGATGTCGACCAAGCTGCGCCACATCAACATGTTCTCCGGCAACACCATTCTTGGCGATGGCGCCGTCATCATGATTATCGATCCGAACGGCATCTCGCAGTCGGTCGGCAACTCGATGTCGGCACAGAGCGATATGATGGACGAGAACGCGGCCGCGCGTGTCGCCGGTTCCGAACAGCTCACCTCGCTGCTCGTCTTCCATGCCGGTAACACTCAGCCGAAGGCCGTGCCGCTGGCGCTCGTCACACGTCTCGAGGAAATCGCGGCGGAGAAGATCGAGTTCTCCAACGGCCGCCACATGGTGCAGTATCGCGACCATCTGATGCCGCTCGTCAGCATGGAAGGCGTTACGGTTCGTAACGAGGGCGTGCAGCCGATCCTGGTGTTCGTCGATGATGGCCGTTCCATGGGTCTGGTGGTCGACGAGATCGTCGACATTGTCGAGGAAAGCCTCAACATCGAAGTCGCGAGCGCACAGGAAGGTCTGCTCGGTTCCGCCGTCATCAAGGGGCAGGCGACCGAAGTGATCGATGTTGGTCACTTCCTGCCGATGGCTTTCGCCGATTGGTTCACCCGCAAGGACATGCAGCGCTCGAGCCTGACCCAGGAGATTCTCCTGGTGGACGACTCGGCCTTCTTCCGCAACATGCTGGCGCCGGTCCTGAAAGCAGCGGGCTACAGCGTCCAGACCGCGACCAATGCGAGCGAGGGCTTGAATATCCTGCGCGGCGGCAAGCAGTTCAACGTCATCCTCACCGACATTGAGATGCCGGAAATGAACGGCTTCGAATTCGCCGAGGCCGTTCGCGCCGACCAGCGCAACAACGAAACCCCGATCATCGCGCTGTCGTCGCTGGTTTCTCCAGCCGCGATCGAACGGGGCCGCCAGGTCGGTTTCCACGATTATGTCGCGAAGTTCGACCGGCCTGGTCTGATCGCGGCGTTGAAGGAACAGGCCGCTCGCGATCACCGCGCGGCATAAGGATAGCGAGATGGACCAGCAAGTTCAGAAAACCGACGGCCACATCACCGAGTACGTCACCGCTATGATCGGCGGCCAATTGTTCGGCCTGCCGATCTCTCGTGTGCAGGACGTGTTCATGCCCGAGCGGCTGACCCGCGTGCCGCTCGCTTCCGACGATATCGCAGGCGTTCTCAACCTGCGCGGCCGGATCGTCACCGCGATCGACATGCGTGCGCGCCTCGGTCTGCCGAAAATCGAGGATGGCCGGCCGCCGATGGCGATCGGCGTCGATCATCGCGGCGAGTCCTATGGACTGCTGATCGATTCGATCGGGGAAGTCATGAAGTTGTCCGACGACAGCCGGGAGATGAATCCGGTCAATCTCGATCGCGGCATGGAGAAAGTGGCGGGTGGCATCCATCGGCTCGACGGCCAGTTGATGGTGGTGCTCGATATCGACCGGGTACTGGAGATTGCTCCTGACATGATGGCGGCTTGAGAGCCCGTCAGGTCAGCATTTGAAAATAGAGGTCAGCATGAAAACATGTCTCGTCGTTGATGATTCCAGCGTGATCCGCAAGGTCGCGCGCCGAATCCTGGAAGGCCTGAACTTCGAAATCATCGAAGCCGAAGACGGCGAGAAGGCGATGGAAGTTTGCAAGCGCGGTCTTCCCGACGCCGTGCTGCTCGACTGGAATATGCCGGTGATGGATGGCCATGAATTTCTGCGCAACCTGCGCATGATGCCGAACGGCGAAAAGCCCAAGGTGGTTTTCTGCACCACGGAGAACGATGTCGCTCATATCGCGCGCGCGCTTCATGCAGGCGCGAACGAGTACATTATGAAGCCGTTCGACAAGGAAATCGTCACCGCGAAGTTTCAGGAAGTCGGCCTGATTTAAGAGTCGACGACGTCGGCCGGATCGATATCGTTTCCTCCTGCCTCTGGCAGAAAGCAAATTTGGTAATTGAATGAGTATCGATCTGGCACCCGCCTCTCATCCCGTCTCAATGAGTGGCGAGCGCATTCGAATCATGGTGGTTGATGATTCAGCCATCATTCGCGGCATCATCACGCGTTGGATCGAAGCCGAGACCGACATGGTGGTGGTGGCCTCGTGTCGCACTGGCCTCGATGCGGTCAATCAGATCGAGCGGATCAATCCCGACGCCGTGATCCTCGACATCGAGATGCCGGATATGGACGGCATCACTGCACTTCCGCTGCTGCTGGCGAAGAAGCGCGACCTTGTCGTCATCATGGCCTCGACATTGACGCTGCGGAACGCCGAGATCAGCCTTAAGGCGCTGTCGCTCGGTGCCTCCGACTACATTCCGAAGCCGGAAAGCAATCATCTGGGCGGCGCGGATACCTTCCGGCACGAACTGGTGCAGAAGATTCGTCACCTCACGGCGCGCCTTGTGCGTCGCCGCGTGCCGAGCCCGCCGCTGGCACCTGCCGCTTCGCTGCAGCCAGCCGCGGTGGCGGCACCGCTTCATCACGCGCCGACGAAGTTTTCGCTGCGTCCATTCAATAACGTGAGACCGAAGGCGCTTTTGATCGGCTCCTCGACCGGCGGGCCCCAGGCGTTGACCACGCTCGCCGCCGAGTTGGCACCGATCGTCGACAGGGTGCCTGTCCTGATTACCCAGCACATGCCGCCGACCTTCACCACTATTCTCGCCCAGCATGTCGGCCGCGTCAGTGCCCGGCCGACGTATGAGGGGACGAACGGGCAGGTCGTCAGGCAGGGCAATATCTATATCGCACCGGGCGGGCTGCACATGCGCGTGGGGCGTCAGGGCGGCAATGTCGCGATCTCGCTCGATGACGGCCCCCAAATCAATTTCTGCCGTCCTGCGGTGGACCCTCTTTTCATGTCGGCGATCGATGTCTGGAAGGGCGATCTGCTGGCGGTCATCCTTACGGGTATGGGGTCCGATGGCATGCGCGGCGGTAGGGACATCGTCACCGCCGGCGGCAACGTAATCGCGCAAGACGAAGCGACATCGGTGGTGTGGGGAATGCCGGGTGCGGCCGCGCAGGCCGGCATCTGTTCCGCGGTCTTGCCGCTCAATCAGATCGGCCAAAAAATACAAAAAATCCTTTCAGGAGATTTCTCGTGATTCAGGCTGAATACGATTTTCTGCGCAAGCTCCTGAAGGAACGATCCGGCCTCGTTTTGTCAGACGACAAGCAGTACCTGATCGAAAGCCGTCTCATGCCGCTCGTGCGCAGGGCGAATCTGGGTAGCCTGGGTGAACTTGTCGCCGAACTGCGGCGCGGCGTGGAAAACACGATCTGCGACGTGGTCGAGGCGATGACCACCAACGAGACGTTCTTTTTCCGCGACAAGATTCCGTTCGATCATTTCAAGGACAGCGTTCTGCCCGAACTCATCAAGGCGCGGGCCAATCGCAAGAATCTTCGTATCTGGTGCGCGGCAGCCTCGACCGGGCAGGAGCCCTATTCGCTGGCGATGATCCTGAAGGATTTCGCTCAGATGCTGTCCGGCTGGCGGGTGGAAATCGTCGCGACGGATCTCTCGCAGGAAGTGCTCGAGAAGTGCAAGAGCGGCATCTACAGTCAGTTCGAAGTCCAGCGCGGTCTGCCGATCCAGAAACTTGTCACCCACTTCAAGCAGATCGGCGAGACCTGGCAGATCAATGCCGATATCCGCGCCATGGTGCAGTTCAGGCCGCTCAATCTGCTCAACGACTTCTCGAGCCTCGGCAAGTTCGACGTGATCTTCTGCCGGAACGTGCTGATCTATTTTGACCAGACGACCAAGGCCGACGTCCTCAACCGGATGATGAAGGTGAACGAGCCGGACGGCTATCTCTTCCTCGGTGCGGCCGAAACGGTGGTTGGGCTCACGGACGCCTATCGTCCCTGCCAGCAGCGCCGCGGCGTGTATCTTCCGAAGGTTGCATCGCCCTCGATCGCGCCCGCCATGGGGGCAGGTGGTTTCCGGGCGACGATGGCTGCGCGATAAGCCTGATTAGGTTCGGTTGCCGGTCTGCCGGTCGCAATAAAAAACCCCGCCACTGGCGGGGTTTTTTTGCAATCTATGAAGCGAAGTCTCAGGCCGGGATGCGCGCTTCGTCCTCGCTCGGTTCGCGCAGCACATAGCCGCGGCCCCAGACGGTCTCGATGAAGTTGCGGCCTTCCGACGCGTTGGCGAGCTTCTTGCGCAGCTTGCAGATGAACACGTCGATGATCTTGAGTTCCGGCTCGTCCATCCCGCCGTAGAGATGGTTGAGGAACATTTCCTTGGTGAGCGTGGTGCCCTTGCGGAGCGAGAGCAGCTCCAGCATCTGATATTCCTTGCCGGTCAGGTGCACGCGCTGGCCGCCGACTTCGACAGTCTTGGTGTCGAGGTTGACGATCAGGTCGCCAGTCTGGATCACCGACTGGGCATGGCCCTTCGAGCGGCGCACGATGGCGTGGATGCGGGCGACCAGTTCGTCCTTGTGGAACGGCTTGGTCATGTAGTCGTCGGCGCCTACGCCGAGACCCTTCACCTTGTCCTCGATGCCGGCAAGGCCGGACAGGATCAGGATCGGGGTCTTGATCTTGGAAACCCGAAGCTGCTTGAGCACCTCGTAGCCCGACATGTCGGGCAGATTGAGGTCGAGCAGGATGATGTCGTAATCGTACAGCTTGCCGAGATCGACGCCTTCTTCTCCGAGATCCGTCGTGTAGACGTTGAAGCTCTCGGATTTGAGCATCAGCTCGATCGACTGCGCAGTGGCGCTGTCATCTTCTATCAGCAATACGCGCATGCCAGTCCCCTAATAGTCGCCACTCCGGGCGTCAGGTCGGCCGCACAACTCGCGGCACTGGAACGCCTTTGCACAACTGATTCGAATCCTGACGAGACATGGTTAACAAAAGCTGATTCGTGCCTGCAAGCTCTATTCGTGCAAATTATGCCGAATCGACTTAAGATGTTGCAGAGAAGCGGCTTTTCGTACCCATGCAAGTTCAAGTTCCGTTTAGGAGTCGGGCCTGACCGCCTCCCGCGATTCGGCCCTCCGTTCTGAAGGTCGAGCCGCTGTCAGTTACCAAAGACAGTGACGCAATCATTAACGATGCGGGTAAACACAGAGTTAAGGACACGCAACCACGCCGTGGAAACTTAAGCTTTTTGAAATGAAGAAGGCGTTCCGGTGACGCGAGGCTTGCAGTGAAGGCTCTGGCTGAACAGATCGGCGATATCGACGCCGTCAATATTTATGGCCGCGTCGTGGGCGTGCGCGGGTTGATGGTCGAAGTCGCAGGTCCCATTCATGCGATGTCGGTCGGCGCACGGGTCGTGATCGAAACCGGCGGCGATCGTGACATTCCCTGCGAGGTAATTGGCTTCACCGGCAACAATGCGGTGCTGATGCCGTTCGCGGGCCTCGATGGTGTCCGGCGCGGCTGCCGCGCGGTGATCGCCAATGCGGCGAGTCAGGTGAGGCCGTGTGAGGGGTGGCTTGGCCGCGTCGTCAATGCGATGGGAGAGCCGATCGACGGCAAGGGGCCGATCCCGCAGGGTCCGTCGCCTATGCCGTTCCGGAACCTGCCGCCGCCCGCTCATTCAAGAAAGCGAGTGGGGCAGCCGCTCGATCTCGGCGTGCGCGCGCTCAACACCTTTCTGACCTGCTGCAGCGGCCAGCGCATGGGTATCTTCGCGGGCTCGGGTGTCGGCAAATCAGTGCTGCTGTCGATGCTTGCCCGCAACGTCGATGCCGACATTTCGGTGATCGGCCTTGTCGGCGAACGCGGCCGCGAGGTGCAGGAGTTTCTGCAGGACGATCTCGGCGAGGAGGGGCTCGCGCGCTCGGTCGTCGTAGTCGCGACCTCTGACGAGCCCGCTTTGATGCGGCGGCAGGCGGCTTATCTGACGCTCGCGATCTCCGAGTATTTCCGCGATGAAGGCCAGAGTGTGCTGTGCCTGATGGATTCGGTGACGCGCTTTGCCATGGCGCAGCGCGAGATCGGCCTGTCCGCAGGCGAGCCGCCGACTGCCAAGGGCTACACGCCGACCGTTTTCACCGAACTGCCGAAGCTTCTGGAGCGGGCGGGGCCGGGGCTGGGCGAGGGCACCATCACCGGCATCTTCACGGTGCTGGTGGACGGCGACGATCATAATGAGCCGGTGGCGGATGCGGTGCGCGGCATTCTCGACGGACATATCGTCATGGAGCGCGCCATCGCTGAGCGCGGGCGCTATCCCGCGATCAACATCCTCAAATCCGTCTCCCGGACCATGCCGAAATCGGCCAATCCGGAATTCCTGCCGATCATCATGCGGGGCCGTCAGGTGATGGCGACCTATGCGGATATGGAGGAGTTGATCCGGCTCGGAGCCTATCGCGCCGGTTCGAGCGCCGAGGTGGACGAGGCGATCCGCCTGCACGAACCGCTCGAGAACTTCCTCCGCCAGGGCAAGAGTGAGGCGACCGGACTGGAGGCCGGCTACCGGCAACTGCAGCAAATCCTCGCTTCTGTGGAAACGGAAAGCTAACTTTGTCAGGCCATGATCCACGCCGTCTGTTGTTCGCCGGTGGGGCCCAGTCGGGGAGCCGGTCCTGTCCCGTTTTGATACTGGGACTTCTGGGGAGTACGAGTCGATGAAGTCACGTGAAACGCTTATCCGTCTGAAGAAATTTCAGGTCGACGAGAAGCGTCGCCGGGTTGCTCAGATCGAGACCATGATCGCGGAATTCCAGCGAATGTCGGTCGACCTCGAACGCGAAATCCAGACCGAGCAGGATCGCGCAGGCATTCAGGATCCGGCCCACTTTGCCTATCCGACCTATGCCAAGGCCGCGATCCAGCGCCGCGAGAACCTGACCCGCTCCGCGGACGAATTGCGCGGGCAGCTTGAAGAAGCGAAGGCGCACTTGGCTGACGCTTTCGAGGAATTGAAGAAGGTCGAGCTTCTGGACGAGCGCGATCAGGCCCGTGAACGCGCCGAGGAGAGCGCCCGCGAGCAGGCCGATCTCGACAGCATCGGCTTGATGCGCGCGCGGATCGGCGCGGTCGCCTGATCCCCGACGATCTTCGAACGGTTTCAAAAAGCCCGGCCCGAAAGGTCCGGGCTTTTTGCTGTCTGCCGGCATCCGGCGATAGGGGCGGCGCGACGTCGCGTTTTACAGCTTTCGCCCAGGCTGGCATAAAGGCACGGGGTGCTGCCGGGGGCAGCGGTTTGTTGGGGACCTACAATGCTGACGCCGGCCCAGTTGGTTTGGTTGCTGGCCTCGGTTGCCCGAGGCGATCAGGCTGCTTTCGAAGCGCTGTATGAGGCGACTCGCGCAAAGCTGTTCGGCGTCGTACTGCGCATAGTGCGCGATCAGGCGCTCGCGGAGGAAGTCCTTCAGGACGCCTACGTCAAGATATGGAAGGAGGCCGGGCAGTATCAGCCCGGCAACGCTTCGCCACTCGCGTGGATGGTGGCGATCGTGAGAAATCGCGCCATCGACATCGTGCGCAAACGGGCTGATGCGCCGCCTGAGAATGCTGCAAGCTTCGCGGACGCTTCCGACACGCCCACACCTTTGGCGCGCCGGGAAATGACGGATGAGTTGAAGGCGCTTCTGGAATGCGTCGGCCAGCTTGAGCCCGAGCGGCAGAAGCTCGTGCTGCTCGCTTATTACAACGGCTGGAATCGTCAGCAGCTTGCGGCCAAATTCAATGCCCAGCTTGGCGATGTCAAAACCTGGTTGCGCCGCAGCCTGCTCGACATTCGAACCTGTCTTGGACTTGCGTGATGGCATACAGCGACGACCATATAGCGCTCGCCGCCGAATATGCGCTCGGCACCCTTGATGCGGACGAACGTGCGCTGGTCGAGACGATGCTGATCGTCGATCCCGGCTTTCTTGCGCTCGTGCAGGCATGGGAGCACAAGCTGGCGCCGCTGCATCAGATGGTGTCCTCGGTCGAGCCGCCCGCCGAGTTGTGGGGTCGGATCAGGGAAGCTGTCGCCCTTTCGCAATCGGCGCACGCTGCTCCCGTCAAGAACGAGAGCGAAGGAACGCCGGCTGCGCCGGTCGATCCAGTCACGCAGGAAATGACGTCCGCGCTTAATGCATCTTCCGCGCAGGGTACAATCCCGGCCGCGCTGCCGGAAACGTCGACGGCGGCGCCGGAGCTGGACCCTGTCGCCGAAGATATCACTCCGGTCGTGACACCCGCGGACGCCGAACTCTCGTCTGCGAAAGAGTCCTCGCCCGCGAAGGGCGGCAACGTTTTTGGTCTCATCATGAGCGCGGTCGCGGCGGTGCTCGCGGGCGTGATCGCGTTGCAGGTCTATCGTCCGTCCGCGCTGCCGGCGGCGTTGCGGATGAAACCGGAAGTTCGCACGGTAGAGGTCAGGATTCCTCCGCCGCCAGCGGCCGCGCAGTGGGTGGCGGCATTGCAATCGGACGCACGCGATCCGGGCTTCATTCTGACCGTCGATGCCACCACGCGGCGTTATACGGTGCGCCGTGTCGGGCCGCCGCCCGCAGCCGACAAGAGCTATGAACTCTGGATCGTGCCGAGCAAACTCGGAGAGCCACGCTCTATCGGCGTGATCGATGGCGAATTTACTGTGGGCGGCGGCCTCGCCAATGTTGACGCTGCAGCCATCAACAACTCGATCTATGCGGTCACGGTCGAGGCCAAGGGCGGTTCGACAAGCGGCAAGCCAACGGCTCAACCGCTGTGGGCGGGAAAACTCTACGAGAGTGTGCCGTCGCGCTGACGTGAGCGGCTTTCTCTGCCTCCGCATTTCCGGGACCCAGACAGCAAAAAACGCCCGTGGGGGAGACGGGCGCTTTTTGTCCGGGTTCACTGGGGATGAGATGTCCCGGAAGATATTCACAAGGCGACTTCGGGGGGCGGGGAAGAGAGCCTTATGAATTCCTGAAATTCACATCAGCGGATCACCTGCTGCTCGGAGTCGGAAACCATCATGGTGTGGCTGGCTTTGAGAACCGGCGTCGTTGCGCGCGCCGTCTGCATCGCGCCGTCACCGGCGCTAAGACGTGCCGAAATCCCAAGGCCAGCGATGCCAATTGCAGCAACCAGCGCTACCACCACGATCTTGAGGTGGGTCATGCGGTCAGCGCTGTACAATGAATGGTTCATGTCGCCTCCCTCACGTTTTAGCTACGTTCTGGCCCGGTTGCCTTTATTGGTCGCGCCCAGTGAGCGGCCGGTTCAAATTCGATGTCTCGTAAACGTGGTGGAGGGGGTTTTTGTTTCCCAGACCCCATCACAAGCGAGTGATTTTTCTTGATCGCCTGCGAGCCACTCTAGGGGTGGAAATAAAAATATCGATAAATCAGATGGTTACAATTTTAGTTCCCGCGGTAGCCTTTCGCAGCCGCAGAAGATCGAGCTCAAAAATCGTTTGGATGTGACGAAATTATCATGCTGCAGCAGCGGTAAAAGGACGGATTCTCAAACGCTTCCAACAGTCTTAAGTTTCGCCCGCGGATGAATTTCCGCCTGTGACAGCACGGTGGTTTGGGCGCGGAAACGCTCCACCAGCGAGCGGACGAAGGGACGAATTGCCGCAGAGGTGACGAGCACCGGGTTCTCACCTTCGCGCGCGGCCTGCTCGAAACGGTCGCGGGTTGCGGTCATGAACTCGGAGAGCTTGGAGGGCTGCATCGCCAGCGTGCGGTCCTCGCCGGTGCCGACGATCGATTCCGCGAACGCCTGCTCCCACTTCGCCGAGAGCGCGATCAGCGGCAGGTAGCCGTTGATCGAGGTGTTCTGTGCACAGATCTGGCGTGCGAGCCGGGCTCGAACGTGCTCGGCGATCATCGCCGGATTGCGCGAGAACGCCAGTGCATCGGCGATACCTTCCAGAATGGTGGAGAGGTCGCGGATCGAGATGCGCTCGGCGAGAAGCAACTGAAGCACGCGCTGGATGCCGGAGATTGTAATCTGGCCTGGTACGATATCCTTGACCAGTTCGCCCTGTTCCTTCGGCAGATCCTTCAGAAGCTTTTGTACCTCGCCATAAGACAACAGATCCGACATGTTGTTCTTCAACAGCTCGGTGAGATGCGTGGAGAGCACGGTCGCAGCATCGACTACCGTGTAGCCCCTGAGGGATGCTTCTTCCTTCAGCGACGCATCGACCCAGGTCGCAGGCAGGCCGAAGGTCGGCTCGATGGTGTGCGTGCCCGGCACGGTCACCTGATTGCCTGCGGGGTCCATGACCATGAACTGGTTGGCCCAGACGCGGCCGGACCCGGCGTCGACTTCCTTGATCTTGATGACGTAGGTGTTGGCCTCGAGCTGCACGTTATCGAGGATGCGCACGGCAGGCATCACGAAGCCCATCTCGATGGCGAGCGAGCGGCGCAGTGCCTTGATCTGGTCGGTGAGGCGGTCGTTGCCGTCCGGTCCGTTGACGAGCGGCAGCAGTGCATAGCCGAGCTCGATCTTGAGATCGTCGATCTTCAGCGCGGTCGAGATTGGCTCTTCTTCCGCGGCCGCTGCTGCAGCGGCCTGGGCCGGAGCCGCCGCTGCACGGGCTTCCTCGGTCTTGACCTGGGTGTTGCGATGGCGTGCCTTCAATGCCAGCGCGCCGGCGCCCGCGCTCAGCATCAGGAACGGGATCATCGGAATTCCGGGCAGCAATGCCAGCACCAGCATAACGCCGGATGACATGCCGAGCGCCTGCGGATAGCCGGAGAACTGCTTCATCATCGCTTTGTCGGCGGCGCCCGAGACGCCGGCTTTCGACACCAGAAGACCCGCGGCGGTCGAGACGATCAGTGCCGGCACCTGCGTGACGAGGCCGTCACCCACGGTGAGCAACGTGTAGGTGCGGGCCGCATCGCCGAAGCTCAGGCCCTGTTGCGCGACGCCGATGATGATGCCGCCGATGATGTTGATGAACACGATCAGAAGACCGGCGACCGCGTCGCCGCGGACGAACTTCGAAGCACCGTCCATGGCGCCGAAGAAACCGCTTTCGTCTTCAAGGTCCTTGCGGCGTTTCTTGGCGGTTTGCTCGTCGATCAAACCGGCCGAGAGATCGGCGTCGATCGCCATCTGCTTACCGGGCATCGAATCGAGGTGGAAGCGGGCGGCGACTTCGGCGATGCGGCCCGAACCCTTGGTGATAACGACGAAGTTGACGATGACGAGGATCGTGAAGACGATGATGCCGATCACGAAATTGCCGCTCATCACGAAGTTGCCGAACGCCTCGATGACGTGACCGGCAGCGGCGCTGCCCTCGTGGCCATGCGACAGGATCAGGCGGGTCGAAGCCATGTTGAGCGACAGCCGCAACATGGTCGAGATCAGGAGCACGGTCGGGAAGGCGGAGAATTCCAGCGGCGCCTGGATGAACAGCGCGGTCATCAGGATCAGCACCGAGAGCGTAATCGAGATCGCCAGGAACAGATCGAGCACCATCGCGGGCAGGGGCAGGATCAGGACGACGAGGATCGTCAGCACACCGAAGGCGAGCGTCAGATCGCCGCGCTTCAGTATTTTTTTGATTTCATCGAAACTTGGAATCTGCAGGCGTGATCCGCCGTCCTGCCCCGCCGTCACATCGACCATGGTCGCCGTTTCCTCGCGCGAATGCCGCCTCTGCCCGCCAAACACTTTTGCGGCGGCCGGGAGGCCGCCGGGCGGTAAGTGATTCACGGCGCTTGCTTCCACGGGGCCCCCGTTTTTGCAGAACGACACGCACGTTCACTGGGCAAAATTTGCCCGGTGTATGGTTAGCAAAGGGTTAACGCCGGATGTTCAGGCCCTCGGAGTGTTTGCAGGCGTGGAGCAGGGGCAGGCCGACAACCCCCGGGAAACCCTCGGAAATCATGGGGCACGGAGGGATTTTCACACTCGGGCGCAATTGCCGCCCCGTGCCGGTCATTGTAAGGGAAAGGGGCCTGCCGCCTCGCGGCGCGACGGGCCTGTAGCTCAATGGTTAGAGCCGACCGCTCATAACGGTCTGGTTGCAGGTTCGAGTCCTGCCGGGCCCACCAATGCTTTATTCGGTATTTGATTTCCCTTTGCTTTTTTCGTTTTTTGTCTCATGGCAATTTTTTACCCCGTGAACTGAGACACTTCCGCGGCTCCGGTATTCGTCGAGGCGCGAGAAGGCATTGCTCACCATGATCCGACTTTGGGCTTGCCGGATGTAGGTTTCGGCGGTTTCTAGCTTCGACCATCCGAAGATTGCACAAAGTTCTGGGGCAGTTGCGCCGTTCTCTGCCAAGATTACCGCGGCGGCCTTCCGTAGGCCGTGGGATGAACACTGAGGCAGATCAGCGGCGTCGCACCAATCGCGCATCTTGTTTCCAAGGCCATCGATCGTGAAAGCCTTACCAAGATCGTTGATCAAATAGGTGAGGTCACCTGTTTCCGTCGCGTCAATCGCCGCGCGGAGTTCAAGCGTAATCGGGCATTCGATAGTTTTTCGTGACTTCTTATTGCGGTTCTTCCAAGCTACAAACTTAAGCCAGCCGTTGCTTTCGTGCTGACGGCCAATGCGGCAAGCATCGGAAATTCGAGCGCCGACGTTCAGCATTAATTCTAATGCCAACCTTGCCTTGGTGCCGATGGAATGGTGTTTGCGATAAGTCGCAACCTCATCGGGTGTCCAAGCGTGCCACCCCTCTCCTTCATTGATCTTCTCAACACCGATGGCCGGATTAACGCTGGCGAGTCTCTTTTTGATCGCCCACTTAAAGAGAGCTCTGAGGTACTTCACCAGCTTGTCGGCGGCGCCAGGAGTTCCGGCGCGCTTGTCTCGACTGCGCTCAACATCTGCCTGTCGGAATGCCGCGTAAGGTAAATCTCCTGCGCCTGCAGCGCAGAACCGATTGAGAACGCCGCGCTTATCGGCCTGGGTAAGCCTATCGAAGCGCTGAAACTCGGCGGAACGATAATATTGGTCGCAAAGCCAGCTGAAGGTCTTTTCGCGTGAGGCCTTTGGTGCTGAGGATGTCTCCTTATCAAGTGATGCCAGCGCATCAAGGTACGCCTTCATGAATTCGGGAGTAATGGTGCCGTCGGGTGCTTCGAAACTCTCGCGAATCCTAATCTTCTTGCTGCTTTTGCGCAGATTACGCACATAATAACGGGGGTTACCGGCGGTATCAGGGTCGTAAACGCAATATCGGAGGCGAGTTTTGATCATGCGACGATCCTGTCAAAGGGATTGTGACCAATATCGCCGTCTCGCATTTGACGCCAAGCTTCGTGAATTTCCTGCACGTCCCACAGAACAACACCGTCAATCTTGCGACCTACTGGCATTTTACCGACGGCAACCCACTCATCGAATTTAGTTGCCGAGACCGCCATCGCAGCAGCAGCTTCATCTCGCCGTAGGGCAAAGCGCGGCAGAGATAAATCGCGAGGTGTCAGGGTCGTGCGAGACATTGGCAATATATTCCGCATTCTTAGCAATGGAGAGAGAATTCTCTGTCGCCGGGGTAGAGCCGTGGAATGCTGCTTCCCCTCCGTCTATATTTTATGTAAAACAAAAAAATGAAGACGTCAATTCCTGTTAAACAGAAAAAGAGGGGCCGTCCCAAGACTGGGCAGATGCCGTTCATCGGCATTCGGCTGTCTCTTCCTATTCAAGACGCGATCCGGGAGGTTCTGACGGATCCCTCGATCCCCTGCACAAATAATTCAGAGGCTATCCGCTTCATTATTCACGACTGGCTTCGCAGTCATGGCTATCTGACTGGTGAAATGCCGCTCTCCATTAAAAGAAAGCGGGGATATTGAAGCTTACCGGTCCTGCGCTTTTTCTTTTAGAGCAGCCAAATATCTTGGTTTCTTTGAGCGGCAAGCGACAGTTAGCTTAAGCGCAGCTTGGGAAGTATTTAGGTCAATACTTCCCGTAACCGTTTTTGCTGGCAAACATGCGCGGTGCTAGATTTGATTAATCAACGAGTTAAGGGGAAATTTTCTCTAATCTAGGCTCGATGTCTGCAATACGTGCTTTCAGAGCGGCGATTTCATCTGCTGCGTGTGACAATTTTTGTTTCATTGTCAAAATCTGAAAAGCTTGTTCGTCCCGCACTTCGACGAACGCTTTAATTCTTGGAACCAGTTTATTCTTTACATCTGCAACGACTTGGATCCGGACAGCCTCAACGCGCTTATCCCCGGCGCGAATGAGTTCTGCTTCCTGCCTTCGTCGTGCGTCATGAAGTTTCGCGATTTCTTTTACATGAGCCTTCTTGAGGCGCCATTCGCGCCGCGACAGGCGGCGACGACGTGGTCCCTCACGGGTCAAGCCATGAAATTGTGCCACCTCTAACCAGAATTCGTCCTGAAAGTTTCGCATGGCGCGCGTGTAAGCTGACGCAATTTCCTTGCGACTTGCGCCAGCATTACGGGCGTCTTGTCGCGCTTTTATGCCTGGATGAACTGTCGACAGACTCATGCGCCGATCGGCTGGCAGGGCGGGGACTACGATGAAATGTAGATTTGGGTATTCTTCATCGTTGTGCTCGACACAGCATTTAAGATTATCTCCGAATTTTCGGCTGAGCCAGGCGATCGTATCGGTGCGGAATGCCAGATAGCGCTCGAATTGACTTGAATTGTCATTGAGCTTGATGCTTTGGACGGGCCAAGATAGCACGCCTGCCAATAAGGCTGGCGAAGTCCTTCTGTATTTCCGCCCAGCTGCATCGAGAGCGGTGCGTGCTTGCCATTCGGCCACAATGAAGGCGTCATTCATAGACCCCATCAAAACATTGGGCTGCAATGGTGCAGCAA
Source organism: Afipia felis ATCC 53690 (assembly GCF_000314735.2). Lineage (NCBI taxonomy): Bacteria > Pseudomonadati > Pseudomonadota > Alphaproteobacteria > Hyphomicrobiales > Nitrobacteraceae > Afipia > Afipia felis. The sequence continues at coordinate 1,869,899 of NZ_KB375270.1, read as the reverse complement.
CGTGCGAAGATGCATATGGTTGCCGCGTCAACTCTGCCTGGATATCGCGCAGCGATCGGCGGGACAGACCTTGCCTGTTTTGAGCGCCAATAAGCGCGTAGGTCTCGACGTGGATGAACTGACAGCCCATTTGGAATTCTCCAATCTGAGCTAAGAGAACACCATGAAGCTGCAAGTGCAAAATGTAGCAAATTGCTACGCATAGTCGGTTGTTACAACTATGCATATTCAATCTTGCTGAATTAGACGTTTTTTGCCGTTGGGGTGCAATCCTTAATTCGCTGCTCTTCAAACCGGGTCGCAATGGAAGCTCACCGGCATGGAGCAACAATGAAAAGGGTGCGCGACGTCGCGCTCGAGGATGCGGGGTCGTGCTTCTTCCAATCTTTATCGTCGAGTCGTGTTTACGTGACGGTACTTTGCAGGAAGTGCTTAGCGGCTACCGCGCTCCCGAAATGTCCATTCACGTGATGTTCCCGCCAGCCAGATACATGCCTTACGAGTTATGGGTATCCGCACGAGCTATATGTATCCGCTGACTTCCTCGTAGAAGCTCTTCCCGAACGCTTCGTGCCATCGATCGCCCCAAAAACCTCAGCGGCGGCGCAACAATAACATTTAGATCTTTGGCATCCGTCGATTCGTGTATCGAACAGCTTTATTCTGAGTGGCACGCTCTTTAATCGTGATGCTGATTTCGGTTGTCGCCTGATGCCCCGCTCTCTCAGTGCCGTGCAAAAAGATCGCTAAGCCCCACGTCAAGAGCGCCCGAGAGTAGTTCAAGAGAGTTTAATGTCGGGTTGGCTGTGCCGACTTCGATCGCGCTGACGAGGGCCTGCCGAACGTTTGCTTCAGCGGCCAAGTCATCTTGAGACCAGCCTCTCGCAAGCCGCAGCTTCCGGAGATTGCGGGCGAGGTCACGTCGGGCTGTTTGCGGATTGCGCCGTCCCATTCATGATGATGAAGCATCATCATGAAAATGCCGCCACACGCTTTAACGTGTAATATACGTTTCAACGTATAGGCTTGTCGTTCTTCAGGAGAGCGATATGAGCTTTTTTCAGATTGAAGGGCAGGTCACGGCGACCGGGTCGAGCCAACACAACCTACACGGCAGGTATTATTCATATGTCGAGGTGTTGGAGCCGAATGGGCGCCGGGTCACCATCGAGAAGGTTTTTGTGACGACGCAGACCGATGCCTATTTGGCGGTGGGGACTAACGGGGTATTTTACTTTGAGAAGGTCATGGGGATTTTAACCTCGGGACCGAAGCATCTGTGGGGCGTGAAGTGCACCAACGGAGAGGTTCACTTCGACGGGACCAACTTCCGTTTCTATATGGCACTGCGGATCATGTTTATCGGCATCGTGCTCTCGGTGATTTTTATTGGGATTCCGATTGCGCTCGTTGGGTTTGGACAACTCATTATATCATTGGCGACGCTGACCCGGCGGGAGCAGATGTTTTATGGCCCGGACGGGGAAGAGCGACAGCGCCTTCAGGCACGTGAAGCTGTCCGGATATGAAGCCTGCCCGGATTGTAATTGGCTTCTTGTTCTTGAGCACGTCGGCTTACGCCGCAGAGAGCCTTTATACCCGTACATCCGGACCTGAGTGCCGCGATTCCGGATCGAAGGAAGAATTCAACGCCTGGCAGTGCCCCGGGCCAGGCGGTTATAGCGCTGGGTTTTCCGATGAGGGCAATCTGGTCGCCTTCAAAATTTTCCGGACAGGTCAACGAGACGACGAGCCTGTTCTGATTTGGCGCGGTGCAGACGACGTGTTCGGCGACAAGCTCGAATGGAGGTTGTCAGGTGGCAAGCCGATCGCTGCGATCCTGCGAGCCTGGCGTGTCGACACGGATCAGGACGGCCACGACCATGTTACGCAGGAGCTTCTGGTGGTCTCGTTGCGCGGGCAGCGTCCTTGCAAAGTGGGCGCGGTTAGCGTCCATGAGCCACATGCCAATCGTCGTGCACGAGCGCTCGCCGACAGCATCGCGCCATGTCAGGCTGACGGCAAGTGATCGGTTGAATTGGGTGATCTTGTGGGTTCTAGCAGGATAGTCTGGTAGCCCTGCTTGATGGCGACCGGGCCGGAAGATCTGTAATTGTCTGAAAGATTGCTCGGCCGCATAATGCGGCCACGTCAAAGCGCTCCGCAAACAGATGTGACCGCGCCATCTCCGCATGCACAATGTTGGCGCATAACGATAATAGCGATAAACTGGCAGCAACACACAGCTGATCCATCGCACGCGTTAGTACTATTGAAGCAAACCCGGCGCGCGGATCACGCGCTTTTTGCCAATGAGTACATCGCGCATGTCTGTTGTTGAGCGACTCAAGAATGTAGTCGGCATGACGCTGCTTGATCGATAGCGAGGTGAATAATATGAGGAAGCCGCTGCAGAACCCCACCGATTGGCCGACCCTTGCCGCAATCGTAACATGGGATCAGATCTCGGCAGTTCTCGGTGGTGGCGCGGATGTTAATGCGACCGATACTCAGGGGCGGACTGCGATCTTGATTGCAGCGAAGGCCGGTCGTTTGGATATTGTGCGTCAGTTGATCGCAGCTGGGGCGGATATCAATAAGCAAGACCAGATCCGGTTGAACCCGTTGCTGTGGGGCTGCATCGTGGGAGACTTCGACCTCGTGAAGCTGATGGTTGAAGCTGGTGCGGATCTTGAGCGCCGGACACGCTTCGACGGAGCGCCCATCCATCCGGCTGCGGAGAAGGGGCACGTGGAAATCGTCCGGTTGCTGGCCGAGGAGACTGACGTGAATGTCAACCACACAAATCTGTGCGGTTGGACCCCGTTGCTGGAGGCGATCATCCTTAACGACGGTGGTCCCAGACAGCAAGAAGTCGTCCGATTGTTGCTCGCAGCAGGGGCTGATCCAGCCATGGCCGACCAGTGGGGTACCTCTCCTGTGCAGCACGCGCTGAAGAAGGGGTATACCGAACTCGCCGATATTCTTGCTCAAGCTCTGGCTTGAGTGGCGAGAAGTGATCGGTTGAAGCGATGGTTTAGTTCCGCACGCTCTCTTTCTCTCTTTCCTTCAGGATGACCTCGACGATCCGCTTGAGTTGCCGAACGGAGCCGCCGTACCAGTACTGTGCGGTGGCGCGGTGTTCGTCGCCATCCAGCGGTGTGATCCAGCGCGGGTCGAGCTGGCGCTCAAGGGCGATGCCGGCAAGGACCGCGGGTAGCAGTGCTTCGAGATCGCGGGCTTGCGGCGAGGGGAAGCTGATCACGCGCAGCCGGTCCCGGAGCGGTGAGGGCAGGGAATCTGTGCTGTTCGCGGTCATGATGTAGTTGACGTGCGAGAGGTCGAGCGTGGTCTGCAGCGCAGGGTCGGGATAACGCGCGGCCGTCTCCGGCTCGAAGAAGCCGAGCAGGCAATCCCGCAGCCGGCCATGGTCGCTTCGGGTTGCGGCCTTCTCGAGCTCATCGATCAGAACGAGCGGATTGGCGTGGCCCGCGCGATGCAACGCCATGAATGGATGGCAAGGCTCGGTCGAGTGCCAGCGCCGGTCGGTGCCGGCAAAGATCGAACCATCCGACTGGGCGCCGTCGACACGCCAGACAATAAGTCCGAGCTCTTCGGCCAGACGCCTGGCAAAGCGCGACTTGCCGGCGCCGGGTTGGCCGACCAGCAGGGTGGGTTTGAGCCTCACGCCCCGCTGGCCGATGAGGTCGGACAAGATGGTATCAATCACCTCTCGTGCATGGGGGAACTCGAACAGCAGTGTTGCGCGCACCTTGGGAAGCGGTGGCGCCAAGGTGAGCGGCAAAGGCGAGTTGATCGCGGACTTGTAGGTCCTGGTCAACCAATCATGGCTTCAACAATGCAGCGATCCTGCAAACATGGAGCCCATGGACTGCGGGCGGGCGCGCAATGCTGGACCAGATGATCCAGACCCAGGCCTCGATCATTAGCTATATCGATGATTTCAAGCTGATGATGGTGCTTTCGCTCGCAGCAGTTCCTCTGGTTCTGCTCCTGCGGAATGCTCAAGCGTCTGCCGAAGGCAACCATGAAATGGTTATAGAATAGCTGAACATCTAAGCTGGCGGTCTTGGCAATCGTCGCAGTGATCGCATAGGCCAGCGAAGGCGGTGTAGCGCGTTCTGAAGCGACTCAACCTTTTCTTGGTCGCTGTGGGATTCCCATGACTTTAGCATTGGATAGAGCTCCGTCTGACCGGTTAATTCTCATTAGTTGGTTTGTTTGGTTGGTCTTTTGGGGTTGACAGTCGGTGTTTGATTTATAATCTGGTATGTCCAATTTGGATAATCCAAATGAGCGCCGACTCTATTTTAATGCAGTTGTTTTTGGCATGAGAGAAACCATTGGCATCTGCGGACTGTGAAGCAAAAGACGCGATTAATCCGCGCCCAACAATCAGGGAAGGAATGCCAAATGCTAAAGATCAGAAGCTTGCTTTTAATTGAATTGCTATTCTTTGGAACCTGCAACTTCAGCACGCCTGCGCAGGCAGAGACAAAGCATGTCCGCATCGCTCAGCAATACGGCATCAGTTATTTGCCGTTGATGATGGTGGTTGAGAAAGGACTGCTTAAGAAACACGCCAAGGAAGCTGGCCTTGGCGACATTGATGTCAGCTTCCTGAAGCTCGCGGGCAGCAACGTCATGAACGAGGCACTGCTTTCAGGCAGCCTCGATTTCGCTTCCGGCGGACTGACAGGCCTTATCATCCTCTGGGCGAAGTCGAAGGGAGCGATCAAGGCAGTCTCGGCCGTGACGTCGATGCCAATCTATCTCAACACCCGCAATCCCGACGTCAAGACGATTGCGGACTTCACCGACAAGGACAAGATCGCATTGCCGGCCGTGAAGGTTTCGCCTCACGCGGTCGTGCTGCAGATGGCTGCCGCGAAGACGTTCGGCAATGAGAGTTACGCCAAACTCGATCGGCTGACGGTTTCGCTGTCGCACGCCGATGGGATGGCAGCCTTGATGTCGGGCGTGTCTGAAATCGATTCTCACTTCACCGCTCCGCCCTATCAATATCAGGAGCTAAAGACGGGAAAGGTTCATCGCGTTCTGAGCTCCTACGATGTGGCGGGACAAAATTCGACGTTTGTCCTGGTCTGGGCCAGCGAAAAGTTTCGGAAAGAAAACCCGAAGACATATGATGCCTTCGTTGCAGCCCTGAACGAAGCGATGGATATCATCAACAAGGACAAACGGGCTGCTGCGAAGTTCTACGTGGAGACGTCCAAGGAAAAAATTTCCGAGGATGACATCTATCAAATCATCAGTAATCACGAGAATACCTTCACCACGGTGCCGTCTGGTATCAGCACCTATACTGACTTCATGTATAAGGTGGGTATCATCAGAACCAAGCCAAATTCCTGGAAAGACCTGTTTTTCGATAATGCGCACAAGCTGGCAGGAAATTGATCAATGTTGCTTGTAATAAAAGTGGTTGCTCGTCGGTATCCCACTTTTATTGCGAGCAAAGCTCCGCGAGGCCTAGATTTCTATCGTTTGGTCTCGAAGCGATTGAGGAGTGCTGGCAACCTGCCTGGCAGGCAGCGATAGATACGAAGTTCATATATGCTCGTGGAGATTTCGATTTCCGATAATAATATTGTATGGCGCTCATTGCGAGATCAGAGAGTCGATTTCGTGCGCTCGTCTACGAGGTCTATAGATTGCTACATGGTGACAATGCGCCACGGGTGCTTGTCCGTCAGTAACGATCAGCGCGTCTATTTCGATAAACCAATGTCCGTTTTTCTCGTAGTTATTTGTGACGACGGCTCGCATAGTCAATTCATGTCGATCTGCTATCGCCGACAGTAATTGCATCCGGCTTGCGACATGAATCCAAGGACCCAGAATAGCATTCTCCATGAGCACGCGATTCATGAGACGCTGCAGTACTCCCGGATGTACGAGCCCCTCACGCGCATAGATTTGGTCCAGCTCGCGTATATCTGCGCGATATTTGACACCTGCGTTGCCGGCCCATGAGCAGGGTGTTGTGCCGAGCCGCTTTCCGATCGCATGTGAGGTGAGATCGATAGGTGTTCGTGTTTGGATCGGAGGGATGTCGGGAAAATCGTCGAAAGAGAAAACCGGCGGTGCTGTGGCTAATGCGGTATAGCCAGACGCTTTCAATCCATTACTTTCGACGGTCAAATTAAGCCCTTTAACAGCCTTTGTACTGTATATTTGTAGGAGATCTCCGTCATAAACAGGCTTTATAAAACGCACTTCGATTAATCCGCGCTCTAAAAATGCTAACCCCCATTCGGCAACAGGAACGTGTATCATATACGCGAGGACGTCGACTCCAGGGACAAGTCCGCCCTCGAATCCATATTCCCGGGCTACTTTATCATCGTGAATCCGATTCTCAGACAGCTTCGCACTGTTATAAGCCTCCACGCGATACGGGCTGCGGCATGCAACCATACGTTGGTGTTGATCAGTCATTTCCCAGAATGAACCGACATCGTCTCAAAGTAATTTTTCGATATCGAAGATCGTTCTCCGACGATGATGTCTGCGGCTTTTTCGGCCATCGCCATGATAGGTAGGTTCGTGTTTCCGCTAATCACCGTCGGCATGACCGAACCATCAACCACTCTTAAATTCTCAATGCCTCGGACACGCAGTTGACTATCAACAACGGCTCCGTTGTCTTGGCCCATGCGACAGGTGCCAACGGGATGGTAGACGGTTTCAGCATGCATTCGAATCCAGCTCTTTCGCGTTTCCGTACTGGTAAAAGCGTCAAGATCAATTTTTCGCTTAACATGTTTGCGAAGAGGTGCTTGGTCGATAATCTCACACATCTGCCGAACACCCTCTTGCATGCTGAGGAAGTCGCTATTGTCAGATAAGAATTGAGGGTCGATCGAAGGTGTGTCCGAGGGATCCGATGACCGTAAGCGCAGCATACCACGACTTTTCGGGCGAAGTTGGCAAACACGAATAGCGAAGCCATGTTCGATCCGCTCCTTCGGGGGAGGATTTCGAAGAGCAACAATGAGATGGGCCTGCCATTCGGGCCATGACGAAGACTTATCAGGCCCCCAAAATGCTCCTGCTTCGATACCTTGAGATGTTGCGGGGCCAGTTCCATTGAGGATATATCGTGCGCCTGCGAGACCGCCTTTAATTAATCCGAGGTACGGTGTCAGTGTGATTGGCTGAGATGCTTCTAATCGGATTGCGCAATCTAAATGATCCTGCAAATTGCTTCCTACGCCGAATGAATCGATCACCGGCTTGATTCCAAATGAGCGCAAATGATCAGCTGGTCCAATTCCCGATAGCATCAGCAGGTGTGGTGATCCGATAGCTCCAGACGTCAGCAAGACCTCTCGCTCGGCAGAAAGGGTGATTTCACGCCCATTTCTCTCTATCACAACGCCGCGCACGCGTTTCCCAGCCAGGGCAAGTCGCCGGACACGGCAATTAGCTATAATCGTGAGATTGCTTCGTTCTTTCGCATGATCGAGGTACTTGAATGATCCAGAACGCTTACCGTCAGCGATTGTAAGTTCGTAGAAGCCACCGCCAATTTGGGAGGGGCCGTTGAACCCCTTATTTTCGGGCCAACCGGCTGACTTTACGCTTTCAATGAAAGCTTGCGAGATTGGATGTTGTAAAGTGCCATAGGATAAGCGGATCGGTCCGGAGTACCCTCTGTCTTGGTTGTGTTGCGGGACGACGGCAGAGGCATCTTCTATTTTTTTAAAATATGGCTGAAGGCTTTCGTGCCCCCATTCGGGAAGGCCTTGCGCGGCCCACGCATCGTAGTCTGCGGGATTGCCACGAATTGCAATCATGGAATTGATAGAAGATGAGCCTCCAACAACTTTGCCGCGAGGGATATAGATCTTTCGATTGTTTAACTCGGCTTGAGGCTCGGTCCAAAATTTCCAATTATGTTTTGGACTCTTATAGAGTATACGAATGCCTGCTGGCATATGAACAAGAATGGAAGAAGAAGGTGCTCCGGCCTCCAGCAGCAACACCTTGACGGTGGGATCCTCGCTCAGCCGCGCGGCGAGTACGCACCCTGCTGATCCTGCCCCGACGACGATGTAGTCATATCCGGAAAGCTTCATTTTCGGTTCCTTCTGTGGATGCCGAGACCAGCTTGTTTTGTGTGCTAATTTTGCTGGACAGAGAATCTCGCGACGCAGTCTGACAGACTATTGCTCGATCAGTGGTGCCTAATACTAACTCGGTGAGTCTAATTGTCGGCGTATTCTGAATCTCGATTGAGCTAAGACAGATATCTGCTGGCGAAGTTTTTGCCGCGCGCATGTGTTAATAGCTCTGATGACACTTCGATTATGTTCCAGTGTCGATAATTCGAAGATCGCTGAGACGTCGAATATCTGTGTCGTTGAAGTTGAGAATAGATTTGAGGACGGACTTCGTATCTTCACCGCGCCTGGGTGGACTCTTTGCGTATTCAATCTTCGTCGCCGAAAATTTGATGGGATTGGCAACAAGAGGGGCGGTAGCCCCCGAAGAATGAGATAGATTAATCTGCATCCCCCGGTGGATCACTTGTGGATGAGCAAAGACCTGATCTAATCGATTGATCGGCGCGCACGGAACTCCCACAGGCTCTAGAATGGAGATCCAGTGCTCCGTTGTTTCTTGCGCCAAATGCGCATCTAGAAGTGGTATGAGTTGGTTGCGATTGTTGAGCCGATCTGTATTTGTTGCGAAGCGGCTGTCGGTAGCCAGATGCGTCAATCGAGATGCCGCGCAAAACTTCTTGAACTGTTGGTCGTTTCCGACAGCAAGTACAAACGAACCGTCTTTTGTTTTGAAGGTTTGATATGGAACGATATTTGGATGAGCATTGCCGTATCGCTTGGGCGGCGTGCCCGTCGTAAGGTAGTTCAGATTTTGGTTGGCAAGTACGGCAACTTGAACATCTAGCAACGCCATGTCGATATGCTGTCCTTCGCCGGTACGTTCGCGATGCAGGAGGGCGGAGATGACCCCGGTCGCGCTATACATGCCGGTAAGAATATCGACGATCGGTACGCCAACCTTTTGAGGACCTCCGCCGGGGTTATCGTCACTTTCGCCGGTAATGCTCATTAATCCGCCAATCGCCTGAATAGCCATGTCGTAGCCTGCGATGGCTTTCATTGGACCGGTCTGGCCGTAGCCGGTGATGGAGCAGTAAATAATATCCGGCTTCGATTTCTTCAGAGTCTCGTAATCCAGGCCATAACGCGCCATATCGCCGACCTTATAGTTTTCGATCACGATATCTGCGTGCTGTGCGAGCTTCCTTACAATAGTGCCGCCTTCCTCGGTCGATATGTCGATGCAGATCGAATGTTTCCCGCGGTTTGCGCTTAAGAAATAAGCGCTCTCTGTGGTGTTAGCTGCATTATCGTCTTTTAGAAACGGCGGCCCCCATTGCCGGGTATCATCACCGGTGCCGGGTCGTTCGACTTTCCAAACTTCAGCTCCGAGATCAGACAATAATTGTCCCAACCAAGGTCCTGCGAGAATTCTTGAAAGATCGAGAACTCGGTAGCCAACTAACGGACCTGCCATTTTTCTTTCCCAATACATCCGACGGTTCATCGCGTGTGCTTGCATTATATTTGGTCGTCCAAAATGGTCAAACCAATTACGCGCAAAATGGCAATTTCTCCGACGAATGGGTGGATTTGCTGTCTGATGGAGGGCGAGAAGTCCGTCGTCGGATCGCGAGCGCTTGACATTCTACTGGTCGAGATTTACGGTACACCAAATTGGTTTGTCCAATTGTGAGGTCGATGAAACGTCGACACAAGCGCATGACAAAAAAGCGCGGTGATAAATGGGAGAAACACTTGAGGGAGGTCTTACTGTATGGCGCGAGTAACTCTCCAGAATGTCACGAAATCCTACGGAGGAGATCGAGGGCTGCGGGCAGTACAGGATTTTTCATTAGATATTGCGGATGGTGAGTTGGTCGTTTTTGTCGGGCCGTCTGGTTGTGGGAAATCAACCACGTTGCGTATGCTTGCTGGCCTTGAAGAGGTGACCTCTGGAAAAATTTTTATTGGTGGGAAAGATGTAACGACGCTTCCGCCGAAAGATCGCAATATCGCGATGGTGTTTCAGAACTATGCGCTTTATCCGCAGAAGACCGTTTACGAGAATATGGCGTTCGGGCTCCGGGTGCGTAGGGCGCCGAGTGATGAAATAGAACGGCGAGTACGTAGTGCTGCATCGAGTTTAGGCCTTGAAAATTTGCTCGAGCGCAAGCCTCGACAGTTGTCAGGAGGGCAGATGCAGCGAGTGGCTCTTGGTCGCGCCTTGGTTCGAGACCCGGATGTCTTTCTGTTCGATGAGCCTCTCTCCAATTTGGACGCCAAGTTGCGTGTTAGGACGCGTGAAGAGATCGCGACTCTGCATGCTCGATTGAAGGCTACAATGGTTTTTGTGACCCACGATCAGGTCGAAGCTATGACGCTTGGCGACCGCATTGTGATTATGCGAGATGGCCTAATTCAGCAGGCTGGAAAACCCCTTGATCTCTACGATCGGCCTGCGAATGCTTTCGTGGCGGCTTTCATCGGTTCGCCTGAAATGAATTTGGTGGATGGTGAACTGACGCGAGACGAAGGGCGTCTTGCCGTGCGCTCGGGAAGCCTCCTTGTCGATCTTCCGGACAATGAATTCTCCGAAGCGAAGCAAGATGTCACCTTAGGCATTCGGCCGGAGCACATCGAGCGTTCTGCGGCATCCGGCGCATTTGAAATGGCCATCGATCTTGTCGAGCAGATTGGCGCTCAAACTTACGTGCTGGGTACAATTCACGGCAAGAAACTGCGTGCGGTATTTGCTCGCGACGATGCATTGAAAGTACAAGATCGGATTTCAATCGTTTTTCCTCGACAGAGGTTGCATCTGTTCTCTCGCGAGAGCGGCGGAACGTTGAGGCAAGCGACGAAGACAAGCGAAAACAGCATCGGGAGGGAGTGTCATGAAAGGTCACGGATCGAGCCGGTCGAATTCCAAGGATAATCTCGTTGGCGTTGATCGGCGGAATTTTCTTAAGGCGTCTGCCGGGTTGGCGACAGGCATTGCCGGTTCATTGGCGGCTCCCCATGTCCACGCTAAATCCAATGTAACACTTCGCTTTTTGAACACCGAAACGTCTGCCGCGAGTCAAGCCGTACTGCGAGACGCGGGCAATGCTTACGAGAGCAAGTTCGGCGTAAAAGTCCTCGTCGATTCATCACCGATTAGCGGTGCATATTCGAAAACGATGGCGGCTCTCAACGCGGGTGTGCCATACGATATTTCTACGCAAGGATATGCCTTTGAAATTCTGCAGTATGCGCGTGCAGGTTATATCGTTCCGCTCACGGATATCGTCAAAAAGTACTCGTGGGGGCGGAAGGGCGATTGGTCCTATCAGGGCGAACACTGGTTCTATCCCTACGATTATAATTTGGTGACGGTGTATTACAGAAAGGATTTGTATAAAGAAAACGGCCTGAAGGTCCCTACCACCTGGAATGAGTTTCTGGAGAATTGCCGGGCTCTGACTATTACAAAGGGCGGCAATATCGAACGGGGCGGTTGCGTCCTTCCTTTGGCCAGTGATAGTTCGACCAATTGGGCGAGTTTTGGAGGTCTGTTTGCGGAGCAACCAAAATTCTACGACGACAAATGGAACGTGGTTCTTGACGAGGCGGAGAACAAGAATCGAACTAGCCGCTTCCTTGATTTTTATGCCGATCTTTACACGACCATGCCGCCTGGCATGAACACGGTCGGCTATGCAGAGTTGATGAGTCTTTTTGCGACAGGAAAAACCGCACATACTGTCTATTCCGGCCGCGTCGTTGAGGCGCTCGAAGCGCGAAACCCAGATCTCGCGAACAAGTATGGGATTTTTGCTTTTCCTGATAGCGCAGGGAAGCAGAAGGCGCTGTCCTTCGCCTTCGATGGCTTTATCGTCTTCAAGACCAAGCAAACGGAAGAAACAATCAAGTTTCTGAAATGGTTCGTTGATGAGTATTATATCAACTGGCTTCACTCAGCCTGGATGAACTTCCAGCCGGCGCGTATGGATATCTACGATGATCCGCGATGGAAGGATCATCCGATGATCCAGAAGCATTGGCAGACAATGATGCAGATGAAGTCGTTCATCGATCCGGGTAGCACAACCATTCTCAATGCGATTGATATGTGTGGCCCAGCGATGGACACGCGGCCATGCAAGGTTTTCGACACAAATATTATGCCCGAGATGTTACAGAACCGAGTGCTGAGAAATGTTCCGTCTAGCGATTGTGTGAAAACTGCAGCCGATCGAATGCGTAAGATCAGCTAAGAGCCACTTATAATAAGGGACGGCACTTCATGAGACAAGACCGAGGCATCATAAGCTTATTCATCGGGAGTGTATTGATACTCGGTGCTATTGTCGGTGGGCCGCTCGTTTATTCGATCAAGCTCTCATTCTATGCGGCGAGCTCATTCATTGAGCCGTCGCATTGGGTAGGTTTTGAAAACTATCGGAAGGTATTAAGCGATCCGCTCTTCTGGAGCTCGCTGCTGAACGGAATCACGATCGCGGTTTCTGCGATTGTGCTGCAAGTCGTTCTTGGGGTGAGCATTGCGCTTGTTCTCAATCGGCATTTCGTCGGGCAAACGATTGTCCGGGCGTTGTCGATCGTGCCTTATTTCCTTCCGACTGTCGTTGCGTGCCTCGTAATTCAATGGCTTCTCGATCCTAACTACGGCCTAGTCAAAAGCATTCTGAACTCGTTCGGATATAGCATGTTTGACTGGGGGGCGTCGGGAACGACTGCGAAGATGACCATAGTTCTTGTGAGCGTTTGGATTTGGACTCCATTCGTTGTGACATGTGTGCTCGCAGGTCTTCAGTCAATTCCATCCCAACTTTACGAAGCTGCTCGAGTTGACGGTGCGGGCGCCTTGAAGCAGTTTTGGCACGTCACGCTGCCAGGACTCCGGTCGGTGTTGATCGTCGTGATTCTTTTGAGAGGAATCTGGATGTTCAACAAGTTCGATGTGATCTGGCTGTTGACGAAAGGCGGACCTCTTAATCAAACGGAGACACTTCCGACACTAGCCTATCGGAAGGCATTTATTGAATTCGATCTGGGGGGGGGAGCAGCAGTCGCAACCGTGTCATTCATGCTGCTTGCATGTATTATTCTTATATACCTGCGCTTTTTCCCGATTGATGAAGTGAAGCAGGGGCGGTGACGATGAACTCTCAGAACACCGTTCCTTATATCGTAACCTCGGCTTCTTCAGTGGAGATACTGCACCGTGATACGGCTGGCGCGGAAGGAACATCGCAAAATATGACAGGGAAAGCTGCCGGAAAGCAGGCATTCGATGGAAAGTTGATCAAGCATATTGCCGGTCGCAGCGGTCTGTATATCGCTGTTCTTGCAGTCTGCATCTATTCGGCTTTTCCAATCTATTGGATGCTGATTTCGAGCTTGCGAGAGCCTCAGAAGCTTTTTCTGGATACGTCGTTGGTGTTCTGGCCGCCGGATTTGAGTTCGTACAAGTCGCTTTTAGAGCTTACGAATTACCCGGTGAATTTTATCAACAGCGTTCTGCTGGCGCTCGCCACCATCGTAGCAGCCACGATACTGTCGTCATTTATTGCTTATGGCGCGACCCGGTTACGCTTCCGCGGCAAGACGATGCTGATTGCTTCCATGTTATTTGCTTACATGTTTCCGCCGTTGATGCTGGTTATTCCAATGTCAGCTTTGTTTCGGATGGCTGGTCTCGCCGACAGTTTGTGGGGGCTATTGATCGCCCATCTGGCGATTTCGTTGCCTTTAGCTGTGTGGTTGCTTTGGGGATTCTTTAAATCGATGCCCTTCGACCTGGAGGAAGCCGCAATGGTCGACGGCTGTTCCCAGTTCGGCGCTTTCATCAAGGTCGTTCTCCCGCTTTCAGCGCCTGGGCTGATTACGGTTGGTATATTCTCATTCCTGTTATCGTGGGCGGATTACGTCTTTGCGCTGATCCTGATCATGAGTGATGACCGGAAGACGTTGCCCGTGGCTTTGGCATCGATGCTCGGCGCACAGGATTTGCGTTGGGGCGAGATCTTGGCTGGTGCGACCCTTATCGCTCTGCCGCTGTTTGTAGTATTTACGTTCTGCTACCGATATTTTGTCGCTGGTCTGACGGCGGGAGCGGTCAAGGGATAGGATTTTTGCGACATCCATTCTTGGATTTACTCCGAGAACGGATGTTGCGGCGATGGAGAAAACGAACAGTGGAAAATCTGCGCAGGACCGGAGAGGCAACTGCGGCGCGCGATTACTTCGAATTCTTTTGTTCCCCTAACAGCGCCTGCCAAGCATCGGTGGTTCGGGACAAATGCGCATTGATTTGCTGTTCGGCTTGGCCGACGCGCCGTCCCTCGATAGCCGTCAGGATCGTCTGATGATCGTCGTAGGCGCGTCGACAGCGGCCCTGATCTGAAAAATAGAGGCGCCGCCGCGGTCTCGATAGTTCGTAGAATGACCTCGCGATGCGGAGCAGGATGTCGTTTTTAGCGGCAGCGAAAATCGCTAGGTGAAACGCTTCGTCCTCATGCTCGATGCTCTGTTTTTTGCTGAGACGCTTTTCCGTGTCGCGCAGGATCATGTGGAGATCGCGGATGTTGTCGGCGGTCCTGCGTGTACAGGCCAGTCTGGTTGCCTGAGCCTCCAGGATACGCCGAACTTCCATAACCTCGGCAATTTCCTTGGGCTCGAACGGAACTCCGGACTCGGCGTAAAGAACGAGAGCTTCGATGCTGCTTTCTTCTGAATTCCGCAAGTAGATGCCGGAATTCGGGCGTCGCTCTATCACGCGCATGGATTCAAGTGCTGCTAAGGCTTCGCGAACGGCGCCGCGGCTGGTATCGAATTTCTCAGCAAAATCGCGTTCCGAAGGAAGCCGCTCAGAAGGCTGATAACGGCGCTCATGAATGAACGAAAGAATTTTCCCGATAGCGTTTGATGGGAGGGCGGCAGTCTTATTGGTTCGACTTTTTTCGGGCATCTAATTTTCCTGACGTGCGCCATCAGTGACTTGATTTGAGGATTCTACTAAATCTAACGGTATACCAAATTGGTAAGACCCACAAACTAAATGACCAACGGAGTAACCGTTGGCGCCGAGTCTACCGCTTGTTGATATCAGGTTGGAGAATTTGAAGCATCCGAAACCCGCCAGGTAGGCCATAAAACCACAGGCAGCGCGCGCCATTTGCTGTCGATTCGTTCGTGACGGGGTGTTCGCGCGACCCGGATCGCAACTGGTTACGATGCGAAGGTTGTTATTGGATTGCTCCCGTCACTTGCAAATGGGGGCGGCCGATCAGAAATAGCTTGACACGAGCCACTTCTGCCGACCAAATTGGTATTACCAAATAGACCAATGATGATGACGAGGTCGATGCTGCCCGAAAGCATTTCGGTTCGTCGCGTGAAGGTCGATCGAGTATTTCAGTTCAGGCAGGGCGGGTGAGGCGATGAAAGTAGATTTACTGTCAAATCTACCACCTCGCATTCACATGATTCTTGAAGAAGGGGCGAAAGCGGGGAGCTCTCGTCCTGCATTCACCGACGAACATGGCGTCGTCTGGTCGTATCAGCGGGTGATCGGCACGATTGAGGCCGTTTCCGCTGAGATGGCGCGCCTCGGCATTCGCCCTGGCGATCGGATCATGGTGATCGGTGAAAACTCAATCGCTGCCATTGTCATCATGTATGCGGCAAGCCGGCTTGATGCCTGGGTTGTGATGGCAAATGCCCGGCTCAGTCCACATGAGTTGGACTTGATTGAAGGTGACTGCAAGCCCAGGCGTGTTTTCTATATCCATAGGGTATCGCCCGAGGCAGACGCCGCCGCGCACCGGGGAGGGGCGGAGGTGCAGGTGCTGACGGGTATCGGCGAAATCAAGGCCGGCAAGTTGGCGACGGATTCCGTCCCCGAGAAAGTCCATGCAGATCCGGCGCGACAGGTCGCGGTTCTGATCTACACGACCGGGACCACTGGCCGCCCGAAAGGGGTCATGCTCACTCACCGAAACCTTGCGTTCGTTGCTTGCCGCGGCAAGAGAACAAATGCCATTCACGCCGACGATGTATCTCTTTGCCTTATGCCGATTTCGCATTCGTATGGTCTGACGCTTATGCAAGGGATGTTGTTTGCAGGCGGGCATTTGCGGATCATGAAGAGATTTTCGCTTTCGCGGGTTATTGAAGCCGTCGTCGATGGAACGCTAACGATCCTTAACGCTGTTCCTGCCTTGTTTTCCAGAATTGTCGCGCACGTCGATCAGGAAGGAATCAAGCTCACGCCCAATCGGCTTCGTTATGTCTACACGGGAACGGCTCCGCTCGATCTCTCACTCCGCAAGAGCGTCGAGCGTGTGTTCGGCGTCGTGCTTCATAATGGTTACGGTCTGACCGAGACATCACCGACGATCAGTCGTACGCAGTATGAGATGGGAAGTAATGAGGTCAATATCGGGTTGCCGATCCCCTGTGTCGAGGTCAAGATTATCGGGCCTGACGGACAAGAAGTGCCGGATGGCAAACCGGGAGAATTGCTGGTGCGAGGTCCCAACGTGATGTTGGGTTACTATGGCCAGCCGGAGATGACTGCAGCTGTTATCAATGACGACGGATATTTGAGCACCGGAGATATTGTCAGTCGCGCTCCTCAAGGCGAGCTGATCGTGCAGGGACGCTCAAAAGAACTGATTATCCGTTCTGGCTTCAATGTGTATCCGGCTGAGATCGAGGCTGTTATCAATGCTCATCCAGCGGTGCTCAATACTGCGGTCGTCGGGCGATCGGTCGAGGGGAATGAGGAAATCATCGCTTTTGTCGAGCCGGTCCCTGAAGCCTCCATTGTCATCGAAGAGCTGTTTGTCCTCGTGGAACAAAAACTGGCGCGATACAAGAAACCCCAGCAGATTATCATTATGTCGCAGCTGCCAACCGCGCCAAACGGCAAGATCAGAAAACACGATCTGAAGAAACGAGCTGAAGAGTTAGCGTTGACCGCTTAGAATGCGTTCAGCGAAGTGGAAGCCGGTTCGCGTGAGGAGACGCGTCAAAGCAGCAGGCAGGACTCCGGCTTTGTGCCATCAAGGCGGAAGAGATTCTTGCTGCTGCGGTCGACAATCAGGATTCGGAGTTGATCAAGAGCATGAGCCAGCAACAGATTTATCCAGATGTAAAGTTATTTGTTGACGGCCTTTGGTGTGATGGCGTTTCCGGATATGCCGAGCCGATCTTCAATCCGGCGACAGGAGCGCAGATAGGAAGTGTCGCTCATGCGTCTATCGACGATCTCGATCGTGCGGTTAATGCCTCCAGGGACGGATTCGAAGTTTGGCGACGGACGTCTGCTTTTGATCGCTACAAACTTATGCGTGGGGCTGCTGAGAAGCTCCGCGAACGGGTCAGCGCAATTGCGGAAATTATGACCCTCGAACAAGGCAAGCCGCTCCGCGAAGCGAGCGCCGAGATATTGCTTGGTGCCGATATCATCGATTGGTTCGCGGAAGAGGCTCGCCGATCATACGGTCGAATCATTCCCGCACGGTCTGGCGCTGTGCAGCAGGCTGTGGTGCGGGAGCCGGTTGGGCCGGTGGCGGCCTTTACGCCGTGGAATTTTCCAATCAATCAAGCGGTCAGGAAAATTTCAGCTGCAATGGCCGCAGGCTGTTCGGTGATTCTGAAGGGCCCAGAAGAGACGCCGGCGAGTTGCGCCGCCCTAGTGCAGGCTTACGTCGATGCGGGGCTGCCGCGGGGCGTTCTCAATCTAGTTTTCGGCGTACCGTCTGAGATATCTGAATATCTGATCACGCACCCCGTCATTCGCAAGATTTCCTTTACAGGCTCAACACCAGTGGGCAAGCGACTTGCTGCTTTGGCGGGCGGTCACATGAAGCGCGTCACCATGGAGCTTGGTGGCCACGCGCCGGCAATTGTCTTTGAAGATGCGGATGTGAGGGAAGCAGTTCGCTTGTTGGCGGCGGCGAAATTCAGAAATGCTGGTCAGGTTTGTGTTTCTCCCACGCGATTTGTGGTTCACGAGCAAATCTATGAAGAGTTCGTCGAGCGCTTTATCGCTGCGGCTGAAGCTGTCATTGTGGGAAATGGTCTCGATGAGACGACCCAGATGGGACCGTTGGCAAATCTTCGACGTGTAGAAGCGATAGAGTCCCTGGTCTCGGATGCTGTTCAGCAGCGGGCATGCCTGAGAACAGGTGGTAAGCGTTCAGGAAACGAAGGGTTTTTCTTTGAACCAACTGTTCTGACAGAGGTGCCGCTGAGCGCGCGCATCATGAATGAAGAACCGTTTGGTCCTGTCGTGCCGATCGCGCGCTTCTCGACATTCGAAGATGCCGTGGCTGAGGCCAATCGCCTGCCTTATGGCCTTGCTGCCTATGCCTATACAAAATCAGCTGCAACGAGTGGTGCGTTCGGGGCGGCTGTGGAGAGCGGCATGGTCTCCGTCAATCATCATGGCCTTGCTTTGCCCGAAACCCCTTTTGGTGGGATCAAGGATTCCGGGTTTGGCTTTGAGGGTGGCACGGAAGCGATGGATGCTTACCTGAATACGAAATTCATAACTGAACATCACGTGTAGCGTCAGCCTCCGACCATGAATGTGGTGAAGTGTGAGAGCGGCTGCATAGAACTGTGAAGTCGAGGCCCCCGGTGGCTTCGAAACGGCTTTGAACTTTGCCGTATTTGTCGTTGTGCGCATTACGCGCCTGACAAGCTGATCCTTCCCAGCGCGATGAAATTCCCCACGATCGCCAATAATAATCTTGACACTGCGGTCTTTTTTGATCTTACTGGTAAGACCAATTTGGATGGTCCATATCTCGGAAATTCTCGCCTGATTGCTTACGAAAAGGTGTGGCGGGCGCGGATTTTCTTTCTGGTTCAACATGATTGAGGAGTGAAGCGAATGAATGCGCCCATGGCTGTATCGAAGGGGCCGCGCAGGAAGTTCTGGAGCTGGGGTTACGAGGGCCAGGAGATTCCCGAGTCGGAAGTGAAATCGATGCACGCGCGCGTGGCGCAGCGTCTTGGAATGAGCGATTTCACGGTTCTTAAGGATCCAACCCTCGATGAGATCGAGATTCGCGCGCCTCGCATCACACCGCCGGCTTCGCTGACGAGTTTTTGCACCACTGCTAAGTGGGATCGAGTAGCTCATAGTTATGGCAAGAGTTTCCGTGACCTTGCCATGATTTATAAGCGAAAATACCCCAATCCGCCCGACATCGTGGCGTATCCCCGAGATGAGAAGGATATTTCTGCCGTTCTCGACTGGTGCGGTGAGAATGGCTACGCGGCCGTGACTTACGGTGGTGGGTCGAGCGTTGTTGGTGGAATCAACCCTCCTGACGATAGCCACTATAAGGGTGTCGTCACCATCGATCTTGAGAACTTCAATCGTGTGCTTGAAGTCGATCCGATTTCACGTGCGGCTCGTATTCAGAGCGGCACCTTGGGGCCGTCGCTCGAAACGCAATTGAAGCCTCATGGTTTCACGCTGCGGCATATCCCGCAATCGTGGGAATTTTCTTCGCTCGGTGGTTGGATCGCGACACGCTCATCTGGTCACTATGCAACGCATCTCACTCATATCGACGAGATGGTGGAAAGTCTGCGTGTCGTGACGCCGACGGGAACGATTGAAAACCGCCGGCTGCCCTCGTCCGGTGCCGGCCCTAACCCAGACCGGGCGTTTATCGGTTCAGAGGGAACGCTTGGCATTATTACCGAAGCGTGGATGCGCTTGCAGGGGCGGGTGAGATTCCGGGCCAACGCGGCGGTTTCGTTCAAGACTTTTTATCAGGGCGCGAAAGCCGTTCGGCAGATCACACAGGCTGGTCTCTATCCAGCTAATTGTCGATATCTGGATGAAAAGGACGCTTTCTTTTATGGCGCAGGGGATGGCTCCGAATCGATGCTGCTGATCGGTTACGAATCGGCGGATCACCCGGTCGATGCGTGGCTCGAAAGATCCCTCGAGATATGCAGGGATTTCGGCGGCACGGTGAAAGATCAGGCGGGATCCGGCGGGGCGGCTCTTGAGAACAGCCGCTCAGGTGCGCAAGGAAGCTGGCGTAATCAATTTCGTTATCTCCCATACCTTATGCATGTCCGTGCGGCGATGGGCATCATTAGCTTCACATTCGAGACCGCATATACGTGGGACAAATTCGAAGCCGTCGATGCTGAAATCATGCGTCGTATAGCGGATGCAGAAAAGAAGATTTGCGGTGGAGGCATTGTATGCCGCCGCTTTTCATTCCTCTATGCGGATGGTCCCGCGCCATATTACTCAATCATGGCTCCGTCCTCTCATGAGAAAAATATCGAGCACTATGCTGCCCTGAACAAGGTGGCGTCCGATGCCTTGATAGAGCTTGGGGCCACCATCACGCATCATCACGCGGTGGGACGTAGCTTCCGTCCTTGGTACGACAAGGAAATCGACCCAGGATTCGTCCGCATGATGAAGGCGAGCAAGAGGGAGCTCGATCCGAACTGGGTGCTCAATCCTGGTGTTCTGTTCGACCGGCCCGCGATGTGAGCTGCAATGGGCGGCGTTCAGTCATGTATGGCAATTCGTTATGATTGATCTCTATTTCTGGACAACACCGAACGGATACAAGGCGACGATAATGCTGGCCGAACTTGGCCTGCATTATCGGGTGCTGCCGATCGATATCACCTCGGGGGATCAGTTCGGCGCTGAATTTCTCAAGATTAGCCCAAACAATAAAATTCCGGCCATCGTTGACCACGATGGGCCAGGTGGAAATCCGATATCGATTTTTGAATCTGGTGCGATCCTTTTATATCTCGCCGAGAAGACAGGTAAGCTGCTTCCAACGGAAGTTCGAGCGCGAACGAACGCCCTTCAGTGGTTGATGTTCCAGATGGGCGGCGTCGGACCAATGTTGGGGCAGGCTCATCATTTTCGTCGTTACGCACCCGAACAAATTCAATATGCGGTAGATCGTTATACGAACGAGGCGACTCGATTGTATGGGGTGATGGACCGCCAGCTTGCAAACAGCGAGTATCTCGCGGGTGATTATTCTATCGCAGATATCGCGACTTTTCCGTGGATCCGACTGCACCGCTGGCAGGGGCAGGATCTTCAAGATTTTCCGAATCTAAAACGCTGGTTCGATGCAATTAAAGCACGTTCTGCGGTGGAGGAAGGTCTCGCCGTAATGTCGGAAACGAAGAGATGGGAAGCCAAGCCAGGTACGGCATCTTGGAAAAATATGTTTGACGCTAAGGCTTAACAAACGAGGAGCGAGATAACGCAATGAATAAGATGCACGGCGGTCTGCAGGAGCGACGCAGAAAGTTTTACGGTTGGGGTTACGAAGGCGATGAGGTTTCGCCCACGGAAATCGCTGAATTCGAAAAGGCCTGGACCGAGCTTCTCGGTGTTGGGGATTTCAGTGCAGTGCCGTTCCCGACCCTCGAGTCGGTGACGATCAGAGATTCGCGCGTGAAGGTCCCCGCGGCGCTGCAGAATATCTGCACGACCGACAAATATGACCGGCTCTATCACACCTATGGGGCGGGGACTGTCGACGTTGCATACGCTGTGCGCGGTGAATTCCGCAATCCGCCGGATGCGGTCGCTTATCCGCGCACCGAGCAGGACATCGTCGATATTTATCGCTGGTGCGAAAACGACAGCCTTGCGGCTATTCCGTACGGCGGCGGAACGAGCGTCGTCGGCGGCGTCAATCCTCCGACGTATGACCGCTATCGCGGCGTTGTGTCGATCGACATGAAGTATTTCGACAAGGTGCTTGAGATCGACCATGCGTCGCAGTCCGCGCGAATTCAGGCTGGCGTTCTTGGCCCGAGCCTTGAGCGGCAACTCAAGTCGAGCGGCCTTACCATGCGCTTCTTTTTGCAGGCATGGGAGTTCTCCTCTTTGGGCGGATGGATTGCGACTCGGGCCGCAGGTCACTTCGCGACCGTCTACACGCAGATCGACGATCACGTTCAAAGCCTGAAAGTCGTTACCCCGTCGGGAAATATCGAATCGCGCCGCTTTCCGGCATCCGGCTCCGGCCCGAATCCGGACCGCTTGTTCCTTGGATCCGAGGGTGCCTTGGGCATCATCACCGAAGCATGGGTGCGTTTGCATAAGCGACCGACCTTCCGGCAGATGGTCAGCGTCCGGTTCAGCGACTACGACAAGGCGGTCGAGGCGACGCGCGTCATTTCGCAATCTGGTCTCTATCCCGCAAGCGCCCGCTTGGTCGAACGTGAAGAAGCCGCCTACACCGGTTCGAGCGACGGCACCTACGACATTCTGGTGCTCGGCTTTGAATCCGCGGACCATCCGGTCGATGTCTGGATGAATCGCGCGCTTGAAATCTGTGGCGATCATGGCGGCACCTGGGATGCCTCAGTTCTGAAGGGTGATGCGAACGCAGATTCCAGCGCCAAGAGTTGGCGCGACAAGTTTCTGCGCGGTCCTTACTTGCGTGAATACGCGATCGCTCGCGGCGTGATGCGCGAAACGATGGAAACATGCGTCACCTGGGGGCAGTTTGCCCGAATGCGTGAACATGTGAGAGCGGAAACGCTTCGTGCGATTCGGGAAGTCACGGGGCGGCCCGGTTCTGTCACCTGCCGATTTACTCATATCTATCCGGACGGCCCGGCGCCGTACTTCACCTGGTACGCCTACGGCGATAAGGCTCGTATTCCAGAGCAGTACATGGCGATCAAGAAGATCGCTGAAACGGCGATGGTTGATGCTGGAGGAACGACTACCCATCACCATGCGCTCGGCCGGGATCATCGCCCCTGGTATGACAAGGAACGCCCCGAGCTGTTCTGTTCAGCCATGAAGGCTGCGAAGCACACCTTCGATCCGAAAGCTATTCTCAATCCAGGCGTGCTGTTCGATCCATCATGATTTGGCGCAGTCGGCATTCATAGCTCGATATTGGTAGCTACCCGATTGGGGTAGCTACCACAGCCATCAACCTAAGCATCATACATGGGAAGCAGGTCATTCAAAGAAACCTGCCTCGGAGGAAATGTACAAGGCGGCGTCATCGCCTGCGTATGCTTATCAGAAACCTCATAGCATCACGTAGTCGAAACGCCTCCATCAAAAAAGGAGACTTGAGTGCGAGGGTTTGATCTCAATAATACAGCTATCGTCGTCGGGATGGTCGTTACTTATATCGGCTTTGCAACTTGGTTGACGATCAGATATCGCGCCAAAACGAATTCAGACTTTAACGTCGCGGCGAGGTCAGTTCCGGCTTTCATTATTGGCGTTCTTATGATGTCGGAATTTATAGGAGCTAAATCGACAATTGGTGCCGCGCAAACGGCGTTTGAGAAGGGTGCAGCAGCATCCTGGGCGGTATTGAGCGTTGCCGTCGGTTTTCCGCTCTTCGGGCTTCTTCTCGGCCGAAAGCTTTACAACTCAGGGGAGTATACGATCTCAGCGGCGATTGCGAAGAAGTATGGTCGCTCTACGCAGCTGACAGTCTCCGTCATTATGATCTACGCGCTGTTGCTCGTAAATGTTGGCTATTACGTTGGCGGCGCAGCTTCTGTTTCAACTTCGCTCCATATTTCTTTTGCGGCGGCAGCAGTTCTGACGGCCGTAATCAGCACGTTCTATTGTGCGGTTGGTGGTCTTAAGAGCACAGCTTACGTTTCGGTGCTTCACACCGCGGTCAAGTACATCGGCGTTATTATCGTTTTGGTGGTTGCGTTGATTATGACCAAAGGTTTCGGTCCTATGGTAGCGAAGTTGCCATCTTATTACTTCACGTGGGATGGCAAGATTGGTGCTTCAACGATAATCGCCTGGGCAATCGCGAATGTCGGTGCCATTTTCTCGACCCAGTATATCATTCAAGCAATCTCGGCGTTGAAGGGACCTAGTCAGGTGCGTAATGCCTGTTACGTCGCAGGGATTCTTTGCGTGCCCATCAGCTTCGCTCTCGGCATTATCGGTGTGTGCGCGAAGTATCTCTTCCCTGATATGAAGAGTCTCTATGCGCTTCCGATATTTCTTGACCATATGTCCCCTTGGCTTTCCGGCATTGTTACTGTTTCGCTGGTGGCGTCGGTGTTGGTGGGAGTGAGCAGCATTTCAATCGGGATTGCAGCTCTCATTGTTCGCGACTTCTACGTTCCGATGTTTAAGCCAACGGAAGAAAAGGAATTGCGCATGTCTCGTCTGCTTGCGGTTCCAATCGGATTTCTGCCTCTTCTCTTTGTCTTCTACGCTCCCGAGGTGCTGCATCTCTCGTTCTTCACGCGAGCGTTGCGGCTGGCGATCTCCATCGTAGCGATGATTGGCTTCTATCTCCCGTTTTTCGGAAGTAATCGGGGCGCAACGATGGGCCTCATTGGTGCAACCGTGACGACAACCGTCTGGTATTTACTTGGAGATCCCTTCGGAATTGACAACATTTATATCGCGTTGGTGACGCCGGCGGTTGTCATGATGACGGAGGCCGCGGTGGGCTACCTCTTCGGTAGTGGCTTGTCGTCCAATACAGCGCGCCAAATCCAAGGCGGTGATGCGGCTTGACTCACGAAAGAGGAACCCTTCGTGCCCTACTCTCATCAACGGAACGACATATGACGATCTTTACCTTGCAGAACCTCCATCCATCAGTGGCGGACACGGCGTACGTGGCGCCGAATGCTACGGTGATCGGGCAGGTGCGGTTGGCAGAGAATGCCAGTGTGTGGCCGAGCGCCGTCGTGCGTGCCGATAATGATCTGATCTCAATCGAAAGTGGCGCCAATATTCAGGACGGTGCAATTTTGCATGTTGATCCGGGTCATCCCATGTCGATTGGTCACAATGTCACGGTGGGGCATGCCGCAGTTGTGCATGGATGCACGATTGGAGATGGAAGCCTTGTAGGAATTCACGCAACCATCCTTAATGATGCGAAAATCGGAAAGGACAGCATCGTGGCGGCAGGGAGTGTTGTGCCGGAAGGTAAAACCTATCCGGACCGCTCGCTGATCCTCGGAGTTCCGGGAAGGGCTGTACGCCAGCTCACGGATGACGAGGTGAAGTGGATTGCCGATAACGCGCGCGATTATGCGGCGCGTGCTGCTCTCTACCGCGACCACTTGAAGTAAACCGCGAGAGTTCTACTTGATGATCGAAATTCCTGCGCCGGACAACACGATCCTAGAGCGTCGTCCGAAAATCATCTGTGATCTTGAGCGAATCCTCTCGCCGGAGTCCGTCATTTCCAGCAGCGATGAATTGCGTGCTTATGAGACAGACGCGTTGACCGCGTATCGCCGCGTCCCACTCGCCGTGGTACTGCCGACGACGACGGAGCAGGTGTCGGCGGTTCTTCGTTATTGCAATCAACATGACATCAAGATCGTCGCCCGTGGCGCTGGAACGTCGCTCGCCGGCGGTGCGATTCCGCAAGAGGACGCAATCGTTGTCGGCCTAGCGAAGATGAAGCGCGTGCTATCGATCAATTATCGAAACCGGACCGCTTGCGTTCAGGCGGGCATTACTAACCTCGCGGTCAGCCAGGAGGTCAGAGCCGAGGGATTTTTCTATGCGCCCGATCCGTCGAGCCAGCTTGCTTGTAGCATCGGCGGCAATATCGGCATGAATTCGGGTGGAGCTCATTGTCTCAAGTATGGCGTGACGACGAATAACCTTCTCGGCGTAAAGCTCGTTCTGATTGACGGCACAATCGTTGAAATAGGCGGAGAGCATCTCGACTCTCCGGGATATGATCTTCTCGGGTTGGTATGCGGGTCGGAAGGGCAACTGGGTATCGTGACCGAAGCCACCGTTCGCATCATCCGGGCTGCGGAAAATGCCCGGCCCGCTCTTCTCGGGTTTGATTCCGTCGAAGCCGCAGGAGCGGCGGTGGCCGCTATTATCGGTGCGGGGATTATTCCCGTTGCGTTGGAGTATATGGATCGTACGGCTATCGGGATTACCGAAGATTACGCGAAGGCCGGATATCCGCTCGATGTCGAGGCGATGCTGATTGTCGAGGTCGAAGGGACCAACGAGGAAATCGATGCTACGTTGGAACAGATTACCGACATTGTGTCGGCCTATACTCCTCGCAGCATCAAGGTTTCCCGTAGTGACGTGGAAAGCGCGGCGATCTGGAAGGGGCGGAAGGCTGCCTTTGGCGCAACGGGCCGTATCTCCGACTATATCTGCATGGACGGCACCATTCCGACCGGTCAGCTTTCATACGTCCTCCGGCGCACGCAGGAGATCATCGCGGAATACGGATTGCGGGTGGCGAATGTTTTCCACGCTGGAGATGGAAATCTCCACCCGCTTATTCTTTTCGACATCAATAAGTCTGGCGAGATGGAAAAGGCGGAGGCGGCAGGCGAGGATCTGCTCAAGCTTTGTGTCGAAGTCGGCGGCTGCCTGACCGGGGAACATGGCGTTGGAATCGAGAAGCGTGACCTTATGCTGGTACAGTTCTCGCAGGGCGATCTCGATCAGCAAATGTATGCGCGCGCGGCATTTGATCCGAAATGGCTGCTTAATCCGGCGAAAGTTTTTCCGCTCGATTGCCGGCCTGCGTGCGCGGGAACATCCTGATGTTTGATTCAATTCGGCATGAACCTCACGACGAGGTGGAAGCAGCAGAGGTGATCAGGGAAGCAGCGGGGTGCCAGTCTCCCCTGCGTATCGAGGGCGGTGGTACCAAATCGTCGGCGGGTCGCCCAGTTCTTGCAGACAGCGTGCTTTCGTCGGTGAACCTCAAGGGCGTTGTCATGTACGAGCCAAGTGAGCTTGTCATTCAGGCGCGCTCGGGAACGTCACTCGACGAAATTCGAGCGCTGTTGCAGGATAATGGGCAGGATTTGCCTTTCGAGCCGCCAAATTTTTATGGACTATATGGTGTTCGTGGCCGGCCGACGATCGGCGCGGTGGCCGCAATGAATCTGTCCGGGTCGCGACGCATATCCGTAGGCGCCGCACGCGATTGCCTACTTGGCGTTCGTTTCGTTAACGGGCGCGGGGACATCATTAAATCCGGCGGGCGTGTCATGAAGAATGTGACTGGACTTGACTTGGTCAAGTTGATGGCCGGTTCGTGGGGGACACTTGGCTTTCTGAGTGAAGTTACCTTCAAAGTCTTGCCCAGCGCCCGCGTGTCCAAAACGTTGTGCCTAGAAGGGTTGTCTGATGTGGATGGGATTGAAGTTCTTACCACAGCTATGAGGTCAAGCTACGATGTCAGTGGAGCGGCTCATATCCCCGAGCAAGATGTCGATATGCCTGCTCAGACGCTGATCAGGATTGAGGGTTCGCTTGCTTCAGTCGAAGTAAGAGTCGGTCGGTTGTATGCCGCCCTTAGGGAATATGGATCTGTTCTCTGCCTAGATAAAGAGCGTTCAGCATTCGTCTGGGCAGGCATTCGCGAGCTCGGTCCGCTTCGAGCAAGACAGGATGAAGCTGTGTGGCGTCTTTCCGTTCCACCGGATCGCGCCTCCGAGGTGATGGCCATTATTAAATCGAAACTCGAAGGCGTGCGCTGGTATTTTGATTGGTCGGGCGGCCTAGTTTGGGTTGCGGTACCGAGCTGGCTTGGCTCTGGATGTGAAACCATTCGAGCCGCCGTTGGACAAACAAGTGGGTATGCAACGCTCATGAGGGCGAGTGAGCACGTGCGCCGCGACATTCCCGTTTTTCAAGAGTTGTCGCCTGCGCTGATGGCCATTACGAGGCGACTCAAAAATGCCTTCGATCCGGCTGGTATCTTGAATCCGCACCGGATGTACGACTGGATTTAATCGATGAAAACAAACTTCCTTCCGGAGCAGCTTGAGGATCCGGCGATGAGGTCGTCGGAAAAAGTGTTGCGCACTTGCGTCCATTGTGGGTTTTGCACAGCCACATGCCCCACCTATCTGTTACTTGGTGACGAGCTTGATAGCCCTCGGGGTCGAATTTATCTCATTAAGTCCATGCTAGAAGAAGGAATTGCGCCAACGTCTGACGTTGTGAAGCATATTGATCGTTGCTTATCTTGTCTTTCATGCATGACAACATGTCCGTCCGGCGTGAACTATATGCACCTTGTCGATCACGCGAGGACCTATATTGAGAACACTTATAAGCGCCCGCTCCTGGATCGGTTGTTTCGCTGGACCTTGGCAAAAGTGCTTCCGTATCCATGGCGACTGCGGATGTTGCTGCCGTTTGGTCTTGCAGCGCGCCCATTGCGTGGCTTGATAAAGCGGATACCTCGTGGCGGCGGGCGGCTCGCCGCGATGATAGATTTGGTGCCGAGCGAGCTGGCAAGTATGCCTCCGAAGCCTGCAGTCGCCGTAGCTGCATATAAACGAGTATCTATTCTCAAAGGATGCGCGCAACCTGTTTTGCGCCCGTCTTATAATGCGGCGACAGAACGCTTGCTCTCGCGTCACGGCATTGAAGTATTTGATGTGTCCAAGCAAGGCTGTTGTGGAGCGCTTACCCATCATTTGGGGCGCGAGGTGGAAACTCTGAGCTTCGTACGGCAGAATGTCGATGCATGGTTTTCCGAAATCGAGAAAGGTTTGGACGCAATCATCATTACTGCATCCGGCTGCGGTACAACAGTTAAGGATTACGGCTTCATGCTACGCAATGACCCTGCCTATGCAGATAAGGCGGCAAAGGTGTCGGCGATCGCTAAGGATATCACGGAATTCCTCCACGAGTTGGGACCGTTGAATTTCGTCGGGAGGCCGAAGCTGACGGTGGCGTATCATTCCGCATGTTCAATGCAACATGGCCAGCAGATTCGTGACGAGCCAAAGTTCTTGCTCAAGGCTGCTGGTTTCGATGTGCGAGATATCCCAGAGTCTTACATTTGCTGTGGCTCTGCTGGCACGTACAATATATTGCAGCCGCAGATTGCATCGAAGCTGCGTGATCGAAAAATTGCAAATATCCAGAAGGTGAATCCTCAGGTGATTGCCACCGGGAATGTAGGCTGTGCTGTTCAACTGAAGTCAGGCATCGGCATTCCGATCGTTCACACGGTGGAGTTGCTTGATTGGGCTACGGGTGGACCAATGCCAGGTGAGCTTGAGTTTCTGGGTATTGAGCATGACAGGAAATCGAACGCTCTGAGCGATCGCCATCAGCGCGGTCCACAAGGGTCAATCTAACTACAAAGCAGGATTAAGAATGTCAGATAAGTACAGAGTGCTCATTCTCGGTGCGTCGTACGGCTCTCTTTTTGCAACCAAACTTGCGATGGGTGGCCACCGGGTGACGTTGGTGTGTCTGCCTGAGGAAGCAGACCTTATCAATAGTGAGGGCACTATTGTTCGCTTCCCCATTCGTGGACATGCAGGCTTGGCTGAGATTAAGTCCAAGGAGGTAATTGGAACAATCCGCGCCGAGAGTCCGGCAGATGCAAATCTCAATGAGTGTGATCTAGTGGTTCTCGCAATGCAGGAACCACAATATGCTGCCAAGAGCCTTGAAGATCTGATGGCTCAAATTGCGCGCCGACGTATACCGACCATGTCGATCATGAACATGCCGCCGCAGACATTTCTTCGACGCATACCGAGGCTTAATGTTGATGCATTGGCCGAATGTTTCTCCGCGTCAAAAGTATGGAATATCTTCGATTCTGATCTGATGACGCTTTGTAGTCCAGACCCACAGGCATTTCGACCGCCCGAGGAAGGGTTGAATGTACTGCAGGTAACGCTTCCCACTAATTTTAAGGCTGCAGCCTTCGTGCGGCCGCAAGACACAGCGATGCTACGAGCGATCCAGGCCGATATTGAGGCCGCGCGCATTTCAGTAAAGGATGGGGATCTCGAAGTTCCCGTAAAGTTGAAAGTGCACGACTCGCTATTCGTTCCGACCGCAAAATGGGCAATGCTGCTGACGGGAAATTATCGATGCGTTCAGGCTAGCGAGATCCGCTCGATTCGAGATGCTGTGCACTCTGATCCTGAAGAGTCGCGGGCGATCTACAGTTGGGTGCAGCAGGTCTGCATAAAGCTTGGTGCTGCGCCGAGTGATCTTGTTCCGTTCGAAAAATATGCAGCAGCGGCGCAGGGATTGTCAAAGCCGTCGTCGGCAGCACGCGCATTGTTCGCAGGGGCTCCAAATATTGAGCGCGTTGATCTCCTTGTTCAGAAGATTGCGGCCCAGTTCGGCATGCGCAATGGCGTGCTCGATGAGACAGTGAAAAACGTTAACGACCGGCTTGAATTAAACCGAGTAGCACAGTCTGCCCAACGCAAAAAGATTGCCTGATACGGGCTGACTATGACGAAGGGGATCAACGCAGTTCGGGTTCCAGATTTAACGTACATTCAATCAGGATTGACCTGTGCTCAGCTGCCAAGCGCCGAAGGGCTGGCGACTTCCACATGCAGCAGCCCCTAGTTTTCTCAAGGGATCATTCCATGCGCGCGTTCTGCAGGCTTTGAGCCGTTCACCGGCATTGTCGGCGGAAGTGTTGCGTGGTGTCAGGCCGACGAAAAGTGATTGCCTGAATCAATTGTACAGGCAGCCGCATCCGGCGGCTGCCTTCTTTGCGATCGGGCTTAGTTCGGCACGGTGTTTTTCTCTCGTGCTTTGAGAATAACCTCGACGATCCGCTTGAGTTGCCGGACGGAGCCGCCGCGCCAATGATACGCAGTGGCGTGGTACTCGTCGCCGTCCAGCGGGATGATCCAGCGCGGATCGAGCTGGCGCTCAATGGCGATGCCGGCGAGGATCGCGGGTAGCAGTGCGTCGAGATCTCGGGCTTGCGGCGTGGGGAAGCTGATCACGCGCAACCGGTCCCGCAGCGGTGAGGGCAGGGCATCGGTGCTGTTCGCCGTCATGATGTAATTGACGTGCGACAGGTCGAGCGCGGTTTGTAGCGCAGGATCCGGATAACGCGCGGCGGTCTCCGGCTCGAAGAAGCCGAGCAGGCAATCCCACAGCCGGCCATGGTCGGATCGGGTTGCGGCCTTCTCGAGCTCATCAATTAGCACGAGCGGATTGGCGTGGCCCGCGCGGTGCACCGCCATGAACGGATGACAGGGCTCGGTCGAGTGCCAGCGCCGGTCGGTGCCGGCAAAGATTGAGCCGTCCGACTGCGCGCCGTCGACGCGCCAGACAATAAGGCCGAGCTCTTCGGCCAGACGCCTGGCAAAGCGGGACTTGCCCGCGCCAGGTTGGCCAACCAGCAGGGTTGGCTTGAGTCTCACGCCCCGCTGGCCGACGAGATCGGACAGGATGGCGTCGATCGCCTCCTGTGCGTAAGGGAACTCGAACAGCAGCGTTGCGCGCACCTTGGGGAGCGGTGGAGCCAAGGTGAGTGGCAAAGGCGAGTTGATCGCGGACTTGTAGGTCCTGGTCAGGTTTGAAGAGCTGGCCCTCTGTTCGGGCAGGGAGCAGACCATGACATGGTCCTCCGGCACGTCATCGGGAGCAGAATCCTTACTGGTGGCCGTCTTATCCGATGTTTGGTCGTCGTCGCGATGGCGGTACTCGTTGCGAACTTCCTCCTGGGCGGCCTGGATGCGGCAGGTCACCATGAAGTGGCCCAAACCGAGAGCCGCATCCACCGCGAGGTCGTAGTGCTGCAGTTCGGGTGTGACCTGCAGCACGAGAGGTGCTGCCGCCCAGCCGTAGAGGAAGGATTCCACCTCGGCCAGCATCGGCTTGCTCAACACATGCCAGCGTTTCTTGCGGGCGGCGAACAGGGCGGCCGTGACGCGCCAGTAGGCCTTCGCATCATAGGCGATATGGGGTGCTGGCAAGGACAATAGCCGTACGCAGTCGGAAAGACTGCGCAGGATCGCCCGGTCCTCTGCCGTGGCAAGACGATCCAGCTCCTCGGCCAGAAGTGCGCCGGTGGCATAGTCCTTGGCGATCAGCCAGGGCTCCAGCGCCACTTTTGGTGCAACCTGATTGATCTCGGCGGCAAGCCGCTCTTCGACAAGGCTTGAATGCTCGTCGCTGAGCAGGCCGTAACGGAACAGCCGATGCAGGCTGAGCCGCTCGTCTTTGAGGTCGCCACTGTCGGCGGCTGTCCCCAACAGGAGCCGCTCGTCGTCGATAGTGATGCTGATCTCCTCGCCCGCATCCCCGTTGTCGTCGGGGCCAAGGCTGCTGCTGTTGTCGTCATCGTCGTTGTCATCGAACGGCTTGCTCATGACCCCACCTCCACGACCAAGGAGGGGTTGAAGGCCGGGTTCTCGTCGCCATAGCCATTGGGGTTGCAGACGATGCGCGTCTTGTGGACGGCATAGTCGAAGGAGTGATGGACGTGGCCATGCACCCACAGGTCAGGCCCATGAGGACCTTCCAGCAGCGTCGACAGGTCGGACACGAAGGCCGCCGATAGCAGATCATCCTTGTAGACCGGATGCAGCGATCCGGGATGCGGCGCATGATGGGTGACGACGATGCTGGCGCCGTCAAACCGCGTTCTCAGCACTGTCTCCAGGTACTGGCGTGACTCCAGGTGCAGCCGCCAGGCGTCAGTCGGGCGGAAGCGGTGGAATGGCTGCTTGGACCAGGCGATCAGGCGATGGTCGTTCATGACCTCCTGCGCGTGCGCCATGATGAGCGGTGCGGCGTGCTCCCCGAAGAGCCTGTAGTCGGTCCACAAGCTAGCGCCGATGAAGCGGACGCCGTTCAAGATCACTGTCTCGTTCTCGAGCAGATGGATGTTGAACTGCGGAGCGAGTTCCTTCGCCAGTGCGACTTCCTCTGGCAAGCAGCGGCGATAGAATTCGTGGTTGCCCAGCACCATGATGATCGGGATCTCGAGGGGCACGATCCCGCGCAAGGTGGCGAAGGCCTTGTCGGCGCCTTCGCAGGTGTCGCCGGCCACGATCACCGCATCGATGTCCGGCTGAAGCTGGATCGCTTTAGCTGGATAGATATCGGCATGGAGGTCGCTAAAGATCTGAAGCTTCATGCTGCACCTCCCTGCGAACGCTCGGACTTGGGCGTCTTTGGCGTCGGGATTCTGGCCAGCCAGCGCTCGGTGAGTGGCCACAGGTCCTGATGGGACTTGCTATCGAGGGCATGGGCGAGCATCAGCGCCGCGGCGGGATTGCCGTTCAGGGCACACAGCAGAACTGCGCTCATCACGATGTCGAGGCGCAAGCCGGATTCGCCACTGTGGATGAGCGGCAGGGCAATGCCGATCGCTTCTGCGGCATCGCCGGCCACGGCCCGTTGCCATCCCGGCTCGCCAAGAACGGCGATCTGCGCCAGCGATCGTCGCAGAGTATAACGATGCGTTGCGTCGAGACGGCTGGGCGGCGTTGTCCGCCACCAATCCCATGGGAAGGTCTTGTCGAGAGCATGTGTCATGGTCTCACCCTCCTCATGCTGCCACGATGATGGGACTGGCATGGCTGAGCCGTTGCCAGAGCCGTGCTGTGGCCTGTGCGCCGCACACCACCTGGGCAGCGGTGTTGAGCGAGTGGAAGGCAACCGCCACCGTGAGGCGAAGCCGGTCCTCGACCCCGGTGATTGGAGCAAGGGCGGCGGCGTCCCGCAGGGCCTCATGACGGGTTTTGACGATCGGCCGCGCACTGGGATTGATGGTGCTGCGAACCTCGGACCCTGCGGCCACAACGAAGTTGTCGCCGAGCGGATAACCTCGCGCCCAGATGCCGCAGTAGTTGAGCTCGTACTCCTGTGAGCCGATCGGCGCCGTGGAGACGCCGATCTGCATCAGGCAGTTCTCGTCGTCCTCGTCATCGAGCGTGTAGGAGGGCACCAATGCAGGCATCAAAGATGCAACTGGTTTGGTATTGTTGGAGTGGAACGCGCGGCAGCCGGCATCGAACAGAAGCCGCTCCCCATCCGTGACGATCCGCTCCAGTGTCGTGCGATGCCACGAAGTCGGTTCGGTCTGCGGCGGGTTCTTGTCTTTTCGCACCGTGACGAAGCCGGCGGCTTCCGCCAGCCGCGTCAGGCGCTCCTGCAGGAACATCGGGCCGGACTTGTCGTACCAGCGGTGGGCGAGGCCGCTGACGACGAAGACTTCATTGGCGAACGATTTATCTGGATCGGCCAGATGTTCGCCGAGCCGGCGCGCCATGTTGCCGGTCTCGCCGACATAGATCTCGCGGCCGTTCGAGAGGATATAACAGGCCGGCAGCCAGGACAGGCGGTTGCGCAGTTCCTCGTCGACCGGCGCAAACGGAAAGGCGCAGACCGAGAGTCTCGAGGCCTCGTCGATGATATCCCGAAACCCGGTAATCCCGGACTTCGGGCGATGGATGATGGTGGTGGTGCCCGCGTCAAAGGCAGGCTGACAAACGGAAGACATTGATGAGAATCCCTTGCTGAAAGGGATCGGGTCCTGAGGGCAGGGCGCACGCGTCCATTGCCGCGCTCACACCAATGAGCGCAAGCCATGAGACCGCCAAACCTTGAGGCGCGCTTGACGCACGCCGCCCAGGGCAGCCGATCGCTAGATGGCGGATGAGAAGCCGGTGACAGGCAGGCCCAGCGGCACTAGGCCGCCAGAACGGAACAAGGTCCGTCCGTGCCACCCCAAACGGGCAGCAATCATCGACAACAAGGGATGGGAAGGGGACCGCGAATCGCGGATAAACTGGCACTCAGCCATGACTGACTCCTGTAAAGTCGGTTGTGGTTAGGCCGTCGTTTGGTGTTGCAAGCACCGAGCGGCGGCCGCCAAAGCTCTCGCGCTCTGGCCCCACCAACGTGGAGGCCGCCAAATCAAAAAGCTAGATACGTAAACGATACAAAACGCGCGATGGTTAACAGAGCGCTCTTTGCGAAATGCACCCTTCCGGCAGATGGATTTTTGAACTGTTTAGCGAGCCGGAGTAGGTAGGGTGAGGTGTCGGCCTAAGTTATCAAAACGAGCCGAAGATCGTGCTGAGGACGATCACTGCAATCAGGGCAAGGAGCGAGGTTGCGATGCCTACCATGACGATATCGAAATAGCTCTCG
Source organism: Afipia felis ATCC 53690 (assembly GCF_000314735.2). NCBI lineage: Bacteria > Pseudomonadati > Pseudomonadota > Alphaproteobacteria > Hyphomicrobiales > Nitrobacteraceae > Afipia > Afipia felis. The sequence continues at coordinate 1,834,835 of NZ_KB375270.1, read as the reverse complement.
CGATGGGTCACGCCACAAATGGCAAGAAGGCTCACGACGGCACCATTGTGCGGTAGGATGTCCAGCGTTCCCGATCCGATGACGGCGATACGGTGCAGGAGAGCGGGGTTGATGCCTTCCCGCACAGCGATCCCCATATAGATATTTCCGAGCGCGTCGAGTGCGATCGTCAGACCGCCGGAGGCCGAGCCTGTTAGCGCCGCCAGCAGGTTGGTGGCGATCGCAAGCGATACGAGCGGGCCACCTTCCATGTCGAGAACCCAGTCTCTTACTGTGGCGAAGGCTGGTAGGGCGGCGACCACCGCACCGAAGCCGACGAGGCTGGCAACGCTCAGCGCTGGGAGTACAGAGGCATTGGCGCCTGCGTCGATGGTCTTCCGTAGGGATGGCAGCCGTCTCCAATTGCAGGCAATGGCCGTTACGATCGCCGCCGCGAGCGCGGTGATCACAGACCAGACGCCGGCGACGGCGGCAAGCGATGTACCGCCCCATCGTGCTTCCGCTAAGAAGGTGGTGTCGATCCTTGGCAGGATAACGAGCGACATCAGAAGATTGACCACGACGACTACGACGAGCGGCGTGGCGGCACTCAGAACAGGTGCTGCCATCTGGCTGCGCTGACCATGGGCGATTTCCGCTGGGTCGAATTCTCCGGTGGCGGTGGCGCGTTCGCGTACCAGTTCGTTCGCCATCGCTTCGCCGGGGGAAGGAGCGTCGGTGCCGTAACCTTCGCCGGAAAGGCGAGCTATTCTTTCTGCCCTCCCGAGCCACCAGAGCCCTGTGCCCAGCATGACGAGCGAGGCGACGAGGCCGAGGCCGGGCGCTGCGAAAGGTGTCGTGCCGAAGAACGGCATCGGGATTGCATTTTGGATCGAGGGCGTGCCCGGCAATGCCGACATGGTGAAGGTTGACGTGCCAAGAATAACGGCTGCGGGCAGAAGTCGGCGAGGAATGGAGGCCTTGACGAACAAGGATTGTGCCATCGGTACGATCACGAAGAAGGCGACAAACAGGCTGACGCCACCATAGGTGACGAAAGCACCTGCAAGGACGACCGCGAGGATGACTCGCTTCTCGCCCAGGTGCCGCGTGATGAAGTCGGCAACGGACGATACCGCACCGCTGTCGTCCATCAGCTTCCCGAATACCGCCCCCAGCAGAAAGATCGGAAAGAATTGTGCGATGAACGTTGCGGCGCTGCCCATGAACGTCTGCGTCCAGTGGGCAAGCAGCGGTTCACCGCCGAACAATGCTGCGACAAGCGCAGCGATTGGCGCAAGTAGCAGGACGCTCCACCCCCGGAAGGCGAGCCAGATGAGGAGGCCAAGCCCGGCAAGGATGCCGAGAAGATCCATGTGCCTAGCACTCCGTCAACAGGATATCGAGATCGGTGGTGGAGCGGTTGCCCAGATCGGCGCCGTAGGTCTCGATGAATTCATTGGCGGCCCGGCGACCCTCCTTGTGTAGTTTGGAGATGAACGCACGCTCGGCATTGAGTTTGGAAGAGGCGCCCAATCCGGTCAGCATGTCGCTCTTGATCCGATGCATGCGCATCTTCGCCCATCGCTCGCCTTCACCGTGCCCCGGATCGGCGACCTGACGCAGCAGCGCGATCATGCGCAGTTCCTTCGATAGTGTCGCGTTGAAGGAGATTTCGTTGAGGCGGTTGAGAATCTCAGCCGAGCTGCGCGGCTCCTCCGACCGTTCGGTCGGGTTGATCTGAACGATGATTGTATCGTGCGAGTCGGTTTCGCGAACGAGCGGTGTGATCGTTGGATTGCCAGCGTAGCCGCCATCCCAGTAGAACTCTCCGTCGATCGTGACCGCACGGAACATCGTCGGCAAACAGGCCGAGGCCAACAGCACATCCACCGTGATCTCTGCGTTGCGAAAGATGCGACCGCGGCCGGTGCGGACATGTGTTGTGGTGACGAACAGCTTAATCGGCGACTGGACAAGGCGCTCGAAGTCGATGCTTTCGGCGAGAATATCACGCAGCGGGTTGAACCCCGTCGGGTTGAGATCGTAAGGCGACCAGAGGCGCGACATCAGATCCGTGGCGATATAGGCTGGTGACGTATCGAGCGACCAGCGCCCGAGAAGCCGGTCGAGCGGAGAACGCTGCAGCGGGCTTAAGACGGCGGCGTCGGATACACGTCGCCAGTATTGCTCAAGCGCTGCGCGCGCCCCGTCAGCCCCACCCCTCATCCAGCCGTCTACCAGGACTGCTGCATTCATGGCGCCGGCGGAGGTGCCGGAGATTCCTGCGATCTGCAGCCAAGGTTCGTCCAGAAACCGGTCGAGGACCCCCCACGTGAATGCACCGTGAGAGCCGCCTCCCTGAAGAGCGAGATCAATCAGCACTGGTTCTCGGTTCATCGGCACAGTCTGAGCAGCAAGATGTCGGAGTACCTTGGCAGGAAACACGACGATTACCAAGAGCCTCGCTCGAGCGGCGATCGAGGGAAACCGGAACGGGTGTGCCCGCAATGGACGCGGGCCAAAGGAAGGGTATGGATAATACCAGGTTTCTCCAACGGGGAGCGCGGTGCTTCAGAGATTGCCGATGTCGTGAATGGCCGCTTTTAGCGCATAACGGCGTTTATCCTCGAAACGCTTTTGTAATTTGATCCCGGAGAGGCTTGACGAAATACGACAGCGCTGTTCGCGGAGTTGTTTCGATAAAGGATTCAACAGGCATGCCCGGCACGAGCTTGTTTTTCCCGAGCCGTCCTATCTCGTCCGAAGGAATTTGAATGCGAACTCGATAGTAACTTGCATCGGATTTCTGGTCCTGGGTCGCATCGGCCGAAACGATCGTCACGGTGCCGTTGATTTCAGGTGTCGTTCGTATGTCGAATGCTGGAAAACGCAAAACGACCCGTTGTCCCACAGAGACATTATTGATGTCGCGGGGGGCAACCTTCGTTTCAGCCATCAGCGCGTCGTGGTCCGGAACGACCAGCAGGATCTGTTCGCCGGGTGAAACGACTCCTCCGATAGTGTGAACCGATAATTCATGGATGATGCCATCCTGCGGCGCACGGATATCAATTCGTTTGAGTTCATCTTCTGCCGCAATTCTGCGCTCGTCCAGTTCGGCGATTTTGCCTTGGATTTCCCTCAATTCTCTGGCGACGTCACTTCTCAAATCCTGGTCGATTTGAATAATCTTCAATTCAATTTCGGAAATTTTTCCTCTCGATTCCGCGATCGAGGCGGTAAGTCGATTGTTTTCACCGTCTAGACGCGCAGCTTCCCGCTGAAGTGCCGTGAGACGAGACAGAGGAACGAGATTCTTCTTCCATAGCTCGCCGACGCCCTCGATTTCTTTCTGAATGAGTTCGTTTTGCCGCTTCCCAGCCTCGACTTGCCCGATATAGCCCCGAATTTGTTCCCGCAACTGAATGATCTGTTCCTGAAGCTGCTTCTTCTGTCCCTGTCGTGCATCGCTGCGGAAAATGAACAATCGTGTTTCGCCAGCCATCAAATGCGCGGCTTCCGAACTTTGCGCGTGGGACAGAAGTCTTTTCGGAAAACTTATTTCATGCGAGCCATCGCGCTCGGCGGTGAGGCGCGCCTCTCGTGCTGTTAATTCATCAAGACTTTTGACGATCACCGCGAGATTTGCGCGAGGTACCGTATCGTCAAGACGAATCAAGACTTGTCCGGCTTTGACCTCATCGCCGTCGCGGACGTGTAATTCCCCGACGATGCCCGCGGTCAAATGCTGTACCTTTTTGACATTGCTATCGACTGTAATCGTCCCGGTTGCGATCACCGCACCTGCAATGTTTGTAATAGCCGCCCAGCCCCCAAATCCACAAGTCAGCGTTATCAGGACAATGGCACCGGCTATGACGTGGCGCCGGGTGGATCGTATTATCTGTGATGAAGGGGGCAGGGCCACAGCGGTCATGTCGCCGCTCCGCAGGTGTTCTTCGCGGGAATTCGCTCAGATTCTGTTGGAGGAAGCAGCACCCGCCGTAGTATATCTTCCTTCGCACCAACGGCTTGAATTCGGCTTTTAGCCATCGCGGCGACACGATCGACCGCGATTAGCGCCGAGGGTCGGTGGGCGATGATGATGACGATGCCGCCGCGTTCCCTTACGTTTAGGATAGCGGACGTCAAAGCACACTCTCCTTCTGCATCCAGATTGGAATTCGGCTCGTCAAGCACGATAAGAAATGGATCGCGATAGAGGGCTCGCGCCAGCGCAACTCTCTGGCGCTGACCGGCGGAGAGGACCGTGCCGTCTTCCCCGATTCTGGTTTCGTACCCATCTGGCAGAGCGAGAATCATCTCGTGAATTCCTGCAGCCTGTGCTGCCGAGATCACGGCATTCGGATCAGGGCAAGCTTCGAACCTCGCGATATTTTCGGTAACCGAGCCATCGAACAGCTCAATATTTTGAGGCAAGAAACCGATATGTCGCCCCAAGGCTTCTGCCGACCAACGCTCAAGCGGTGCTCCATCGAGTCGAACCGTTCCGCTTGTGGGTTGCCAGATACCAACGAGTGCTCGGGCCAGTGAGGATTTTCCTGATGCGCTCGGGCCAATCAGTCCCAATGCCTCGCCTGCGGCAAGTTCGAATGTAGCTTCACGGACAACGTGCGTACTTTGTCCCGGTGGTGCGACATGTACGCCTTGGACCGAGATGCTCCGGTAAGGCGCAGGCAAAGGGAGCGGATCTTTGACCACAGTCGGTTTTTCCAAGAGGATTGCAAGACGGTGCCAACCTTGGCGGATGGCGAGAAACGCTTTCCAGTGTCCGATCGCGAGTTCAACCGGCGCCAGCGCGCGCGAGGTGAGGATGGAGCTTGCAATGATGACGCCGGTGGTTGCAGACTGCTGAATCACCAGATAGGCGCCCACCGCGAGAACCGCCGACTGCAGAAGAATACGGAAAACCCGCGAAAATGCGCCGAGTGTTACCGAAATGTCGGATACTTGCTGCTGGCCGTCCATATAGTTCGTGTTGATTTCCTGCCATCTTCTGCAGAGCGCAGACGTCATACTCATTGCAGCGATAACTTCGGCATTGCGCCGACCTGCTTCAGCCATTGTTAATCGCACTATTCCATGGCCGACAGCGTTCCTGCTCGAGCGGCGCACGAGAAATTCGGTCGTTAGCGCGAGGCCAATCAACACGAGAGCACCCGCTGTCGCCGTCATGCCGATCCAGAAATGAAATGCGAAGCACAGCGCGAGATAGAGCGGGATCCATGGAAGATCAAAAAATGCGATCGGACCGGCGCTAGACAGAAAGCTGCGCAATTGGTCGAGATCGCGCAGCGGCTGCAAACCGTCAGCGTTGCTCGGCTTATGAAGAGGAAGTTGGAGTACAGCGCGGCACACGCGTTGGCTTAGATCTTGGTCAAGCGAGCGCCCAACCCGTACCATGATACGGGAGCGGATCATATCCAACGATCCCTGCGCTAAATAAAGAAAGACGACAATGACGAAAAGGCCGATCAGGGTTGGCACACTGTGGCTCGGTAGGACGCGATCGTACACTTGGAGCATGAAGAGTGAGCCGGTGAGCATCAGGATATTGATTGCGCCGCTATAGATGGCGACCGCGGCTAACTCGCCGCTGCGCGCTCTCAGGCTTGCCCCGATCGTACGAGGGGATGATGCCGTGTCGGCAGGGTCGGCTCTCATTTTTGCCATCGCTCGACTCTCTCGATTGGCGTCGCTTCGTGTAAGCAACGACATACGAAAGCCATTGGTCCGCTCAGATGAGATCAAAAATGCGGCGTATCCCGCATCATTCGTGTTGTAGTTTCTAATTTGGAACGGAGAGCGGTCGAAGGAGTTGTGGCGCTAAGCGACCGGTGGAGAATGCGATGGCTGACGTCTTTCCGATTCAAGGATTTGGATTCTTGTCGAACTATAACGGGGCGTTCGTTAGCAGCTCAGCCCAGGCGGCGATGCAGGAAATAGCCGGTACCAACGCCAACTCCATAGAACTTGCGCCGCGGATTTTTCTTCAAACAAAGAATTCAAATGACGTCATCGACGATCCGAATAAGACTGAAAGTGATGCCAATATCGCAGCAGCCATCTCCAACGCACACGCACTGGGTCTGACGGTTTTACTCAAGCCGATGCTTTCGGGGTTGGATGGAACGACTGCGGGGTCAAAAATCGTGCCGTCTGATCCGGCTGCATTCTTCGCATCCTACAAGGCGCAGATGTTGGATTTTGCACAAGTCGCCCAGCAGGCGGGTGCGGGATCGCTGTCAATTGGCAATGAACTCAGCAGCCTGAGCGGACCACAATACCAAAGCGATTGGACTGATCTCATTGATTCTATCCGGCAAGTTTATCACGGCCAGCTTACTTATTCGGCTGCAACGGACGAGGCGAGTCATGTCAGTTTCTGGGACCAGCTGGATGAGATCGGAATTAATGCTTATCCGCCGCTGACATCGCAACTCGACCCATCTGTCAATGAGATGATTGCAGCCTGGAATAATGTGCCCAAAGATAATTATTGGGCGGCTGCGTTGGATTACAAATCCCCGGTCGATTTTTTTCATTCACTTGCGACAGAATACGGCAAGCAGGTTCTTTTTACTGAGACGGGTTATCGGAGTCTCGATGGAACTAATATTAGCCCGGGTGGATGGAGCGGCAGCACGACGCCTGACGTGAAGGAGCAGGCGGATGCCTTTAATGCTCTTTTTCAGGTGTGGAGCTCCGAAGGTGGCAGCTGGTTTAAGGGCGTTCAAATCTGGAATTGGGATACCAATAATCTTTATTCGCCGACTGGTTACTCCCCGATGGGAAAACCTGCACAGTCGTTAATCACTGACTGGTTTGGAGGACATATCCAGCCGCCTCCACTTGTCGAAAATGGCTCACCGGTGGCTGATGTGATTGATGCGGGAAGTGGCAACGACATGGTTGCCGGCGGCCTTGGGAACGACGTAATTCACGGCGGAGCCGGAAATGATACGATCACTGGCGGCCCAAGCACGATTTCGCCTTTGTCGGAGACCATGATCACGGTGACCGGCTACGGAACGGTCGTCAATGGTATCGGAGCGCAAATGCAATTGCTGATCAACGGTCAGCAAGTCGGAGGCACGGTCGAGTTCCACAATGCAGCAGACTCCACTGAATACCAGAGCCACACCTTCACATTTCATAATCCGAGTGCTGTGACGAGTCTCGACGTCGGATTCATCAACGACGGATATGATGATGTGACTGGTGCAGATCGCAATCTTTTCATCAAAGATGTCACCGTGAACGGCCATGAACTGTCGATACCGGATGCGATTAACCCAAGCTCGCCCGGTACCGGTAGTCTATACGGAAATCGGGCCATCCACTTCGACATGGACGATCATCAGAATCTATTTTCCGGTGATCAAACCGATAACGATACGATTGATGGAGGACCGGGTAACGATGTGATTACCGGAGGCGCGGGTGCAGACGTCATCCACGGCGGAACCGGAGATGATCAGATCATCGGTGGTCCGGGCACGGCGACAGCTTACAGCCAGCTTTATGGCGATGACGGCAACGATATCATCAAGACCGTATCCATAGATAATGGGGCTCTGCTCGATGGGGGGCGCGGAAAAGACCAGCTTTACGGCGGATGGACAGCAAATGTGATGAATGGCGGACCCGACGCGGACTATCTGTCTGGCGGCGGTGGAAATGACATCATGCACGGGAACGACGGCGACGATACCCTGAAGGGTGGTCCCGCAGCTGATAGGATGTATGGAGATGATGGGAGCGATACTCTCCAAGGGGGCACCGGCAATGAATTTCTTTATGGCGGTAACGACAATGACAAGCTGACGGGCGGAGCCGGAAACGATTATCTGAGCGGTGGTTCGGGCAATGATACGTTTATCTTCGGACCGGGTTTCGGCAAGGATGTGATTTCAGACTTTCATAATACGAATGGCGAACGGGATATTATCCAGTTTGATCACACCGTTTTTTCAGATTTCAACTCGCTGCAGTCACATATGATTCAAGAGGGAACTGACGTGATCATTACAGCCGATGCAAACAATACGATCGATCTTCAAAATACACGCCTCGATCATCTATCGGTGGATGATTTTCGGTTTGTCTGAGGATTTATCTGAGTGAGTTAGCTCGGATTGTTGCCTGAATTATTGACTGCCAGATTGAGAACTCGCGTATCTTCCAATACGGGCATAATTTTTTCTGCGAAAAAACTGATCAATAAGCGAGAAATGTCGCGGCTCCAGCGCGGTTGATCACTCGGCCCGTATCCCACCTTTCTTTCAGCGCGCCACTCTAAACGAGGGCATATTGCGGTCGCTGTGCCGCCCCATTCAGTGGCCAATCTGAGGTAAGTACTTCACCCCTGAAAGCGGCAGGTTCCATGCCGCAACTTGCGCGCAGTTGAGGATGCGCTCAAGCAAGATGTGAAATCGGGGAATGATCATTTGTTCCTCATCGAGAATGGAGCCCGCTTTTGCAGGACTTGGTAGCCTCTGCTCAGCAACGCGCGTTCTGGTTGACAAATGAAATCGATCCAGGAACGCCCGTATTCAATCTGTTAAGGGTGTTGCGGCTCGAAGGAACGCTCCACAAGCATAGCCTCGCACGTGCTTTTGATGAACTTATCGCACGCCACGACGTCCTGCGGACGGGATTGGTCGAGCGAAATGGGGTGATTCTGCAGCATGTGCATGGTGAAATCTCATTCGCTGTCGAAGAACGCGACATCAGTTCGCTACCGGAATCTGAGCGTCGAGTTCAAGTGGACCTTCTCGCGACACGAATGTGTCAAACAACCTTTGATCTTGCTGTTCCGCCGCACTTAAGGGTTGCCCTTGTTCGGATGTCAGATGAAGAGCACGTACTCCTGGTCGTGTTTCACCATGTCATCATCGATGGCTCGTCCATGGGATCTTTCTTTGACGAGCTTGCCGATCTCTACGAGGCTAGCCGGAGCGGCAAGTCGGCGCTCCTACCGGAGCTTGCGTTTCAATATGTTGATTTCGCTGAGCGGCAAGAACGGCTGTATGCGAGGCCTGCATATGAACAGGACGTCGCGTTCTGGCGGAAAGCGCTTGCTGGTGCCCCCCCTGTTCTTGCGCTGCCGACCGTTCGTCCGCGTTCAGCCCAGCGGGGCCACTGCGGCAAACGTTTTGTATTCGACATCAATGAACGTCTCACCAGGACGCTGCGGGCAGTGTGCTCCCGCCATGGTGCCACTCTTTTCATGGGGCTTCTATCGGCGTTTCAAATCCTTTTGCAACGTTGGGCCGATACGGACGATGTCGTGGTCGGCACGCCAGTGTCGGGAAGTCGTGACGAGGATTTCTCGCATCTCATCGGTTGCTTTGTGAACACCCTGGCGCTGCGCGGGGATCTATCAGGTGATCCCTCATTTGCTGCGATGTTGGCTCGCAACCGCTCCGTTTTGCTTGACGCGTTTGAACACCAGCACGTTCCGTTCGAGCGGATCGTGGCTGATATGGGTGGTCCGCGAACCCGCGACCACTCCCCGATCTTTCAGGTCATGTTCGTACTTCAGAACTTCCGGCATCAGGTGCCGAAGCTGGCCGGCCTGCATGTTCAGGACATGGACACCGATCCGGGCGTCTCCAAACTGGATCTGACGCTTGAGATCATCGAAGGGGAGGGGCTGGCTTGTTCATTCGAGTATGACAGCGAACTTTTCGATCCGTCGATGATGGCGCGAATGGCTGATCAGTTTGAGCGTATTCTGAAAGCAGGTGTCGAAGAACCTGAGCGACCGATCAGTAGCGTTAAATTTCTTGATAAAGGCGAGTGGCAACGTGCGGTGTTTGAGTGGAATTCCACGTCACGTGAATATCCGAGACACACACCCGCAGAGCTCTTTCTTATGATGGCGGCCAAAAGGCCGGACGACGTTGCGCTCATTTCTGATGATCAGCGGATCAGCTTTGGCGAGCTTGCTCGGTGTGCAGGGCAGGTCGCAACAGCTTTGCGCGGTCATCCGGCAGAGCTGGTCGGCATTTTTCTACCCCGCTCGATCGATGCCTTTGCGGCGATCCTGGGCTGCTTGATCGCTGGCATACCGTGGGTTCCTCTCGATACGGCGCAACCGGATAAACGGCTTGCGCAACTCGTCGAGTTGGCGGGTTGTCGGGCCGTGCTTACCCTTCGTGTTCTGTCCGGCCGCTTACCTGCCGGGCTCTCAGTGATTGTGATGGACCGGGACGCGCTGCTTTGGAGCAACCCGGCCGAGACGATCGATACAGCAGCGAGTGCCGATCTCGCTTATGTCCTCTTCACGTCTGGCTCCACCGGAGTGCCAAAGGGCGTCATGGGCGCGACGAAGGCCTTGATGAATCGTATCGACTGGATGCATGAGACTTATCCGTTTGCACGCGACGAGGTGACCTGCTGCAAGACATCGATAGGATTCGTTGATTCTGTCTGGGAAATGCTGGGTTCGTTGCTGGCAGGTGTACCAACGGTAATCATTCCGGATGAAGACCTTCTTGATCCTGAAAGATTTATCGCTTTGCTTAAACAGCACAGCGTCACCCGAATTGTACTGGTGCCGACGTTGTTGCGCGTGCTGCTCGATCACGCCCCCGATCTGGGCCGGCGCCTGCCGGCGCTCCGGATGTGGTCGGTGAGTGGCGAAGTTCTCACCTCCGATCTTGTGGGACGTTTCAAGCTTGCTTGCCCTGACCGAAAGCTGATCAATCTCTATGGATCGTCGGAGGTTGCGGCCGACGTTCTTGTTCACGAAATTCAGGATGCGGACATCGAAGGGCCCGTGCCGATCGGCAAACCGATTGCCAATACGCAGGTCTACGTTCTCGATCGCTTGGGCCAGCCTGCGCCGGTAGGTATGCCCGGCGTGATCCATGCAGGCGGCGCTTGCCTGGCACTTGGCTATTGGGGCAAGCCTGATCTGACTGCTGAGCGCTTCATGGCCAACCCGATCACGGGCGATCCTTCGTCGATACTGTTCAATACTGGCGATCGCGGGGTTTGCCGGGCGGATGGCACAATCCTTTATCTCGGCCGCAACGACAATCAGGTGAAGTTGCGGGGTGTCAGGCTGGAGCTCGATGAGGTTCTGGGCGCGCTCCGCAGCCACACCACAGTGAAGGACGCCGCGGCGATGATCGTGGGCGATGCGGACCAGCAACGGCTGGTCGCATTCGCCGTCGGCCACCAGAAACAGAGGGCTCCTGTGCCGGGCGAGCTACGTGCATTCCTTCAGGAACGTTTGCCGTCGGCAGCGGTGCCGGCCAAGCTGTTCGTGGTTGACGCGCTTCCGCTTTTGCCGAGCGGCAAGATCGACCAGATGGCTCTCAAATCGCTGGCTGATGCGCCCGCGCGTCATGAGGTTGAACCGAGCGCGATGCCGGTGAATGCCGATGTGGCAGAGATTTGGCGGGCCGTATTGCGTGACGAAGCAATTAGCTCCACCGACGATTTCTTTGACCTCGGAGGCAATTCATTGCTTGCTATGCAAGTCATCGTGCGTGTACGGCGCCGATTTAGCATTGACATTCCTATCCGGGCGCTGTTCGACAACCCGACGCTGGCAGGTTTCTCGAATGCCGTAAAAAACGCTCCTCCGGTTGACGATGAGGAGTTGACGGAAATCAGGCCTCGAGCGCGCTCAAGAACGGGATTGAATGATTTGCGTAACCGCCTTGCCAAGCTTCCGCCGGAAGAACTGGATGCGCTGATACGAAGTGTCAAGCTGGGCGTGAACTGAGGCGATTTAGATTTTGTCCCGTTCAAGCCTTGCGCTGTGCGTCATGTAGAAATCGCCTTGCACGATAAGGCCGGGATCTACACGGAATGGCGCCGCGCGTATGCGCTTGGCCAGAACGTTTCCGGAGACGGTCGTGACTGTGAGATCGATTGTGTATAGCCCGCGCTGAATAGCGAGGATAGGACAGTCGAAAACGACATACCCCTGTCCTGCGGCGAGTGTCGTAGAGGGCGATACCAACTCGGTACAGATATAACCACTAGGCCAGATGAAGCTGACGGTGAAGACGACGTCGTCAATGGATATATCGGACTCATAGCCGACGCGAACAGTCAGCGGGGCCCCAGTTCTGGGCTGGGCGCCATCATGGCAAATGAAGCTGACACCACGCAGGGTGATGCCGCCATTCTCGAAATTCAAATTTGAATCTGGAATGCGCTTGGTCGCGCTGATTTGATATTTTTCGATCATGTCGCGCGGGCTGCCTTCGCCAGCCATCTCACCTGAGGTGAGCAGAAGAACTCTGTCGCAGAGCCTCTCAACCGCTGCGAGATCGTGCGAAACAAGAAGTATCGTTTGCCCCGAACGCCGGATTTCCTCGATCCGATCGATACAGCGGGCCTGGAAAGCCAGATCGCCAACAGCCAGCACTTCGTCGAGCAGAAGGATGTCTGCGTCAAGCTGCGAGGCAATCGCGAATCCCAACCTGACGAACATGCCCGATGAATAGGTTTTGATCGGGGCATCGATAAAGTTGGCGAGGCCTGAGAATTCCAATATGCGCTCGAAGCGCTCGTGCACCTCGGCGACCGACACTCCGAAGATCGCCGCGTTCAAGAAAATATTCTCACGGCCGCTGAGTTCAGGGTGAAAGCCCGCTCCGACCTCCACGAGTGACATGAGCCGACCAGAGATGGTAATATCGCCACTGTCAGGAGAAGTGATGCGGGCTAGCAACTTGATCAACGTCGTCTTGCCGGAGCCATTCGGCCCGACAATGCCCAGCGCTTCGCCACGCTGAACGTTGAAGCTGATCTCTTTCAGGGCCTGAATGCGTTTTGTCGACCCGAGTATGCTGCGCCTGCCGTCGCGTTGAGCGCGATAGGACTTCGACACATTACGGACGGCGATATCGACGGGAGCCATGGCTAAATTTCGTCGACCATGTTCGGCTCGGCCGTCTTGAATATGAAATATGCGATGCCGAACAGAACCAATCCAATAGCGGACGCGTAAATAAGCTGTTCGACGCTGATGGTTTGCTTGCCGATCAGTGCGCCCCGGAAGGCCTCGACTAGAAGCGCCAGAGGATTGAGTTCGTAGATTGCTCGCCACTGCGCTGGAACGGCAGCCAAAGGATACAGCACAGGTGTTGTGAATAGCATTCCTTGCAGCAGCAGAGGCAGTCCGATCGCGATATCGCGGAATCCGATTTGCGCAATCGAGAGCATTAACGAAAAGGCCGCTGCATAGATAACCAGAATGAGGGAAATGGGCAGCAGCTCGATCACGGTCGCCGGAATGCTATGTCCGCTATAGACGAGGGCTGCCATCGTCAGGGCGGTTGCGATGATGAGGTCGGCAAGCGCAGCAAAGACGTAAGACAGCGGTATGACCTCGCGGGGGAAGTATACCTTGGCGAGGAGTGCTCTGCTACTCAGCACACCCGCAGCAGCTGTACTCAGTGAAGTTGCAAAGAATGTCCATGGCGAGAGACTGGCGAGAATGAAGAGCGGATAGGGAATACCCGAGTTCGAATGGCCGCCGATTGCAGAACCGACTACGGTCAGAAATCCCAGAAATGCGAGAGGCTGCAGGATCGCCCACGCCCAGCCAAGCCAACTGTTCTGATAACGCACCCGCAGTCGGTTGATCGTCATGTATCTGAGGAGCTCGCGATACGCCATAAGTTCACGGAGCCCGCCGGATACACGACTTAGGGCAGGCACTGTGCTCCGAATGATGGTGACAGTTCGTTCAGACAACGAGTTGTTTCCTCGCGACTGTTGAAGCAGGGGGTACGATCTCGTCCAAGGCGGCGCGGACAGTGGCGGCGCTCTGCGAATATTCCATCCAGTCGTGATGGCCACCGGGCACATCGTATATCACGACCTGACCGCTGATCCGGCTATCCCAGTTCGAGGCGACATCGGCCATGCCAAAAGTTCGGGCAGCCCTGAAGAGGTGAACGTTACCATCGAACAAGTGCCCAGGGTAATACGCGCGCACAGCAGGCCAGATTCCTCCCCAAATGCGTAGGTGCCATTCATATCCTTGTGCATTCGGTCTAAACGTCCGGCGATACCAAACTTCGAACGATCGTTTGACAATTCGGACAGGGCGCAGGACGGCTTTCGATTCAAAGAAGCCGCGAACGGGCGTGTCGAGTTGCCCAAGAAGTGCAATCTCTTCGCCTGCTTGCTGTAACTGCAGCGCCATTTCGAAAGCCACGATGCCGCCCTCGCATCCGCCTGCCAGCAGGTAAGGACCTTTGGGTTGAACGGCCCTTATCCTGGACAGAAATTCTTTGGCGATAGCTTCAATGCTATCGAACATGGGTAGGTCCGCGAGCAGCCGCTGTTCCTGAAGGTTGTAAACGTCCAGCTTGTAGACCGTCGGCCCCGGCCCGAGTGCTTTTGCCATCTGGATGCTGTTGCGCTGCGCACTGCACATGAACAGCAGTCGTCCATCGCTCCCTTCGGTGATCTTGGTAACGGCATGGTCTGGTTCGTTCTTAGAACGACTTTCCGTAAGGCCGTTCACCAGTCCGTTCGCCGTCGGGTTCTCGAAGAACAGCGCCACCGGCAACTTCCGGTCCAGGCGGCGCGATAGCGCGGACATCAGCCGCACAGCCATGAGCGAATCGCCGCCGGCGTCAAAGAAATCCTCACGCATGTGGGCTGGTGGAGAACCGAGGAATTGCAGCCATAGCTCCGCGATGACTTTCTCTAAGGCCTCACGATGCTCCGACGACGCTGTTGAGGCCTTGCGAACAAGACGGGGGGCTGGGCTGGTAATAACTCCAACGGCCTTGGGATCGTGCGACGAGCGGGCATTGCTTGTGCCCCTTCTCGGATAAGCTTCAATCGTGTTGATATTCCCATAAGCAATTTGATCGAGCGCGATTCGTAGCGCATTCGAGATACGGGAGACGGTGCGAGGTGGCACCTTGCCCGGCCGGCTGTCAAAACCGATCCACAAGAGACCATCGGGTGTCTCGGAAGCAGTGACAAAAAGATCGGACGTTGGGGCGGGCGAGGGGACCCATGTTGGCCGGCAAGGCAGGCGTCCAAAGCGCTGGAATAGGCTGGGCACTGCGACCGAGGAAAACATCACCTGGCTGAGCGGAGCCGCATCACGAGAGCGCGATGGATTGGTGGCACGCACAAGCGCATCCCAGGGCACGTTTTCATACTCGAGGGCATCCACGAGTTGGTGCCCGACATCGGCCACAAGTTCGGCGATGGTCTGAGCGGTGTGAGCGCTGGCCTTCAGTGCGATCGCGTTGGCAAACGGGCCAATGATGCCCTCAGCTCCATCGCTGCCACGGCCGGCCACGGGCACGGTGATGACGAAGTCAGGCCCATTCGCGTAGGGCGCAAGCACTGTTTGGAGCGCTGCGAGCAATACGGTAAACAAGGTGACTCCGGTTTCTTGCGCGACCTCCCTGAGACGGTCTAGCGTTGCAGCGTCAACAGGCAGGAGATTACTCGCCCCCATCTGCCCCGAGCGGACGGCTCGTCTTGTGCCGAAGTCCAGCTGCGCCAATTTCGTGCTGAGTTTATTCGTATAATCCTGCAAGCGGGCGTGAAATGTACGAGTGGTTAGCCACTGTGCTTCGGCTATTGCGAAGTCAGCGTATTGCCAAGGCAGTGGTGTAAGTTCAGGAAGATTGCGAGCATCAAATGATGTATAAGCCTGTGCTATCTCACGCACGAACAGACCAAGTGAGAGATTGTCGGCAATGATATGATGCAGGACGAACACCAGAATATGGACGCCCGGCGCGCGCGTGACGACAGCCAGACGAACCAGGGGGCCACGGCTAAGATCAAACGGAGCGGCAACCTGCTCGCGAAGAATCGTCTTCAAGTCGGGTGTGGGACCGGATGGCGCATCGACAAGCATGACTTTAGGACGAAGATCGCCAATAACTTGACGTAGTGTTCCGTTGTCGTCGACGAATAGCGTCCTGAGAGCCTCGTGCCGCTCGACAATAAAATCCAGGCTGAGCTGGAGTGCCGCAAGATCAAGCTTTCCGAAAACCTCAAGCGCGAACGGCAGGTGATGCTGCGGAACACCCGGAGCGATAAGCTCCATGAACCATGTCCGACGCTGTGACGCTGATGCGGGTTCGGAGTTGAGTAGCGGTTCCGTCGTATCGTCCGTCGCCAAAGAAGCTGCGATACCGGGATGCTTTTGAGACAAGCGAATGAGTCCCCCTTCTTGCAAGGCTTTAGTAGGTCTCATAGAAATTTGACATTCTTGAGCCGCAAAAATGTCTCCAGGTAGCCGCTCGCATCGATAATGTGGGCTAGAGCATGGAACACGAGCTATTCGTCGACTGGTCACCTGATACTCGTGATCATGAAGCGCTGTTGCGCTCCTTGGTTCGCGATAACACCGCTCGTGGTGGGCAAAGTGGCTATCGAAATATCGCCATCATCGTAAGAGACCCTGATACTGGTGAGGCATCCAGCGGTGTTTGGGGATCTATCCTTTATGGGTGGTTGTTCGTTGAACTGCTGTATGTGGCCGAATCTGGCCGTCGTCAGGGCCTCGGTTCCCGCCTTCTTGCGGCGATCGAAAGCGCGGCGCGAGAGCAAGGATGCATAGGGGTCTGGCTGACTTCTTATGCGTTTCAGGCTTCTGGATTTTACAAGAAGCATGGATATGAGGAGTTTGGTGCGCTTGAGAGCTCCGCATCCATGGACGCAGATAGTCGGCTCGGCCTTTTCCGAAAGCTGTTCCGCCGCTGACCACACCAGTTGGCCAAGTGGTTCACGACGTGCAGAACGCGCAACTCCGCAACTCGCCGGTTGCCCTGCACGGCGTTCGTTGCAATGCCCGACTGTCATCAGGGTTCAATCGACTATCGATGATCCGGAATAGTGGCATCGCTGATCCGCGATGGAGAGGCGATTGCCACACTATGGTCGACGATCAAATTCATCATCGATGCGAATTTCGGATCGCATAGCATGGTTGAGAGTTTAGGAGATGGCGCTTTGCTCGATTCAGTTGTGTGGGAGAGTCCGCAGTCTCATCCTCCGTTGTGGGAGGATGAGATTCACGTTTGGCAGAGCCATTTGGTTGCCGATGCAGGCACCCAATCGTTACTCCATTCGTATCTGAGCGAAGACGAGAACGAACGCGCAGCGCGCTTCCGGCTTGATCGCGATCGAAACAAATTCGTAACGACTCGCGGAACGTTGAGGATACTTCTGGCGCGATATCTTCAGGCACGGCCTAAAGATCTGATGTTTTTGCTGGGACCGGAGGGGAAGCCGGCACTCACGGCTGAATCGGCCGGAGAGATGTTGAGTTTCAACGTGTCCCATTCGCAGGATGTTGCGGTTTTCGCCTTCGGCCAAAATCGAAATATTGGGGTGGACGTTGAGAGAGTTCGCTTTGATGTCGAATACGACGACATCGCGCAGCATTATTTTTCAGTTGGTGAGATGCAATCGCTGGCCAAGCTTCCGCGAGGGAATCGACGTGAAGGTTTTTTTCTCTGCTGGACCCGCAAAGAGGCTTACGTCAAGGCAGGTGGGCGCGGCTTGCAAATCGCCCTCGATAGTTTCGATGTGAATTTGGAGCCGGGTGATCCGGCGTGCTTTCTCAGAGGGGTTCATGCATCGTGGCGAATCAGCAGCTTTATGGTCAGTAATGAGTATCCCGTTGCGCTG
This sequence comes from Afipia felis ATCC 53690, assembly GCF_000314735.2. Classification (NCBI taxonomy): domain Bacteria; kingdom Pseudomonadati; phylum Pseudomonadota; class Alphaproteobacteria; order Hyphomicrobiales; family Nitrobacteraceae; genus Afipia; species Afipia felis. Next base: position 1,817,180 of record NZ_KB375270.1, on the reverse strand, counting down.
GTCTATGACGGGGCGCCCGCGGACCTTAAATTTTTTGATCTTGGGAATGTGCGTCGTCTGCAGTAAGCGCCGAGCGCATTGTGCATCTGCCGCGAAGCTTAGTAAATTACGTTACAGTTACAGAGGAGGCGCTCAAATGCAAGTAACTTTGATGAAAGGCAAGATTCACCGTGCGCAGGTTACCGAGGCGGATTTGCATTATGAGGGGTCGATTTCAATTGATCGCAATCTGATCGAGGCTGCTAGATTCTTCATCAATGAGAGAGTTGATATTTACAATATCGATACTGGCGCCAGATTCTCCACTTACGTGATTGAGGCTCCGGCGGGTTCGGGAGTCATCGGCCTTAATGGAGCTGCTGCGCGTTTGGCGTTGACTGGAGACAAGGTCATTATCGTTGCCTACGCTAACTTCGATAGTGATGAAGCTCGCACATTTAAGCCTTCGATTGTTCTCGTCGACGAAAGGAATCGGCGAGTTAACTCGACGTTGCCGCCAGCGGCCGCGTCGTTGACGCATGAGCGCGTCTGACCTGATCGACCGCTCTAATGGTGTCTTATGCCTGTATCTGGAAGCAAGGGCCTTATGATACGCTTGCAGGAAATGCTGCTGATAAGTGTGCGGTTTGTGGGTCTACTTTTGTGAAGGGCTCCATTATTAAGAAGTAAGTCTGCTTCTGGTGTAAAGCGGGCGTTCATAGCCTGTCTAATGACAGAAGATGGACAGCCGGTGCTAGTTCTTCATTGCCAGGAAACGGCTGCAGGAGGTTTGCGATAACCTCGACTTCGTGGCAACGGGCCGGAGTTGGCTTGAAGCTTCGCATGTGCCAAATCAGGCGTAGAATCGAATAGTTGTCCCAATCACCTCTTGCATAGAATAATCATCAAGCCAAAGCGATGCCAGCGGTCAATTGAAACGAAGTTGGCTGGGTATTGTACGTGAGATTGCGCGCCTCGCGTGTGGCATCATCCCAACTAACCGTTGCTTGGCGATCATTGGTGTTATGAGTGCGGAACGGCCAAGCGAACACGGATCGGTGGTGGCTCATTCTTCCCACAATTGCTGATTAAGAGATCGTACTGACTTGAAAGGCATCGGAAAGGCTTCCTTGCCTCGAACTGCAGCGGCTTTGTGAATCTCCGCGAGGAGTCATGAGCCGCTTAACTCGATTTCTATACGCAAGCAGGACGGGGATTTTGCGGAATACCTATATCAGCGATGACATACTCGACACGACGGCGAAGGCCATCGCTGCTCAAGAGCCATGCCCTGTTTCTGGGCGGTTGGAGCCGTATCAAATTTTGCAATTGCTCGGCATCCACGCTGGAATTTGGCCAGCTTCGATTATGGATGATGTTGTGCGCGCGGCTATCGCGGATTATGAGCAGAATGCCACTTAGGGAGCGATACGAAATTTATTGGTGTCAAATCTCTGTTGTTGGATGCTGGGTATCGATCGCCGATCAGGGGGAGGACGAAAAGCCTCGACGAAGTCTCCTATTGTTAAATGCTTCGTCGTTATCTCCCGTCACCAGACCGATATCAGCGTAGAAGAGGCGTTCTGGACAGGCATGAAGGACATCTCGTCAATGCACGGGATGACGTTGTCCGCACTGGCCAGCGAGATCGATGGCCAGCGCAGGCGTGGTGGAAATTTGTCCTCAGCAGTCCGGCTGTTCGTACTCAATCATTATCATTCGATGATATCACCCCTTCGGAACGGCGCGCACCATTAAGCGTTCTGGCCGGATGGTTGAGGCCTTGCTAAACAGGTGTTTAACTGTTCAATCGCAGTGTTTCGGCGCAACGTGAAGCGCCATGCTCGCGGCTCCGCATCCGAGGTTTAGAAGACGGTGATTGGGGGTAGGCATAAAAAAACAAATGACCCCAGCAGCAACTATTAGAAACGATCCCACAAGCATTTCCAACGCTGCGCCTCTCGCGAGATGCGAAACAGCATTGCGGCTAGGGCAGGCTGATCTCTATTTTCCAAGGTCTGCCTTGTTGTAGTCGCTAATTGGTGGCGTCGGCATCGTCGCCCCCACCGCAATATAAGCGTAGCCCTTGTTCTGCCAGTAGGTTAGCGCATAGGGCCCGGCAGGGATCACCGTTACGAATCCGTGAAGGTCCTCAGGTTTGAAGCCAAGAGCAGCCGCGTCATTACGACAAATCTCGAAGCGCACGCCCTGCTTGGCAAAGCTTGCAGCGCGGTCGACAATATTCTTGTACTTTGTGTAATTTTTCTTTGCCCACAGCACCACTTCGGGGCCATGAGAAACGATAACCACCTTGACCGGATCAATCTCTTTTGGGCCAAAATCAGAGGTCGCCTTCATCAGTGCACTCAGATTGTTGAGCGCCACATTGACCATCTTTGGATCCTGAAAGTTGAAATCCCAGACCACCTCTAGCTGCTTGACGGTATCTATATCGGCGTAGCTCTCAAATTTCGCCGTTCCATACGGCCCTTGAGCATCTTGTGCGTGAGCAGCGCTGGTAATGATGATTGAGCTCGCAAACAACAGAGCACTAGCAATGGCGCGGGACATTTTGTGAAAGCTTTCTTTTAATGGCGAAGTGCCGCCGTGATGCATGACGGAATCGAGATCGGGTCATTTTAGTTAAGGCTAGTCGATTGTGTGTTGCGGAGGCAAGCACACTATCGCCACTCTGTATCCACTGAATGGTCACGCAATTAACGGTCATGCACCATCTTCTGCTTCTAAACTGTAGCTTCATCCAAAATGAAAGAGGGAGCAGTTCATGCGAGCCTTGGCAATGCCGATCGTGGTTGCGTCGCTTTTCATGGGAGTGTCGCCTATCATGGCGCAAAGCACTCCTGGATCGCCAAATCAAGAGAAGAAAACGCAGCAGGAAAGGGTTACGATACGCAGTATTCAAGTAGTAGATGTCGAAGATCTGCCGCCAGACATGCGTTCAAAGGTTGACGTGGTTTTGGCAAATACAAAGCAAGAGGATCTAAAATCACTCCGAGAGTCGATCGACGCAATGCCTGAGGCCGTCTCTGCACTCAAAGCGAAAGGGCGCAATTCTGCACAGGTTGTCGCCGTAAATGTCGATGGCAATAATACTCTGACTATGTTCACGAGGAAGGCTGCCTGATCAGACGACCACGGTGGGTGAAGCGCGAGCTAAGCTCTGTTCGAATCTAGCGGGAGAAGCCATGAAACTTAACGCGACGCAGGTGAAGCAGACCCTGAACCAGATGAACGCGCAAGTTCTTCCGGACAACCATCCAGCGGTTGGCAAATTGAGTGAGGTGTTCGGTGATCATACCTTCTTTGTTGATGAGGTCGGTCTAAAGGTATTTGAGCCGACAGGATCTATGGAAGCAGAAGCTCAGGCCGGTTCGGTTGTCAGTCTGGCCGACTGGAACGACGAAACCTTCGGCAGTCTAAAACCTCACGAGCCGGAACCCACTGGTACCGTGGTCGCTTTGACGCAGTCGGAGCAGTGATGTTTCGAATGAGATAGCCTGCGACAGGACGCCTCGTAATCAATCAAACTTGTGATCGCTGAAAAAGGGCGGGGGAAGATGTTCCCACGCCTTTTTTCTGTTGTTGAGAATTGGCGTGCGGAAAGATCTGAGATTCGCTCATTCCGGATTTCCGATAACAACCGGAGGCAGTGTCCGCGCCTCGCTGGTTATCCGGATTGCAGTTTTGTCGATTTGGAAATCAGAAGTTTGTTGCGGCGATGGCGGAAGGTACGAACCAGTCAAAAATAGCAATGCCAGTAGGCATGAACCGACGACTGTAAAGTATCGAAAAATAGGCATAATGCTTAGGCTCCCGGCCTATAATCCGAGGGCTAAATGCTTGTTCCAGGGATGGCGGAAACTATTTGATTTGCGATGGCCTACAAATCACCCAAAGACCTAGCTGAGAGCCTATCCCGGCGCAAGAAACGGGCCGCGGCCGACGACTATTATGTCCGGGAGACCTTCACGCTTCCGCGGGAAGAGGCGGGGGAACGTCTGCCTGCGCAGTCGGAGCAAAGATGTTCGCGTCGCCGTCGCGTGAAAATCGCTGCGATCTATGGCGCCGTTCTCAATGAGAGGGGTTGGTGCTATGGCCACCAGAACGAAGCGAATGCGCAGATGAACTGGCATCGACGCTATGCCCAATCCGAACGCTTCACGCTTGACGCGTTCGCTGATTTTGAGAATGCGTAGCGATGGTAAAGCTGATCGTCGTTTTCATCGGCAGTCTTTTCGTCCTCGTGCCGGTCTGTCTTATCGTCGGCTACGGAATAGGTGGGCTGATCGCCGCTTATGTTTACCCCGTCACCGGCACGCCAGACCGTTACCGAGAAGACCGCGAATTGTTCGCCGGCGTTTACGGCATCATGTTCATCGGCGGATTTTTGTACGTTGCTTCCGCTCTATTCGTGATGTTCCGACTTATGAAGAGCATTCGAAAGCGTCGCGAGTGAGACTCTCTCTTTGTCTGCACGGCGTGGCGTGAGCGGCGGCAGCAATCGCACCCGGCGCTTGATGGAGCCGGCAGCCGAAATCCTCAGCGCGACCGGATTCCGGCGCGACTTTATGTACTCCCGGCCTTTCTCCTCGTCGGCCGCCGGCCAGTGCACGGCATAAAATCAGAAAATCTAATCCGTCATATTGGTACAACTCATGAGTTTTGTGCCGCACGATAATGCGATGATGACCACCGGGGACTCTAGCTGTTGAGGCTCGGAATCCTGGAAGACTGCTGGCTGCAAACCGTCGATGCGAGCAGAAGGCAAGGTGGACTCGTCAAGGCGGCTGGCAGGCGTGCGAATGATCTATGGTCTTGGCGACAATGAAGCATTCGGAGTTGGGAGGATTAGCACCGACTCCAGGCGCCCAATCCTTGATGTTCAGTATCGCGATTCGGACGCTGTCGATCGTCGCCTGCACAACGCCGCAAATAAGATGCTGCAGGGCTATCCTGTCAACCCAGACACCGTCCCGCGGATGGTGTGTTGGGAAAGCCAGGCGCAGCCGATCCTCGATTATGTCATTGCTGTCGGCAGCCCGATCGTATCCGAGGCGTTCCGACACGTGGTTGAAAAGCGCGACCCCGGTGTCCATCAATTTTTGCCGGTCGACATTCATCGAGCCAAAGCGAGCGCACCATTTGCTCGGCACTATTGGTTCGTCATCTGTCGGCGACTCCACAGTCTCCACGAAAGTGCGCTGACGCCGTTACGCACGGAGTGCGGTCGGTGGCGTACCGCGGTCGGCGACCGATGCGTGTTCAACAAAGCGGTCATTGGTGATGCGCCGATCTGGACGGATCCCGACATGCGCGGATCCGTGTTCTGCTCGACGCTTGTTGCAGAGGCGCTTGCCGAAGCCAGGCTGACCGGTCTTCGCTTCCACGAGTATCAGGATGATTAGCAAGCGTGCATATCGATAACGACCGGCCAGGAGGCTACAACTCGCTGTTTTCTCTTGCGACGGTTGTCCTCCTTTGTCGGTCCTCATCAAGCATCCGATTACTGAAGGACAGTATCTGACCTGTTCCGTGTCTCGCGCGAGATTTCCGGTTTTAAATGCGGGTCAAATACTCCGCGGCTGACCTTCGCGGCTCCAGATGTAAACCCGGGATCAAGGCGCTAGTTCGTTGCGATCAATCATGTGAGATTGTGAGATAACTGGCGATGATGCCCAGCTTATCTCCCGCAGGTCATATGGCTAGGCTAGGAAGTCGCTGCGGTTCACGCGGCTGAGTGACGTTTCCAGCCGCAAGCTGTCGCGCCGGATCTCTTCGACTGTTTCAAAAGTAAAGCGGATGTGCTGCGCGGCAGCGGCTTCGGCGTCCTTGGCTTTACCTGCGATCACGGCTTGCGCAATTGCGAGGTGCTGTTCAAGCAATTGATGCCGGACGCCCTCTCGCAGATAGAGTTGCGCACGATTGTAGAAGATATCGTTGCGTAGAAGATCCGCGAGTGCGCGCATAATGTGCAGCAGAACCACATTATGGCTCGCTTCATAGATTAAAAGATGAAGATCAACGTCTGCATCACCTTCTTGCGTCGGATCCTCCAGCCGATGGGCCTTCTGCATTCGCTGCATGCATTGCTGGATCGCTTGTCGGTCTACATCGGTGGCGCGCATGGCCGCGAATCGCGCCGCGTTCACTTCCTGAATGCGGCGGAATTCGAAATAATCGGCGGTTACCCGCGGCCTATCCTGCAACAGGGTTGCAAGTGGCTGAAAGAGCGGCGTGAGGAATTGCGCGACGAATGTCCCTGATCGGCCGCTGGCCAATAAACCGCGTCCCTCGAGGATCTCAATTGCTTCACGGAGCGATGGGCGTGATATCTCCAGCTTCTCGGCAAGCTCACGTTCTGGCGCGAGTTTTTCGCCCGGCCGCAACACGCCTTCCAGGATCAGCTTTTCGATGTGCGCGGCCATCGCTTCTGAGACTTTCGGTCCTCGCACAACGTTGCTCAAGACACTCCCACCCCTTTGGTAAATCGAGCGAATCTGGCGTCACTATGAACTAAAGGGGAGGTCGGTCAAGCATGGCGATGCTTCTTCGCGAATGGTCTTTTAAATTTATAATTGACAGTTGTGGTAAATCAATTTTACCAAACGAATAAATGTTAAAATAACATGACCAAAGATAATTTTTTACAAGAAAACATGAGGAGGCCTTAGTGACGTGGACCCAAGTTTACGACCCCTTTAACAACCCTTGGCTTTCGACGGCGGTGGCAGCGCTGCCGGTCATCGTGCTGCTGGGCGCGATCGCCATTTTCGAGATCAAGGCGCATTGGGCCGCGATATTAGGGCTGGTTGCCGCGCTGGTTGTCGCAGTTCTAGGTTTCGGCATGCCGGTGAAGCTGGCAGGCCTTTCCGCCGCTTACGGCGCCGCGTTTGGCGTGCTTCCGATCGGCTGGTTGGTGCTCAACATCATCTTTCTCTATCAGCTTACCAACGAAAAAGGCGAGTTCGAGGTTCTACAGCGCTCGATCAGCAGCCTTAGCGATGACCGGCGACTGCAACTGCTCTTCATCGCATTTTCGCTCGGTGCCTTTTTTGAAGGCGCGGCTGGTTTCGGCACACCGGTTGCCGTCACCGCGGCAATGCTCATAGGTCTCGGCTTCTCGCCGCTTGCTGCTTCGGGTTTGTCGCTTATTGCAAATACTGCGCCGGTTGCTTACGGCGCATTGGGAACGCCGGTCATTGCGCTTGCTGCGGTGACCGGCCTCGATCTTCAAGCGCTCTCTGGCATGATCGGACGGCAGCTACCATTCTTCTCTTTGATAGTCCCGTTCTGGCTGATCTGGGCCTTCGTCGGCTTCCGCAAGATGATTGAGATATGGCCCGCTATTCTCGTTGCCGGCGTTTCATTCGCGGTTCCTCAATATCTAGTGTCCAACTTCCACGGGCCATGGCTTGTCGACGTTATCGCAGCGATCTCATCGATGCTTTGCCTGTGGGCATTCCTGCAAGTCTGGCAGCCCAAGCGCATTTTGAAAGAGATGCCCGAGAGATTTAGAAAAGTTCAAAAGGAAGAAGAGCACGAGCATCAGGCCGATAAGACCTCGGCTGGCGCTGTTGCTCGAGCGTGGATGCCTTGGATTGTTCTCTCCTTGTTTGTATTCGCGTGGGGCACGCCTCAGATCAAAGCTTGGCTTGATAGCATCTGGATAGGTCGCGTTCCGGTTGAAGGGCTTCATAACCTAATCCTGAAGGCTCCTCCGGTTGTGGCGAAGCTAACCCCGGAGGGAGCGGTCTACGCATTCAATATCCTGTCAGCGGCTGGCACGGGTATTTTCCTCTCGGCGCTCGTGTCTGGCTTCCTTCTCGGCTACAGCCCACTTGGCCTTGCCAGAGTGTTCGGAAAGACCCTGGTTCTCGTCCGCTACTCGTTGCTAACGATCGCCTGCATGCTGGCGCTCGGCTTCGTGACCAAGTACTCGGGCACTGATGCCACACTCGGCCTTGCCATGGCCAAGACCGGAGTTCTCTACCCGTTCTTCGGCGCCATGATCGGTTGGCTCGGTGTTGCTCTTACGGGCTCAGATACGTCTTCGAATGTACTGTTCGGCGGGCTGCAGAAAATCAGCGCCCAACAACTGGGTTTGAACCCGGTGCTGATGGCGGCTGCCAACAGTTCCGGTGGTGTGATGGGTAAGATGATCGACGCCCAGAGTATCGTTGTCGCGTCGACCGCGACCAAATGGTACGGGCACGAAGGCACCATTCTGCGCTTTGTTTTCTTTCACAGCCTGGCACTGGCCGTCCTTGTCGGCTTCCTGGTGCTCGGTCAGGCCTATCTCTGGCCGTTGAGTCTCCTCGTGCACTGATGAGGGAGGCGGGGGATGGTCTCCCCCGCCTCTTTCTCTGGAAGATCCCTTGATAGTCAAACGATGGTCTAGAGGTCGGCTATGCGCCTGAATCAATGTCACAATTTCCATGACTTCCGGCGGCTCGCGCGTCAGCGGTTGCCGGGGCCGATTTTTGATTACATCGACGGTGGAGCTGACGACGAGTGCAGCCAGCGGCGCAACAGCAGGAGCTTCGAGGATTGCGATCTAGTCCCCAATGTATTGCGGGGCGTGCGCGAGATCGACCTGTCAGTAACCGTGATGGGCCAGAAGCTTGCCACGCCGTTCTACTGTTCGCCAACCGCGCTGCAGCGATTGTTTCACTACCAGGGCGAGCGCGCGGTTGCAGCCGCGGCGGCGAAGCTTGGGACGTTGTTCGGTGTCTCTTCCCTCGGCACGGTGAGTCTCGAAGAGCTGCGCAAAACCCACGACACGCCGCAAATCTATCAGTTCTACTTCCACCGGGACCGCGGTCTCAATCGCGCCATGATGCAGCGAGCCAAGGAGGCGGGTGTCGAAGTCATGATGCTGACGGTGGACAGCATCACCGGTGGCAATCGCGAGCGCGATCTGCGCACGGGCTTCAGCATTCCCTTTCGCCTGACTCCTGCCGGCATGCTGCAATTTGCGATTAAGCCGATGTGGGGACTCCAGTATGTCACTCACGAGCGCTTCAAGCTGCCGCAACTGGAAGATCACGTCGACATGAGTGGCGGGGCGATGTCGATCGGCCGCTATTTCACGGACATGCTGGACCCCTCGATGAACTGGGACGATGTGGCCGAGATGGTGCAGAGCTGGAACGGGCCGTTCTGTCTCAAGGGTATCATATCGGTCGAAGATGCCAGGCGTGCGGCCGATATCGGTTGTGCGGGGATTATCCTCTCAAATCATGGCGGCCGGCAGCTCGACGGCTCGCGCGCTCCTTTCGACCATCTCGCCGAAGTCGTCGATGCCGTAGGCGACCGCATTGACGTCATGATGGATGGAGGTATCCAGCGTGGCACACACATCCTCAAGGCACTCTCGCTGGGTGCCAAGGCGGTGGGTCTCGGACGCTATTATCTTTATCCGCTCGCCGCCGCCGGCCAACCCGGTGTGGAGCGTGCGCTTGGCCTGCTGCGGACCGAACTCGAGCGCGACATGAAGCTGATGGGATGCACCTCGATCAGCCAGCTATCACGAGAAAACCTGCGCTTCAGATAGCGCCCTGCATTGAAACAAGGAGATGTTCCTTGAGTGCGCCGGCAGACTGTCACGACGAGCTATCCGGAACTATCGATCTTTCTCATACCCAACAGATCTGCGATCTGGTTGCGGAGAAGATGGGATTCGACTGCTCCTTCATGGGGCAGGGAGGTGTCATTCTGGCCTCCAATCTGCGGGAACGGATCGGGACCGTGCATGCAGCGGCCGCGCGAGTCATGGGCGGAGAGGTCGATCAGTTCGAAGTCAACGCCGATATGGCCGCTGCCAGCAATGGCAGTATGCGGGAAGGCATTAACATGCCCGTCAATATCGACGGAAAGCGTATCGGCTCCTACGGCCTTGCCGGTCCGCTCGATGCGGTCCGCCCCTTCGCTTACATCATTACCAGTCTTGTGGGGTCCGTGATCGCTCTGCGTATCCAAGATGTCAGCCGAACCAATCACATCTCTCGTCAGATGATGAAAGCAACGGGTGTCGCGGCGATAGCAGCCAATGCGGCGGAAGAGGCCGCCAAAGCCATGTTATTACTGAGCGAAACGACATCGCGGATCGGCGACGTTGCCACGACTATCGGCAAGGTCGCAAAGCAAACGAATTTGTTGGCGTTGAATGCGACAATTGAGGCCGGGCGGGCTGGAGATATGGGTGTTGGATTCGCTGTCGTCGCTCAGGAAGTGAAAGTGTTGTCGGGTCAGACAGCCAAGGCTACGATCGATATCGGCAGCCAGATTGGTAAGGTGCAAGGCGCGGTTGATGAAATGCGACGTGCCATGAGCGCGATGAACAACAGCATCAATAATGTCAGTGCGATTGTCGCGGATATTGCGAGCGTGATGCAGGAATCGCATTGAAGTGGTGACGAAGGCGTGGATCTCGCGTCGGCGTCCTTGCCGCGTCCGCTTGCTGATGGAGAAAAGAATTCGCCATGATCCAAGTTGAAGCCAAGGCCCAGCTGTCGCGCGCCGCTTTGCTGGATCGTCTGCGTGCTATCGTGGGGGCGTCCCATGTGCTGACGGAGGGTCGGAAGACGCGGCGCTATACGCGTGGTTTTCGCTGTGGCTGTGGTCCGGTGGCGGCGGTGGTGCGCCCCGGCTCTCTGATTGAGATGTGGCAGGTGCTGAACGCTGCCGTTGCGGCTGGACGAGTGATGATCTTCCAGGCGGCGAATACCGGGTTGACAGGCGGTTCTACTCCCTGGGGCGAGGATTATGATCGCGAGATCGTGTTGATTAGCGTGATGCGCCTGAGGGGTATTCACCTGATCGAAGATGGACGGCAGGTCCTCTGCTTGCCGGGCGCCACATTGGACGCGCTGGAGAAGCGCCTCAGTCCACTGGGCCGCGAGCCACATTCGGTGATTGGCTCATCCTGCATTGGAGCTTCAGTGCTGGGCGGCATCTGCAACAATTCGGGCGGCGCTCTGATCCAGCGCGGCCCCGCCTATACAGAGATGAGCTTGTACGCAGAGGTGTGCGCCGACGGTTCAGTCAGGCTCGTTAATCATCTCGGAATGGATTTGGGTGATGATCCCGAACAGATCCTGTCGCGTGTCGAACGCGGTGATCTGCCGGCCGCCGTGCCGACAAACGCCTGGGCCTCCGACCGCGAATATGTCTCCCATGTTCGCGACGTCGAGGCGGAGACTCCGGCACGGTTCAATGCCGATCCGCGGCGTCTTCGCGAGTCGGTGGGGTGTGCGGGCAAGCTCGCCGTCTTCGCCGTGCGGCTCGACACGTTCAAAGCTGAGAAGGAGACGGCCGTCTTCTACATAGGCACGAATGATGCCGCTGAACTAACCAAAATTCGTCGCTATATCCTCGCCAATTTTCAGAACGTCCCGATCTCGGGCGAATACATTCATCGCGAAGCTTATGACGTGGCGGCAAAATACGGCAAGGACACCTTCCTGTTCATTCAGAAGGTGGGGACCAACCGGATGCCTGCGTTGTTCGCCGCCAAGGCACGTATCGACGCGCTGACCGAGAGACTGAGGTTGGGGACGACTATCTCCGACCACCTCGCACAGGCCATGGCCGGACTCATGCCGCAGCATTTGCCGGCGCGGATGAACGATTTCCGTAATCGTTACGAACATCACCTACTTCTGCGCATGGGCGGCGCGGGTATCGTCGAGGCACGGGACTATTTGAGCGGCATCTTCCCCTCCGCCCGCGGTGACATGTTCGAGTGTACTCCGAAGGAGGGCGCAGCTGCTTTTCTGCACCGTTTCGCGGTGGCGGGAGCGGCGGTGCGTTATCGCGCGATCCATGCCCGCGAGGTCGAAGACATCGTCGCCCTTGACATCGCGCTACGCCGCAACGATCGCGACTGGGTCGAGCATTTACCTGCGGAGATGGACGCCAAGATTGAGAAGAAGCTCTATTACGGTCACTTCTTCTGTCACGTTTTCCATCAGGACTACGTGGTGAAAAAGGGGCACGACTGCCTCGCGCTCGAGCACGAGATGTGGGATCTGCTCGATAAGCGTGGCGCTGAGTATCCGGCCGAACATAATGTCGGCCATTTGTATCACGCCAAGCCCGAGCTGGCGGGGTTCTACCGCAGGCTTGATCCAACCAATAGTCTCAACCCCGGAATAGGCCAGACTTCGAAATGCGCGCACTGGCACTAGAGCGTCCCATCGTTCGATCTGTCTATGTGAGCATTTAAAGTCGCCTCCCGCTGTTCCAGCGTAACCTAGATCAGCTTATGCAATTGCCTTCGCGACTGCGAGGACCATTGCCCGCCGCGTGGCGTCGGGATTCCCGCATTGTTGAGGCCAGTGGCGATATCCCGCAAAGACGTCGCGCCAGATTTCTGCAGTTCACGAATGGCCGGTGCGATGTCCGTCGCTTTGGCGTTGGCACGACGTGCAATGGCTTCGCGGCCTTTTGCGATGCTCTCTAAAGAAAGAGAAACCGGCTTAGATGGCGGATGAGAAGCCGAGAACGGACAGGCCCTGGGGCATACAGCCGTCTGAACGGAACATGATCCGGCCGCACCGCCTCAAACGGGCAGCGATCATCGGCAACAAGGGATGGGAAGGGGGCCGCGAATCGCGGATAAACTGGCACTCAGCCATGACTGACTCCAACTAGTCGGTTGTGGTTAGGCCGTCGCTCGGTGTTACAGCATCGGGTGGCGGCTGCCAAAAGCTCTCGCGCTCTGGCCTCATCAACGTGGAGGCCGCCAAATCAAAAAGCTAGACTCGTAAACGATACATCCGGCGCGATGGTTAACAGAGCGCTCTGTTCGTTTGGGATGATGACCCCTTCTGATCCGAAGTGGCATAGCAAGAGTTCGAATCTCTTCAGGCGCACCATTTGACTGAGACAAATAACGCGAAGCATCGCGAGAATCAGATGTCTCGGATTTCTCTAAGTTATTGATTTTGTGAGGCTGAGGCAGTCCTGCCGGGCCCACCAAACATTCGAGAGAAAACAGAGATTTCCTGAACTTGTCTGAAATACCCGCATTTAGTGGGCTTCATTGTGCGCGTTTAAGTCTCCAGAAAGAGTGCCGAGAGCCAAGGTCCTTGATTTTGGCAGCTGGTCTCCAGCCCGAAATCCTCGTTTCCTGGAAAATAGAGACGACATGGAAAAGACTGCGCCGCGAGCTGGCCAAGTGCATCATAGCACTGGGGGAGGTCGGTCCGTGCCAAGTGGCCTATGTGTATGTCACTGGGCCGGCTCAAGCTTTGGTCTGGACCGTTCAAGGTGTGACAAGCGCGCCGAGATAAATATCTCGGTGACGAGATTAGTTTGGAGACAGGCCAAGTGCGTGCGCGGTGTTGCCGGGACCATTCAGACGGCTAACCGCATAAGCGAGTCACGCCCATACCGTGCGGCAGGCGGCATTCTATGGCTGCTCGGACAAGGTTCGGAGCAAGGAATGCAAGTGAGATCGTCATGTTGATCTTGCGTACGCTGCAGTGCTCGCGTGCAGCGATAGTATGAGCAGTAACCCCGGGGTTTTCGATAATTTCTTTGAGCCAGCGTCGGCCTCTGGCAATCGAGGTAATGAGGAGGGCGCGATTTTCTGAGCGAATTGGTCGAGTGTTTTCGGGCAGAGAATCTTGATCCGATGTCCGCGCAGCTTTCGTTGTGAGCGGACGCCTGACTTAGGTGAGAGCTCTACGACTAACTGACCCGAGTGGACTTCGATCCGCGCCACATGGTCCCGGACAAGCGCCGCATCATCCATGGAAGTCGTGAGCTAACCAAGCTGTGCGCGCACCGTTTTGATGATCTGTGCTTCAATCTCGGGTGCTGGAACACGGCTGACGCTGCCAGCCTGCTCCTGTTGACCCTGTATAAGGGCTGCGGAAATATAGTACCGATACTTTACGCTGTGCTTGCGAGCGTGACTTGGCGTCATTCGCTGGCCGTGATCATCAAATATGCGGCCAGCCAATATAGCGCCCTATTTCATTCGAACGCTTTGTGATTGGTTAGTTGCTCATTCAGCTTGGTCTGCACCGCTTCAAAAGCAGAACTGCCAAGCATTAGCAGAAAGCTTATCAGTACGAAGATATGTATGTGAGAGACTGCGAGTGTGAAAGTTAGTGTTCTGACTGGTGCGGGGATTAGCGCAGAATCTGGTCTTCTTACCTTTCGCGGTGAGGGTGAGAGCCTATGGGCCAAATTTAACCCTATGGAATTAGCAACTCCGGCTGCATTTAAAGCGCAGCCAGAGAAGGTTCATGAATTTTACAACTTGCGACGGCGTTTGCTTCACGAAGTCAAAGCAAATGCAGCTCACTTCGCTCTAGTTAGGCTTGCTGAAAAGCTCGCGAGGAAGGGTGGTGAATTAAACATCATCACGCAAAATGTAGATGATCTTCACGAGAGAGCAGGTTCAAGCAACGTACTCCATATTCATGGAGAATTAATGCAGGTGAAATGTGTTGCTTGTGACCTGGTTGCCGTATGGACTGCTGATTTGGGGGTAAAGGATAGGTGTCCGGCCTGTGGCGAGGTAGGCAGACTGCGCCCGAACGTCGTCTGGTTTGGTGAAATGCCTTATGGGATGGATGAAGCTAGCGACGCCGTTACTCGGTCAGACCTGTTTGTAGCTATCGGGACCTCCGGCACCGTTTATCCGGCTGCGGGTTTGGTCGAACTGGCGGCAAGTCATGGTGTGCGGACATATGAGCTAAATCTTGCCCCGTCTGAGAATTGTTGTGTCTTCGATGAAGCGCGCTATGGGCTTGCCACAGAAATCGTGCCTGCATGGGTAGATGCGCTATCAGACTGACAACCTATCCGATTACTTTGACTGATGAGTAAATGGTATAAAGCTTATCAGTCCTCTGGGATGCCATGCGTCTGCTTTTGACTCGAAGCGACCACCCGCTGAATATAGCAAGAGTCAGAATCTCTTCAGACGCGCCATTCAATACTCATCTGTGAACCCGGAGTTTCCCGGTTCCAGCCGGCCAGAACCGCTCTTTCGAGCACGTCTTTAATCTGGGTCTGGGTGTTGTCTGCTCACCACGGCGGGACAAATTGTTTTTACAGGTGATGAGCTGGTGCCCATCGTGTGGGGCGTCTAGCCTGGACGGCCCTGACGCGACCGGATTTTCTGTCTCCATAGGGCCGAACCTGTGGCATGCTCCATTGAGATTTCGCTCAGAATGCCGTGTTCAGACAGGAGACTGAAGATGGGACAAGATGTGAGCAGTCCACGCGGTCCCCGGTGCATCGCGCTTGTGGGGTCGTTCCAAAGTGGCAAGACCACCTTACTTGAAGCCATCCTGTGCCAAACCGGAGCCATTTCCAAAGCGGGCGCAGTCGAGGCCGGGAACACGGTCGGGGATTCGTCTCCAGAGGCCCGCCTGCACCAGATGAGTGTGGGCCTTACGACGGCAACCACCACCTTCATGGGAGACAGTTACACGTTCATCGATTGCCCTGGGTCGGTGGAGTTTGCATATGACACGCGTGCGGTTCTGCCAGCGGTCGATGCTGCGGTTGTTGTATGCGAAGCCGACGAACGTAAGCTGCCACAGTTGCAACTTGCGCTGCGTGAATTGGAGGATCTTGGAATCCCGCACTTCCTGTTCCTCAACAAGATTGACAAGGCCAGCAAAGGCATCCGCGAAACGCTGGAGATGCTGCAGCCAGCGTCGCGCACGCCGCTTGTGCTGCGGCAGATTCCGATCTGGAAGGATGACATCATTACCGGCTTTGTCGATCTCGCGCTCGAGCGCGCCTTCGTCTATCGCGAGCATATGCCCTCTGAGGTGATTGATCTTGAGCCGGGCGACCTCGACCATGAGAAGGACGCGCGCCTCGCCATGCTGGAGAAATTGGCGGACCACGACGACAGGCTGCTGGAGCAACTGCTCGAAGACATTTCACCGCCACGCGACGAGGTGTTCGACGATCTCGCCAGCGAATTGCGGCAAGGGAAAATCTGTCCGGTGCTGCTTGGCTGCGCCACGCGGGAGAACGGTGTGCTGCGGTTGATGAAGGCGCTGCGCCACGAAACTCCCGACGTAGCCGACACCGCACGGCGTCTTGGCGTGTCCGACGACAAAAATGGGCTGGCCTACGTCATGAAAAGCACGCACCTTCAGCACGGCGGAAAACAGTCGCTCGCGCGCATCCTGCGCGGCCACTTTGCCGACGGTGATGACGTCACGTCATCCGGCGGAAGGGCAGGGCGTGTCTCCAGCATTTTTGCAACGAACGGCGGCGCTGACAGCAAGCGCAGTTCCGCTGTGGCGGGCGATACCGTGATGCTTGGCAAGCTCGATGCCGTGAAGACTTGCGAGACTCTGAGTGCCGGCAAAACCGCGCCAGCGGCCCTTATCTATGCCGAGCCCTCTCAACCGGTGCTCGCGACTGCTATCATCGCAGATGACCGCAAGGACGACGTCAAACTTGGGCAGGCGTTGTCGCGGCTGACGGACGAAGATCCCTCACTTAGCGTAGTCCACAATTCGATCACACATCAAATGGTGCTGTGGGGGCAGGGCGAAATGCACCTGCGCGTCGCGATGGAGCGGTTGCAGGATCGTTTCGGTGTCAGCGTGAAGCAGCATGCACCGCCGATCGGTTATGAGGAGACCATCCGCAAGCCGATCACACAGCGCGGGCGGCACAAGAAACAATCCGGCGGCCATGGCCAGTTCGGCGATGTGGTGTTGAATATCAAGCCGCTGCCCCGCGGCTCAGGCATGGCGTTTCGCGAAACCATCGTCGGTGGTGCGGTGCCGAAGAATTACATCGGCGCGGTCGAGGAAGGTGTTGGCGACGGGCTGATGCGAGGTCCGCTCGGTTTTCCGGTGATCGATGTGGAGGTGACGCTGACTGACGGCTCTTATCACAGCGTCGATTCTTCCGATCAGGCCTTCCGCACCGCCGCGCGCATCGGCGTCACCGAGGCACTGCCACACTGTGCGCCCGTGTTGCTCGAGCCGATCTATGTGGTGGACATCGTCTGTCCGAGCGATGCCACCGCGAAGGTCAATTCGATCGTGTCCGGCCGACGCGGCCAGATACTCGGCTTCGACGCACGCGAAGGGTGGTTGGGCTGGGATGTGGTGCGGACGATGATGCCGGAAGCGTTGATCGGCGATTTGATCGTGGAACTGCGTTCGGCCACGGCCGGCGCTGGCGGGTTTACCCGCCAGTTCGACCACATGGCGGAGGTGACCGGCCGGGCGGCAGACCAAATCATAGCAGGCCGTCGCCCGGCGGCTTAGGCCATCATGTTGTTAGCGGCCCGGCTAAGATGAACCCAAGCCATATCGGTCTGCGGGTGACGCAACGAGTTCACGGGCACGGGGTGGTTATCAACTGGCAAATGCTCCTGTCTCAGGGTTGGTACCGTTGATCTCTGTGCGTACGTGTCCTTGTTTATTTTTCTGCGGGAGGAGACGCCTCGGTCTTCTTTCCCGTCGCATCGAACTGTTTGAGTAGGCGACGGCATCATCAACCTGCTGCGGGTTTCTGAGCCCCGGGGACGTCTTTTTTGCCCGGAGCCTTGAACTCGCATACGAGGACTTCATAGCTGACAACCAGGATAGATAGAAATGCCAAGCGCGCGCCCGGCGCTCAACTAGCCTAGCGAAGTGATGATTTCCCGGTAGGCTGCTTCGGGAAATGCTTTCAACGTGCGCGTTCGAATGTTTCCCAGGAGGCCCAATTGCAAAGTGAAACGTGCGGCGATCGCATCGTCCGGCGCTTCATAAACCGCAACGAAGTCAAAGTCGCCCATCGTAAGGAAGAATGACTTGAACTCTCCGTCCATGTCCTTGAGGGCTTTTTTCGCCAAATCCAGGCGGCGCGGCGAGTCCTTGGCGTTTTGCATTCCCTGGTCAGTCCAGGTTGCCAGCATGATGTATGTGGTCATGGAAGTCCTCCTATATGAGGCCCCGTCCTACGAAAACATCAAGCCTTCCTAGTACGAGGAACGGCATCGCAGCGGGTAAGCTTATCTGTTCGACACCAAAGGAGGTAGTAAAAGTTATCCGGTCAGCGTGAATGCGGTGCTGAAGACGACGGTGAGTTTTGTGTGGCCGGACGGCCCCAACGGACGACGGTTGATTATTGGCCATTTCGAAATCCTTGCCGTCGACCATCACTGCTCCAGCGATGACATCGGCTACGTCGATTTCTTCGAAGAACATGCCCAGAAACGTCGCGGAGGAAATACTGTGCTTGCAAACGCTCTCTCTTGAAGAAATCACAAAAAAGCGATGGCGAGTATTTTATCGGGCTCCGGCCGAAAAATCGGTGAGGCGCTGATCAATGTAAGGAGCGGAGAAATACCCAGCGACGAATGTTGCGATGAGAACAACGACTGCGATTAACGAATGCGCATGTCTTGGCATTTTCGTGACCCCGGAGGAACGATACGCTTGATAATCGACCGGTTTGGTATGGCGGTTTATGCGCTTAACGCCAATGCGGGTGCTTCCGCAATGACTTTAAGATGTGGGGGGCTGTCTGCCTCCGCAACTGGCTTTCGCTCGACAGTTGCAGCTTGTGTGCATCGAAACTCGAATCCATGCATGGTGATCGTGGGATAGATGCCCCGAAAATCGTCGCTGAACGCGCGAATTCGCCGCGCCATCTCTTCCTTCGAGATATCGTCCGGAAGGCGGCACATATCGATATACATCTGCCGCGTGCTTTTCGTTCCGCTCCAGTGGATCGGGAGCGTCGGCAGGGGAGCTTCGTGCGTCGCGAGCTCCTTCGACATGCGCCAGAACAGAAATGCCAGGCGGATAAAGGCGACCTGTTCGAGTTCGCGCACGCCGATGTTTTGCTGAATTGAAAAAGATTCGACGCCGACAATGGGGCCGGCATCGACGTGCGCCGCCATTTCATGCGCCGTCGCACCGAACTGCTCAACCCCGTCATAGAGTGCGAAATGCGCCGGCGCCCAGCCCGCATAGGTGGGCGGCCCAGGGTGGAAGTTATAGGCGCCGTGGCCAAGGGCGTTGAGAATATGCCGCGGTACGATGGTTCCGGATGTGAAGGCGATCAATCTTGCATTGACCAGAACTGCCGGATCGATGGCTTGCAGGTCGTCCCCCGTCAATGCGTAACGAAACGATAAGGACGGATTATGTGCCTGCATAAGTTGCGTGATCGCCAGTTGTTGACCGCGCTGGGCGGTAAGAAGGACAATCTGCTTGAGCATGGTGTTCGGCCTGTTCGGTTATCGGCGCTGGCGGTATGCAACGAAACTCAGTGAAGGGTTGCGGGTGCGATGCTGGGTGCCTCGGAGACAAGCAGGCTCACGATCCCCATGCCAGTATTGGCCAGACGGCGGAATAAATCGATGCTGGGTTTTCTGTCCGGTGTAATTTGCAGAATCCGGTGGTTTGCCGCGGATGCGATTGCCGTCGCGGCGTTTACATCCTGCGCCCACGCGCAGAGCGAGAGCTCGAGCCGGTTGAATCCGGCGGGATCGCTCTTGAATGCGTCGACGACAGCATCGACGGTTTCCGCCACCGCTTGTGCGCTTGCGGACCGTATGCCCGCGAGAATGACGGATATCGACCCATGAATGGTCTGCTCGGATCTCATGATGATTAGCGCCTCGGATGCGCCGATCCGCGAAGCGCGTCTTGCGGCCCGCAATTCTTTCGGAAAGCCTTGGTCTGCGCCGAGATCGTGGATGGTTGGCTCGATGTTGTGAACGACGATCGGCAGGTTGTTGGGATCGTGTCTGGCGGATACCGCGTGATAGGAGCGAGGCAGCCACACTGTCCGCAACGGAATTTGTGAGGAGACGAAGCTCCACGCCTGGTCGAGAACATAACCATCCCAGACATCCGGATAGGCCACCGAGAGTTCGCGCCAGATGCGGAGCAAATGCCCTGCGGCTTCGCTAGGCCCGAAGCAAAGAATGCGCGGGGACATTTCCCAGTGATTCCACTTGTGAACCGCAAAGTCGCATTCGACCTTTTCGAGCAGGGAGGGCAGGGCCTCGAAGGAAGAATCAAAGTCCACCCACAGAACCGGCCTAGTGCACTTTTCGTGAACTTTCTGAATGAAGCGGGCTTTTTCCGAACTATGAAGTTGGTTCGGTATCCTCGTCTCGACAGGTTCGATCACCATGTCGAGTCCAAGCGCGGTTAGCGATCGCTTCAGTCTTGCCACGGTGGCTGCGTCGGTATTTCGCGGATAACAAGAGGCGACGACGGGGCTTTGGATCTTGGGCGCGGTTTTCAGCGCCTGCCCCCACTTGAGGCCGCCCCACCATAGCTCATGCGGGCCGTCCGACGGAGAGGCACCGACGGTGCCGAAATCTTTCAACTTCGATTTGAGGAAATCGAAAGCGGGGTTCTCGCTGTAGGGAATAAAGACAACGCAATCGGGAGAAAGCGCGCGATAGAGGATGTCGGCGGCTGGCCCGCTCGGAGGCTCGAGCACGGCGACAAGCTTGGTCTCCGCCGGGAGGCTGTGCTGTTTCCCCCAGATCAGCGGCGTTCCGAACCGAGTGATAAGCCATGTGAGAAGCGCCCGATGCCGGGCCGACATCCGGATTTGGTTGTTCGAGAGAAATGCGTCTGCGATGCTGGATGGCGAAGCTGTCACGGCTTCGCTGTTGTGTTGAATCATCATGTGCCGCCCTTTGTTCTTCTACGGACAAAGGACGAAATCCGGGCGGCGGAAATGGCAGGTGGGTGCGTTATTGTGCGGTGGTGTTGTCCGGAGAAGGGTCGAGCAAGTCAGCCTTGAGAGCATCTTCGAATTCGTCGTTTCCTTCGACGCGAGGCGAGCGGGTTGCGTCGAGCGGGGATATTCCGACCGTAAGAATCATTACGTCCGATTTCAGATGGCCCGGCTTGACGAGCAGGCAACCGTCCTCATTCCCGGCGCGGTAATATTTGCCTGAGAGATCGAGACCGGCGGCGATCATCCGATCCGCGGACAGTTGTTCCGGTTGTGCGTTTGCCGCTGCCTGCTGCACGCTCTTGCCGTATTGAGCATAGATGCCGCGCAGGATTCCCTCCCTCGCAATCTGGGCGATGGGAATGGCGATGGTCTCGAGGTTCATCGCGCGGGTCAGGGGGATTCGAACACGCAAATCGCCCATGCCGTTGCGATAGACAGCCACCCGCTCCATGGCAGACGAGCCGTCCTTGCCGAACAATCCGATTCCGATATTGCTGCATTTGACGTCGCCGAAGATATCGCCGGGCAGGCGATTGGCGCCGAACAGCGCGTAAAGGTAGCCCATCGCGGGCGTAATATCGTTGAAGCTGCCGGCCAGCCACATGGGAGGCGCGGGTGCGGTGCAGGCGATGGGCAGACCGCGTGCAGTTTCGAGTTGCAGCAGTGTTTTCGAATCCAGCATCGGCGCCATTGTCGTGGTGCCGAGGTTGACGTCGTGCTGCAACTTTCCCAGCAAGGTCAGTTCGCTGTCGCTGGGCAACAGCAGCAACCGACCCAGGATCGCGGCGCTCCAATTCGCTGAAGGCGTGATGTCGGAAAAAGGCTCCAGCCGGTAATGCCGCGCGTGTTCGCGCGCGGCGTTAACGAAGGCTATGGCGCCCGCCTGAATGTCCCGGACCAGCGCAAGCTGTTCTGGCGATCTGAGGTCGGCCTCGCGATAAACCTTCGACTTGCGATAATCCCGGACCGATCCTTCATCCGAACAGCAGATCTGTTCGAGCGGCGCGACATTGCGCAAGAATATGCGCTTGACGTGCGGAGAAACCGTCAGATCCGAGATGAACCCGCTCGCGGTGTCGTCAGGATCGATATCGTCATAGCTGTCATCGAGGCTCAGCAGATAAGTGCCGTGCAGGCGGATGTTGATGCCTTCATGATCGAAAATGCGCCTGAGCGATTTCTGCACGCTGCCGGAATAGCCGAGATCGACCAGCATGAGGTCGGTGCAGGTGTCGAAATTCGGTATCTGGCGCCGTAGATAGCCCAGCAGGGCGGCGCGGGTTGCGGCCGCGATCCGGGCGATCTGTTGCTGATCGAGCAGTGTCGGCAGCGCCTCGGCGAGTTCCTTGGCTGTCGCGATCCCGTCGCGGTAACGCAGGAAAAATTGAAACACCGGATCGGGCAGCACTTTCACGATCTTTTCGAAGGTCGCGGCATCGATCTTTGTGCTGTCGATCTTTTTGAACAGGTCGACCAGCGGTTCGATCGTCGTTGCGGACGCGATCAGGCTCACGCGGCGGTTAATTTCGATGTAGAAGCCGGCCTGGTGTTGAGGCTGCGACCAGATGCGGTGGGGAAGAAAGCCGTCGCGGCCGAGAAAGGCGACCTGCACTGTCGAGCCGTCGCGCCGCAATTGTGCGAGTTTTCGTTCTATGAACGCGTCGAAAGCATTCATGACGGGTCCCAGCGTCGTCACGCCGAGGGTGAAGCCGGGCGATCGCCGGGGCGTGTTTGCCGCGACGATGCGGCGAAGCGTGCGCGCGCCTGCATCGAGGCGTGAATGGTGCCGCAGGCAGAGAGTCTGGTAGGCCGCATCTTCGCGTTGAAACTGAGCGAACATCGATCCGGTGGCCTGCGGATAAAATCGAGTCCGGATGCCGTGACGCCGCGCGCCTTTGATATCGGCATGCGGATTGTCGCCGATATGTGTCGCTCGAGACGGATCGAGCCCCTGCCCAGCGAGGTAGCGTGTAAAGAGCTTGTCGCTTTTGCCGGTCCCGTGCTCGCATGAGGCGAACAGGAAGTCCCAGGTGAGACCGGGAGCGCAATGCCTGAGCAGCATCCCGAGCTGTTCGGAGCTCCAATAGGTGTCGGAGATGAAGCCAACCTTTTGTCCGTCCTGTTGGGCCGTTCGATATAGCTTGCTCACTTCCAGATTTGCGCGGCAAAGCTCCAGTTCGGCCTGAAATTCCGCGTCGGCTAAATCCTGAAGGGCCATTCGGTCAAGGCCGAACAGCCGGAATGGAAAGAGCGCATAGATGTCCTCGATCCCCACTTCGATTGTTTTGCGGGTCTCTCGAGCGGCGGCGCGTGCTCTGGCCTCGGCCTGGATGCGATGCTGGACGTAGCTGAGCGCGGCTTCGGGCGGCAGCCTGTCGCCGAGCGCCAGCTGAAATGCCCGTTCATAAACGCCGTCCGGTGTCGTGCAGGCACGAAGCAGAAAAGTATCAAAGATGTCGAAGGAATAAGCCCTCGCATGCGCGCTTGCCCCGATCGGCGCGCCTCTCAACCCGGTTTCCATTGCAAACTCGCCCGCCAAGAATCTTGTCAGATAAACGGGGCTCAGGCGAAAATCAGGCGAAGTTGATCGGAAGGGAGCCCCCGGAAATCAGTTAATTCTTGTTAACCGTTACGTTCCTCTCAAAATCGCTCGAAGAAGGATGATTCGGGCGGCGCGCGAACGATGGCTAGCAGGAAGGACGAAACGGCTCGGCCGATCGATATCGTCGCGCGTCCGAAACCCATGCTGGCGTCCACTAATTGTTTGCACGCCTGCGGGAATTTTGATTCTTTCACGATCAAATCGCGTGTCCGATTCGCTTGGCTGCGGCCCTCAACGAGGCTGCCGCGGACGCGTAAACGCTCTGTCCGGCAGCCTCATTCCCAGGGGATGAGGCGGCATTTTTTGCCGTCGGCTAGGCAGAAATTTCCTCATAACTATTTGAGAAATATACAAAAAATTATCCCTGCGTCGATGAAGTGGTGCAAGTCGCTACCTCTATCTTAGGTGCGGCTACGTCAATTCATGTGGAAGCTCGATGCTCGCCATCGGACCTCGGCGGCTATCTTGAGAAAAATCTTCTGTAATTTCCGCGACTGAAGACGCAAGGCACGCGTCGTCACTTCTCCTTAATCAGCGCGATTGCGTCCCGAAATCCTGGATGTTCGGCCGTCTGAAGCCATTCAAACACCACCATCTCGGTCGTGACGATCTCAGCGCCATGTCTCTCCATGCGCAGGATCGCGGTTTCCTTGTCTTCCGGGCGGCGCGAGCCGAGCGCGTCGCGGACCACGTAGGTCGTGCGGTGCGCATTCAGTAGCCCGAGCACTGTCTGCTGCACGCAAACATGTGCCTCACATCCTGCGACGACGACGTGGGCATCAATGGGAATGTGGTCCAGAAAGCTGTTCTCCCGGCAGGCATCGAAGAATTGCTTGTGAATCAGTTTGCCTTTCTCAACGGGCAGGTCCTCGACGGTTGATCCGAGACCCTTGGCGTTCTGCTCTGTGAAGATGCAAGGAATGTCGACCAGCTCCGCCATGCCGATAAGCCTGTTCGCATTTCGGACGGCAGTCGCACCTGCGTCGATTGCAGGCATGAGGCGCGACTGGAAATCGATGATGAGGAGCAGGGAACGCTGGGGGTCGATTGTGAGCATGGTCCTACCCTTCGGAAAGATGGGCGATCAGGTCCTTGACGTAGGCTTCCATCCGGTCCTGTGCAGATGCCCCGAACATCCGGATGCGTCCCGTATGCAGCAACAGGAGCAGTCCGGTGGCATGAGCAAAGCAGTCAACCATCAGCAGGTTGGCTTTCTGCCGCGATGCGCCAAGTTCGGTCGCAGCGTCGGCGATGGGCCGGAGCGCAGCTTCGAGAGCAACGTTGAGGATTTCGTCACGTTCGCGGCCGAGCCCGGATGGCTTCATGCCGCCGCGGAACAGGTAGAACCCAAGATCGAGATCACGTGGGTTCTCAGCATAGAACGTGAAGAAGCTCATCGCCGCGGCTTTCAGCCGCTGCGCCGCCGTTCTTGTCTGTGCCACTGCCTGATCGACCGTGGCGCCAAGCGAAGCAAGGGAGGCCTTTAGCACCTCGGCGTAGATGTCTTCCTTGGACTCGAAGTGGAAGTAGAGTGCAGCCGGCGTGTAGCCGGCCTTGACCGCGATCGCTCTCAGACTTGCGCCCTCCAGCCCTTCCTCGGCGAACACCTGTTTCGCGGCGTCCAGAATGAGTTCGCGCTTGTGTCCGCTGACCGCCTGGCGCCGGGTTTGCCGCTTTTCGACCATTTCGTTTTCAAGGCTCACTTGACAGCAATGCCGACTATATTAGAATTCTAACACTGTTCGATAATTTGAACAATAGCGAGATGCGTCATGTTGATGTCGGCGGCCGATTTCAGGGAATCCCTTCGCGCTTACAAGCCGAGGGTGTTCGTCAACGGCAATGCGGTGGAAAGTGTAGCCGATGAACCGCTGCTTGCACCCGGCATTGCCGGCGTCGGCGTCACTTATGATTTTGCGCTGCGCGCGGAACACGCGCCGCTCATGACGGCGCGGCAAGGCACGTCCGGCAAGGTCGTAAACCGGATGTTACATATCGATGAGAACTCGCAGGACTTGCTCTACAAGCTCGAAGCCGTGCGTCTCGTCTGCAAGACTTCTGGCTGCGCGCAGCGTTATCTCGCGCACGATGCTCTCAATGGTCTGTATCAATCGACGCGTTTGACCGACGAGCGCTACGGCACCGACTACAGCCAGCGCTTTCTCGCCTACCTTCATCACGTTCAGGACAATGATCTCACGCTCGGCATTGCGATGACCGATGCCAAGGGCGATCGCTCCAAGCGTCCCGGCAAGCAGATCAATCCGGACGTCTACGTCCACATCAAGGAGCGTCGCAGGGACGGCATCGTCATCCGTGGCACCAAGGCGATCGTGACCGGTGCGCCTTACATGCACGAGTTTCTGGTGATGCCGTGCCGCACCCACGCACCGGAGGACAAAGATTTCGCCGTGTGCTGCGCCGTGCCCTGCGATGCGCCGGGTGTCACGATCATCGCTCGTCCGGCGGGACGTCCGGGCGAGGCAGTAGCGAAATTCTCTGCCAAATACGGTCAGTCGGTCGGC
This sequence comes from Afipia felis ATCC 53690, assembly GCF_000314735.2. Classification (NCBI taxonomy): domain Bacteria; kingdom Pseudomonadati; phylum Pseudomonadota; class Alphaproteobacteria; order Hyphomicrobiales; family Nitrobacteraceae; genus Afipia; species Afipia felis. Next base: position 1,791,356 of record NZ_KB375270.1, on the reverse strand, counting down.
GTTGTGATTTTCGACGACGTGTTTGTTCCGCATGACCGCGTCTTTCTTGCGGGCGAGACGGAGGAGGGCGGCTTTCTCACAACCTCCTACGCCACACATCACCGGCATTCCTGCATCGGCGCGCGCGCGGGCTTTGGCGATCTTCTGATCGGTGCGGGAGCGTTGATGATCGAGGCCAACGGTCTTGATGCCGAACGGCACTCCCATATCCGCGAAGCGATGGTCGAACTCATCACCATCACGGAGAGCTTCTATGCTTGCGGCGTGGCCTCGTCGGTCTATTGCACCAAGGATCCTGCCGGGTCTGTGATGCCGGATGCGGTGTTCTCCAACATCGGCAAGCTTCTGCTCGCTACCAAGATCTACGACATGCACCGCGTGGCGCATTATGTTTCGGGCGGCTTGATCGTTGCGCTGCCTGGCCCCGATGAAGACCATAATCCCGAGACTATGGCTTCGCTCGCGGCCGTCATGGGTGGCCGGCCGGATATTCCCACCGAACAGCGCGCCGAGGTGGCGCGCTTCATTGAGGACCTGACGGTCTCGCACGAAGCGGGCTGGTATTCGGTGATCTCGCTTCACGGCGGCGGTTCACCGGAAGCGATGAAGCGGGAGATCTGGCGTAACTATCCAGTAATGGAGAAGGTTGAGCTGGTGGAGAGCCTTCTCGACCGCGGTGTTCTCGACGAGGGACAGCGTGTCTCGAAGCAACCCGGCCGTTGCTGCGCCACGGGCTGCGAGGTGCCGGAGCCTCTGCAGCAGGCCGAACTGTCGCCTCTCAACGGCGCGGCGGAATAGTTTGGTCCTCGATCAGAAGCACGGGCTCACGCGAACCGTAAAATTCCCGCGCCCACGGCGATGATGCCGACAGCGATCACGCGCACGATGCTGATGTGTTCTTTCAGGACGAGCGCGGAGATCGCCGTTCCGAACAGGATCGAGGTTTCACGTAAAGCGGCGATGACGGCGACGGGTGCCAGCGTCATCGCCCAGAGCGCGAGACCGTAGGAAACGATCGTTCCCGCGCCTCCGATCATGCCGAGATGCCAGTTGGTTGCGATGTAGTTCTGAAAGGCCATGCGTCGAGCGGCAAAAGCCCAGACGACCAGCGGAATGCCGGTCAGCAGGAAGATCCATAATGTATAGGCGGCGGGTGTGCCTGAGAGGCGCACACCCAGTCCGTCGATCAGCGTATAGCTTGCAATGACCCCTGCATTGAGAAAGGCGAGCGCGAGTCCGGCCTTGTTTGTCGAACGCCCGGACGTCGCCATTGCAAGGATACCGGCGCAAATGATGGCGATGCCGATCCAGGCCGAGGTGCTGAGATTGCTGCCGAGAAACGCAACGCTGGTAATGGCGACCAGCAGGGGCGCGCTCCCGCGCATCAGCGGATAGGTCTGGCTCATATCCGCAAGATGATAGGTCCTCGCGACCAGCACGTAATAGCCGACCTGAAGCAGCGTCGAGGCGCCGATGTAAGGCCAGCTCTCCCGGTTCGGAACGGGAAGAAATGGCAGGCAGACCGCGGCGATCAGCGCGGCTGACGTCGTGACCAGCACGGTCGTGAGCAGTTTGTCGGATCCGCCTTTGACGACGGCGTTCCAGATGGCATGAAGTGAGGCGGCGAAAAGAACGACACTGAATACAAAAATGCTCATTCTGACGATCGCGCGCCTTTTCCGGTATGTTTCTGGCTGGTCAAAGAAGAGTCTCGCAGATCGCGGCCAGAATATTGTCGCTTATCTCATGAGCCGCGTGAGGAGCAGGGCGGCGTCGGTGAAGCACGCGATAACCACAAGGCCGCTCGTCGCCAGAAGATATTTGCGACTTGTGCTGGTGGCGACTTCTTCACCTGTCACATAGCGTGACCGTTGATGGCCGCGATGCAGGCTCATACAGCCGAGCGCGGCCAGCAGCAATGCCACGAGCAGATGGAGCGCCGCCGCTGCCGTAAGTCCGATACGGATCGAGAGGCAGGCGACAATGAGTGCCAGCATGCCGGTGCGCGACCATGCGAGACCGGTTCTCTCCGGTTGAAGACCGGGGTCCCTGCTAAGCATCACATTCCTTTACATCAACCGTAGGCGATGATGAGCCAGGCGAGTCCGGCGGACAGGAAAGCGGTGAACATGGCAAGGAACGGCAGCAGAAGGCTCAGCGGCAGATCCGCCTCGTGGCGCATGGCGCGTTCCGCGCGCGCCCATCGCGTGTAGGCGATGCCGCCGAGCGTGCCGCCGACAATGAGCAGGATGATCGAGAGGATGAGCCGCAGCTGCGGAGAGCCGAGGTGGGATGCGAACTGGTCGATTCCGATCGCGCCGGCGACGATCGCGAGCGACGTCCTGATCCATGCGAGGAAGGTGCGTTCATTGGCGAGCGAAAAACGGTAGTCCGGGCGCGTGCCCGTTTCCCACCATTTTAGCCCTTTCTTTTTGCTGGGCTCGGCTGGGGTCCCCAAAGCAGGAGAATGCAAATTCATTTCAGTACCTTACGGGCTGCAATGGATCGCTGCAGCAGCTTGCTTGTCGCAGTCATCTCCATGCGGTGACGAATGTTCCAAAAAATGGAACGAAACAAGCCAAAGAACGAACCTATGGAGAGGTGCATATCACTATGGCCGCATTATGTGGAGAAATATTCCCCCAAATACATCTACGACCTCTTACTTCGCCTCTGTTTGGCGTTACTCCGAGAAGGTCTTGATGAGCTTGACCAGCCTGCCGATCACCCCGCGGTCGGAGGGACGATAGTGGACGACGTAGGGTGCTCCGCGAAAATGGATGTCTGGCAGCACGGGGCGAAAACCGGAAGACGACGAGCCGGGGGCGCTGTTGAAGATGTTCCGGGGCGCGACGATGGTGCCGATTCCATCCCGCACGCAGTGCATCGCGATGAACAAGTGATCGAACACATGTCGGAAGCGGATGTGCTCCCCGCGCAAGCCTGCTTCGTTCAGCCAGCCGGGCCAGTCGGTAGGCCGTGTCACTGAACCTACGATCTGCTGCCGCAATACGTCGCGGGCTTTGGAGATTTTGGACGATCGCACGAAGGACGGCGCCGCCAGCAGGCAGAGGTCTTCATAGAACAGAATGAATTTGTCGTAGCTTTGCAGCCTGCGGTCGAAGCCCGGCCCGCGCGTAATGACGATGTCGCTTAAGGGACCGTCATGGATTTCGTTCGTCATGCGTGTGGTGAGCGAAATCTCCGTCTCCGCAATGCGTGCTTCGAACTCCTTCAGCTTGGGCAGAATCCAGTACATCGCGAACGTCGTCGGCGCTTCGATGGTCACGATGTGCCGTTGCCCGGTGCCGGCCACTTCTGCGCAGGCTGCCATCATATCGGTAAGAGAATTTCCGATCTTCGATGCGAGCAGTTCGCCCGTCGGGGTCAGCACGAGTTGACGTCCCTGACGCGTAAAAAGATCGCGCCCGATCCACTGCTCGAGCTTGCCGATCTGGCGGCTGATGGCGCCGTGCGTGACGCCGAGTTCTTCCGCGGCGTTACCGAGGTTTTTCCACTGCGCAGCCATGGCGAAGGCACGCAGGGCGGAGAGGGGTAATTCGCGCGTTTTCATCGTTGAGTTTTATGTACATGATTGTGAGATATTATCGATTTTTATTCGTACAAAAATTCATAGTGTTTCGCCAGCGAATTTATCGAGGGCGCGACCATGGCAATTCAGGACAAGACAGTTGAAGTAAATGGGCGCACCTACCGCACGCCGCGCCAGCCGACCGCGGTGATCTGTTTCGACGGCTGCGATCCGCGTTATATCTCGCACGGACTTGCCGCTGGTCTTTTCCCGAATATCTCGAAAGTCATCTCGCAGGGCTTCTATACGATTGCCGATGCGGCGATGCCGACATTTACCAACCCGAACAATATGTCGATCGTCGCCGGCGCGCCGCCGCGCGTGCACGGCATTTCCGGAAATTACTATCTCGATAAGAAGACCGGCAAAGAGGTGATGATTACCGACGCCTCGCTTGTATCGTCCGGCACGGTGCTGGCAGCACTTGCCGATGCGGGCGTGCAGGTGGCGGCGATCACCGCCAAGGATAAGCTGCGCAAGATGCTGGGTAGCGGCCTGAAAGGCATCTGCTTCTCGTCCGAGAAGGCGCGCGACGCGACGCTTGCGGAAAACGGCATCGAGAATGTGGAGCAACTCGTCGGCCGCTCGACACCCGATATGTACAGCCCGGATCTGTCATTGTTCGTTCTTGATGCCGGCATAAAACTGCTGGAGCAAAAGAAAGCGGATCTGCTCTATCTCTCGTTGTCGGATATGGTTCAACACAGTGCGGGCCCTGGTGAGGCACTCGCGGATCAGTTCAACCGCGATGTAGATCAGCGTGTCGGTCGGCTGATGGAGCTCGGCGCGGTCGTCGGCATCGTCGCCGACCATGGCATGACCGACAAATGCATGCCGGATGGCCAGCCGCAGGTGGTGTTTCTCGAAAAGATGCTGAACGAGCAATTCGGCGCGGGGACCGTGCGCGTGATCTGCCCGATCACCGATCCTTTCGTCAAACATCATGGGGCGCTCGGCTCATTCGTGCGCGTTTACGCTACCGGCAAGACCTCGCCTGAAGTCCTTATGGATGCAGCCGCGCGTATTCCGGGCGTAGCGCTTGTGCTCGACGGCAAGAGTGCATCCGAGCGCTACGAGATGCCGATTGAGCGGGAAGGCGACTTCATCGCTATCGGTGACACTTATACAGCGATCGGGTCGCGCCCGGATGAACATGATCTGAGCGGATTGAACGGCCACAAGCTTCGCTCGCATGGCGGCCTGTCCGAACAGCCGGTGCCGTTCATGGTGTCGAAGCCGCTGAACAAAAAGTATCAGGCCATCGTGGAGGAGCGTCGACTTCGTAACTTCGACATCTTCGACTTTGCCTTGAACGGACCAGCCTAGCGTCGGGATAGAAAACGAAAAACATAAAATCAGGATAGGGAGGGAATCATGAAGCGTCGGGATTTTCTGATTGGATCTTGCCTTGCTCCGGTTGTCTTGTCTGTGCCCGCACTGGCGCAGGAAAAGAAGAAACTATCCGTTCTCACCTCTCTGCCGAAAGAACTGTCGGCTGCGTACAAGCAGGGCTTCGAGAAACTGCACCCTGATGTTGTCGTCGAAGTTCAGCAGCGCGGCACGCAGGCCGCCGTCACCTTTCTGCGCGAGACCAAGGCGAATAACACCTCGGATATCATGTGGGCGTCGGCGCCGGACGCTTTCGAGGTCTTGAAGAAGGATAATCTCCTCGAAAAATTCTCGCCGAAGGAAGCAGGAATTCCCGCGAAGATCGGCGATTATCCGATCAACGATCCCGAAGGCTATTATGTCGGATTCGCGCTGTCCGGTGGCGCGATCATGTGGAATTCGCGCTACATCAAGGCGAAGAAACTTCCTGCACCGAAAACCTGGGACGATCTCACCCAGCCTGAGCTGTTCGATCAGACCGGCATCGCGATGCCCTCGCGATCCGGCTCGACACATTTGACGCTCGAAACCATTCTGCAGGCACGTGGCTGGAATGGGGGATGGGCTCTGACAAAAGCGATGTGCGGCAACATGCGCCAGATCACGGAGCGCTCGTTTGGCGTGCCGGACGCCGTCAGTTCAGGACAATTCGGCTATGGCATTGTGTTCGACTACCAGGCGCTGGCAGCTCACGGCTCGGGTTTTCCGGTCGAATTCGCCTATCCGCCGGACACCACCATCGTGCCGTCGAATATAGGCGTCGTGAAGAACGGACCGAACAAGGAACTTGCTCAGAAGTTCGTCGAATACATGCTGTCGGAAGAGGGACAGGCACTGCTGTTCAATCCGAAGATCGGCCGTCTGCCTGTGCTTCCGAGTGCCTATAAGAAAGCACCGGCCGGGATGCCGAACCCGTTCGAGATCAAGTGGGGTCCGGGTGGCGGCTTCAAGTTCGACGTTCTCAAATCCGAGACGCGCTATGCCATCGTCGATGCGATGTTCGATCAGACGATCACCTTCCAGCTCGACGCGTTGAAGGCGGCGACCAAGGCCATCCACGATGCCAACGCGAAGCTCGCGAAGAAAAACAACGCTGCTGCGGCCGATCTTCTCAGGCAGGCACGGGAGGCGATCTCCGCTGTTCCATTCGACGAGAACCAGGCCGTTTCCAAGGAGTACATCGAGGCGTTCGCCGGGGCTTCCGGCAAGAAGGGCGCGCCGAAGGGAGCAAGACAGTCCGAACTCGAGCAGCAATGGTCGGCATTTGCGCACGACCATTATGCCAAGGCACTTGAACTTGCGAAGAAGGCCGATCAGGCGATCGGCTAGCCCGCGCCAGCTTCAAAGCCGCCGCGTAACACAAGCGACGAGGGGAAGCCGTGTCTTTGGTGGCAAAAGCGGACGTCATTGCGATACCGGAAGGAAGCGCGCGCTTGGCGCGAACGAATTGGCCGTTGCACGCGGTCACGGCCTTTTTGTTCCTGTTTCTCGGCGTGTTCTTTCTGGTGCCGCTATTCAGCGTCATCACGACGGCCTTCATGCAGAAGGGCACCAGCACGTTCACGCTGCTAAATTTCTACGACTTCTTCCAGAACGACCTGTTCCGGCGCTCGCTGCAGAACTCGATCTACGCCTCGTTCATGGCGGTGGTGTGCGCGAGCCTGTTCGCGATACCACTCGCCTACATCACGACGCGATTTGAGTTCAAGGGCGCGGTGCTGATTCAAACACTCGGCGTCCTGCCGTTGATCATGCCGCCGTTTGCCGGCGCCATCGCGATGCAGTTGCTGTTCGGGCGAACGGGAACGATCAATCTGCTGCTGGACGACTGGTTCGGCATCAATATCCCGTTCATGGAAGGATTGAACGGCGTCATTCTGGTTCAGTCGGTCCACTACTTTCCCTTTATCCTGCTGAACCTTGTTGCGAGCCTGCGCAATATCGACCGCTCCATGGAAGAAGCGGCGCAAAATCTGGGATGCCGCGGCCTGCGCCTGTTTCGCCGGATCATCTTCCCTCTGGCGATGCCTGGCTATATCGCGGGAGCTTCGCTCGTCTTCATCAAGGTGTTCGACGATCTGGCGACGCCCCTGCTGCTCAATGTTCAGGATATGCTCGCGCCGCAGGCCTATTTGCGGATCACCTCAATGGGTATCGCCGATCCCATGGGCTACGTCATTGCTGTCGTGCTGATCGCATTCTCGGTGATGTCGCTCTGGGCTTCGACGCTGGTGACGAAGGGCAAGGACTATTCGACCGTCCAGCGCGGTGGCGGTGGTCTGTCGAAGCGGCAGATGACGAAGTTCGACACGATCCTCGCTTATGCGATCATCCTGTTCATTCTCGCCATCGTTCTGGCACCGCATATCGGCCTGCTGCTGCTATCGTTCGCGACGGTGTGGTCCTTCGCGCCGCTGCCGGACGGCTATACGCTTGCCCATTACCACGTCATCTTCGAGGAATCCTCGCAGCTCATTACCAACACGCTCTTGTATGCGACGGTTGCCGGATTGATCGGCGTGACGCTCGGAACAGCAATCGCCTATCTGTCGCAGCGCACGAAGGCGCTCGGTCGCCGCATGCTCGATTACATTGCCACGGCGCCGCTGGCGGTGCCCGGCGTCGTTCTCGGCATCGGTTATCTGCGTACGTTCTACGATATCCAGCTTCCGTCCGGCACGTCCTTGGCTGCCTTCTGGGTGATGCTGGCGATCGCGCTCGGTATCCGTCGCCTGCCTTATGCGATGCGAGCCTGCGCGGCAGGCTTGCAGCAGGTGTCTGTCTCGCTTGAGGAGGCAGCTGAGAACGTCGGCGTCGCCAAGTCTAAGACGATCCGCCGTGTTGTCGTACCGCTCATGGCAGGTGGTATCGTTGCCGGTTTCGTCACGAGCTTTGCCACGGCAGCGGTCGAACTGTCGGCAACAATGATGCTCGTGCAGTCCACTGACAACGCGCCGCTGTCCTACGGTCTGTATGTCTTCATGCAGTCTCCGGCGGGGCGCGGTCCGGGTGCAGCGCTTGGCGTGATCGCGGTCGTCATCGTGGGTGTGTGCGCCTATCTCAGCCACGTTTATCTCGAACGTCGCAACAGTTCGCAGCCGCATTAGATCAGGAGCGCAACATGGCCGATTCGTCTCTGGATGCTTTGAAGCGCGAGGCTGCGGAAATCTCGATCAGCAACGTGAACGTATCTTACGGGCATTATCACGCGCTGAAAAACGTCAATCTGGACATCAAGCCCGGCGAATTCTTCGCATTTCTTGGCCCCTCCGGCTGCGGCAAGACAACCCTTCTGCGTCTGATCGCAGGCTTCAATACGGCGCAGACGGGCAGCATCGTGATTGGCGGGCGGAATGTGCTCTCGCTGCCGCCGTGGCGCAGAGATGTAGGCATGGTGTTCCAGTCCTATGCGCTGTGGCCGCATATGACGGTGTGGAAAAACGTCATGTTCGGCCTTGAGGAACGCCGCCTTTCGACACAAGAACGCAATCAGCGCGCCGAGGATGCGCTCAGGCTGGTCGGCCTCGAGAAGCTGGGAGGTCGTAAACCGTCTCAACTGTCGGGCGGTCAGCAACAACGTGTGGCGTTGGCCCGTACGATTGCCGTGAGGCCATCGGTACTTCTGCTGGATGAACCGTTGTCCAATCTCGACGCAAGTCTGCGTGTTCAGGTGCGACGCGAAATTCTTGCCATGCAGCGGCGCCTCGGGCTGACGGCGATTTTCGTCACGCACGATCAGGAAGAAGCGAACACGGTTTGCGACCGAATCGCGGTCATGAACGAGGGCGTGGTGCAGCAGGTCGGGACCCCGATGGAATTGTACGATAACCCGGCCAATCTGTTTGTCGGTCGCTTCCTCGGCACGGCGAACACGTTGAACGGCGAGATCCGCGCCAGCGGCTCGGAACGCGTTTTTCAGCTTGCCGGCGGAGAAATTCTGCCCGCGCCAGCACATGAAGCGCCTGGTCCCGCGAAACTGTTCTTTCGCCCGCAGAATGCCAGCATTGTGACGCGGCAAGAATTCACCGCAGGCGCCGACCTCAGATTGACGGCGCGTGTTTCGCACCGGGAATTTCTCGGCTCGACGATCCGTTATGGTCTGAAGACCGGCGATGAAGATGTCTTTATCGATGTGCCGCATGTCAGACAGCGCAACGATTTTTTGACGGATGACATTGTCGCTGTGCAAATTTCTCCGTCAGACGTGAGTATTTTCAGACCGTGATGCATCACAGGCGGAGGCAAAGTTCGGCGAGGGCATTGCGTAGCCATCGGTGGCCGAGGTCGTCGTCGATCGACTGATGCCACATGAAATAGATCGGGATGTTGGGAAACTCCAAAGGTGTTTTCATCACCTTGGTGCGGAAGAAGTCGGCGTAAACGAGCGCCATCCGTTTCGGCAGCGTGCAGATGAAGTCGGTTTTCTGCACGATCAACGGCATCGAAAGAAAGTGCGGTACCTCCAGCGCGACGTCGCGTGTAAATCCGTGTTTTCTGAGAACGACGTCGACGATCGGCTTGTCCTGCTTCAGCATGACATGGGGAATTGAAAGATAGTCCTCGATGCTCAGATGATCGCTGATTGTCGGATGATCCTGCCGCACCATCGAGACGAGATGTTCGTCCATGACATGAATATTGCGGAATTCGTCGCCTTCGATCCGGAAGTAATCCATCGCAAGGTCGATCGAGCCGTCGCGGAGTTCTTCCTTGATCTGACGTCCAAGCTCTGGCCTGATTTGCACCTGAATGTGAGGTGCGACGGTTGCGAGCCAGTCGACGAAGCGCGGCATGATAACGGCCTCGCCATAGTCGCTGATGGCGATCACGAATTTCCGTTTTGCGGTTTCGAACTCGAACGCTTCCTGTTTCCGCAAGCCGTTCTGAATGAGATCAAGCGCCTGGCGGATCGGCGCCGCGAGTTGTTTCGCCCGGGCCGTCGGCATCATTCCCTGCGCGGTGCGAATGAACAACGGATCGTCGAGCGTCGTGCGCAGCCGTGCCAATGCGTTGCTTAAAGCCGGTTGCGTCATGTGCAGCTTGGCGGACGCGCGGGTGAGGTTGCGTTCACTCAAGATGGCGTCGAACACCGTCAGCAGGTTAAGATCGATGTTCCTCAGATTCATCAGTAAGTCCCTGATGCATTGCAACGTGAATAACGAAGCTAGTCAGTATCACGTCTGGTATCCCAGCTTATCATTATCGTGAATAGAGGGCATATCAAATATAAATTGGATATGCGTTCGGTCGCTTCCTAGTCTTCCTTCGAAAGCGGCAACCCGATCAAACGGGCAAGCCGAGAAACCGCAACAAGCGGAACAGGGAGACGCGGGTGGAAAGCATTCTGCCAAAAGAGGGTTTGGTTATCGGTGTGATCGGCGCCGGTGCCATGGGGCGAGGTATTGCCCAGGTTGCGGCGACGGGCGGAATGACCGTGCTGCTGACGGACAGCCGTCCGGAAGCTGTTGCAGATGCCGTGAAATCCATCGAAAAAGCGCTGGCGCGTCTGAAAGAAAAGGGCACGCTCGACCAGGGCGCGATGGATCAGGCGCTCGCCCGGATCAAGCCGGTCCAGAATGTAGAGCAATTGTCCGAGTGTCGCCTCGTGATTGAGGCTGTGATCGAGAAGCTCGACGTCAAGCAGGCGCTGCTGGCACAACTCGAAGGCATCGTTTCGGACGATTGCATTATCGCGAGCAATACCTCTTCGCTCTCGATCACGACGATCGCGTCGAAATGCAGTCACCCCGAGCGCGTGGCCGGATTCCATTTCTTCAATCCCGTGCCGGCGATGAAACTCGTTGAGGTCATCGACGGTCTGCAGACACTGCCTGCCGTCGGCGATGCGCTGATGGATGTCGGCCGCCGCATGGGCCGTGAGCCGGTCAGAATCAAGGATGCGCCGGGCTTCCTCGTCAATCAGGTCGGTCGTGCCTACACGCTCGAAGCCGCGCATCTGGTGTCGGAAGGCATTGCGACCTTCGAGGATGTCGATGCCGTCATGCACGAAACGGCAGGTTTCCGCATGGGACCGTTTGTGCTGCTCGATCTCGTCGGTCTCGACGTCAATCATCCGGCGACAGAAGCAATTTATACCCAGTTCTATCATGAGCCGCGTTATCGGCCCTCAGTCCTGATGCAGAGCCGCCTCGATGCCGGGATGCTTGGCCGCAAGACCAAGCGCGGGTTCTACGATTACAGTGAGCAGAAGGACGCGGCTCCTGCCGCCGAGGTCAAGGGCGCTTCTTCATCGCCCTATCCGGTCTGGGTCAGCAAGGCCGAACCGGCTCAGGCGGAGAAACTGATCGCCCTGCTGAAGACACTCGATGTCAAGATGGAGGACGGCGCCAAGCCTTCGGCTTCAGCGCTCTGCCTGGTGACGCCCCTCGGGGACGATGCAACCCATTGCGCGGTCGAGCAGGGGCTGGATGCCAAGCGCGTGGTCGCGGTGGATACATTGCTGGATCTCGGCAAGCGCCGCACCATCATGTCGACGCCTGTCACCGAGGCTTCCTATGTCGACGCGGCGAGGACGCTGTTTAGCAGCGACGGCGTTGCGGTCACCGTGACGCGCGACAGCCCCGGCTTTATCGCCCAGCGCATCATTGCGATGATTGCCAATATCGGCGCGTCGATCGCGCAGAACCGGACGGCATCAGCCGCTGATATCGACAAGGCGGTCAAGCTCGGTCTCGGCTATCCGCATGGCCCGCTCGGGTTCGGCGACGCGCTGGGCGCCGGCACTTTGCACAAAATTCTGAACAACATGCAGCGACGATATGGTGATCCGCGCTACCGCTCGAATCTTTGGCTCACGCGCCGCGCCGAGCTCGGGGTTTCGTTGACGCTGCAGGATTGAGGCGCATTGCGCCAAAGGAGAGATGAATGTTGGACGCTTATATCTATGACGGAGTGCGCTCGCCGTTCGGCCGGCAAGCGGGAGGTTTGGCGCGGATTCGCCCTGACGATCTTCTGGCGCAGGTGATGCAGGCCCTGATGGGGCGCAGCAAATTCAAGGCCGAGCAGTTTGAGGATGTCATTGTCGGCTGCGCCAATCAGGCGGGCGAGGATAGCCGGTGCGTCGCGCGTCATGCGTCGCTGATGGCGGGCTTTCCGACTGATCTCGGCGGCACCGTGATCCAGCGCAATTGCGGCAGCGGCCTCGGCGCGGTGGTGAGCGCGGCGCACGCGATCACCGCGGGTGAAGGCGATCTGTTCCTTGCCGGTGGTGTGGAGAGCATGAGCCGCGCGCCGTTCGTAATGGGCAAGGCCGAAGCGGCCTTCTCCCGCGACATGAAGATTTTCGATTCTGCCGTTGGCTCACGCTTTCCGAACCGTGAAATCGAAAAGAAGTTCGGCGCCGACACCATGCCGCAGACTGCGGATAACCTTGCGCGCGAACATCAGTTGAGTCGCGACGAGGTCGACCAGTTCGCATTGCGTTCGCAGCAACGCTATGCGGCCGCCAAGACGGCGGGTTTCTTCGACGAGGAGATCGCGCCGATCCAGGTAGCAGGACCGAAGAAGGGGACCCAGACCACTGTAGCCGCCGATGAATTTCCGCGCGCGGATGCGTCGCTTGAGGCGCTGTCGGGTTTGCGGGCGATCCATGAAGGCGGCGTGACCACTGCCGGAAACTCCTCGGGCATCAACGACGGCGCTGTCGCGCTGACCGTAGGTTCGCGCAAGATGGGCGAGAGCGCCGGCAGCGCGCCGCTCGTTCGCATTCTCTCAGCGGCAAGTGTCGGCGTTGAGCCACGCGTGATGGGCATTGGTCCTGTGCCTGCGATCCACAAGGCGCTGAAGCGCGCCAACCTGTCGCTCGATCAGATGGATGTGATCGAAATCAACGAGGCGTTCTCGGCACAGGTGCTGGCCTGCCTCAAGCAACTCAGTGTCGACGGGAAAGACGATCGCGTCAATCCCAATGGTGGTGCGATCGCGGTCGGGCATCCGCTCGGCGCATCCGGCCCGCGCCTTGTTTTGACGGCTATCCGTGAACTGCAGCGGCGTAACGCCAAGCGTGCTGTCGTCAGTATGTGCGTCGGCGTCGGGCAGGGGATTGCAATGGTTCTGGAGAGACCTTGATGACTTAATCGACAGGCCGCGACCCCGGTGCAGACAAGCACATTAAAACGGGGCGCGGTCACCAAACAGGGAGGGTACCATGAGCGTTCGGCGAATTGCGTTGGCGTGCCTATCGTTGACTGCGGTTGCGTTATCCTTGCAACCAGCGGCAGCGGATGTATCCGAAATCAGGTTGGCGAGACAGCCGGGCCTGTCTTATCTGCCTCTGGCCGTGATGGAGCATGAAAAGCTCATCGAAAAGCATGCGGCTGCTGCTGGACTCAAAGATATCAAAGTAGAGTGGTCGAAGTTTGCCGCTGGCAACGTCATGAACGACGCCTTGCTGTCAGGCAGTCTCGATATCGCCTCGGGCGGTGTTGCACCTCTGATTACGCTCTGGGCCAAGAGTAATGGCCAAGTACGCGGCGTTGCAGCGCAAACCACCTCGCAGATTTATATCAACACCCGCAATCCTAACGTCAAGACGATCAAGGATTTCACCGACAAGGACCGCATAGCGTTGCCAGCGGTGAAAGTGTCGGTCAATGCGATCGTGCTGCAGATGGCCGCCGAGAAGGCGTTCGGACCCGGCAATGCCTACAAGCTGGAGCCTTTGACGACTTCACGCTCTTATGCAGAGGGTAGCGCCGCATTGCTCTCCGGAGTTGGGGAGATCAACAGCGCGGCGTCCGCACCACCCTTCTATTATAAAGAGATCGCAACGCCCGGCATCCACACCGTGCTGAAGTCATATGATGTCCTGGGCGGCCCTAGCACCAACAACCTGATCTGGACGACGAAGAAATTCCACGACGAGAATCCGAAGCTGTATGCGGCCTTCTTCGCCGCTTACAAGGAATCCATCGATCTGATTAACAAGGATCCGAAGAAGGCCGCACAGATCTTCCAGGATGCGGACCGCAATAAGGCCTATTCGATCGATGAACTGGTGATGATGCTCACCGACAAGTCGTCGATGGAATTCACCATCGTTCCGCACAACATCACGAAATATTCGGACTTCATGTACCGGATGGGGTCCATCAAGGAAAAGCCGAAGAGCTGGAAAGACCTGTTCTTTCCGGAGATTCACTCGCTGCCCGGAAGCTGAGCCGGACACGCCAATAAACGCACATTTATCGGGAGAGTAGAATGAGAACGTCTCTTTGGATGAAAGGTCTTGTTGCCAAGACTGCTTTGCTTGCTTCCGTCGCTTTCGCCAGTGTTGCACTCAACCAGGCGCCAGCGCGTGCCGAGGTGAATCAGGTCACTATCGCCAAGCAATACGGTCTGCTGTTTTTGCCTCTGATTATCATGGAGCAGAACCAGCTTATGGAGAAGCAGGCCGCGAAAGCCGGCATTCCCAATCTTGCGGTCAAATGGCAGCGGATGACGGGCGGCAACGTCATGAACGAAGCGCTGATCTCTGGCAATCTCGATTTCGCCTCGGGTGGCGTGCCGCCGTTCCTGATTCTGTGGAGCAAGACGCAGGGCAATCTGGACGTCAAAGGCGTCGCGGCGATGGACTCGCTGCCGATCTATCTGAATACGCGTGATCCCTCAGTAAAGACAATCAAAGACATTACCGACAAGAACCGCATCGCGATGCCGGCCGCCGGCATCTCGATTCAGGCGATCATGCTTCAAATGGCAGCCGCGAAGGAGTGGGGTCCGGATCAGGCGCGCCGTCTCGACAAGAACGGCGTGACGCTGGCGCACCCCGAAGCAATGTCGCAAATGCTGTCCAACATGGGTGCTATCGACAGCCATTTCGCTTCGCCGCCGTACAACTTCCAGGAGCTAACGAAGCCCGGCATTCACAAGGTGCTGGACTCGTATGACGTGCTCGGGCCGGCAACCTGCGAAGTGGTCTGGACCACCAGCAAGTTCCACAAGGAAAATCCGAAGGTCTACAAGGCGTTTCTCGCTGCTTTCCAGGAGGCGATTGATTTCATCAACGCGGATAAGCAGAAGGCCGCCGAGATTTACGTCAAGAGCACCGACAATAAGGAGTCGCTCAAGGACACCTTGGAAATTCTGAATCATCCGCACACCGAGTACACCACGACGCCCAAGGGCATCATGAAGTATGCGGCGTTCATGAAGCAGGTCGGTCTTGTCAATAAGACGCCTGCGGACTGGAAGGATCTGTTCTTCCCCGAGATCCACGCGACCCCCGGGAGCTGAGCACGTCTGTCTCAATCCGCGCATGGAATTGTAAAGGGTAACGTCATGACTTCAGCAGTTGCAGACAAGCCGGTCGATGCCAGCACCGTGACGCTGACAGGTGGAATGTTTCACTGGGACGATCCACTCCTGCTTGAAGATCTGCTGAACGAGGATGAAAAACTGATCCGCGACACGGCACGCGATTATGCGCAGTCGCATCTGATGCCGCGGATCCTCGAAGCAAATCGCGATGAATCGTTCGACCGAACGGTCATGAAGGAAATGGCCGATCTCGGGTTTCTCGGTGCGACTATCGATGGTTATGGCTGTGCGGGTATCAGTTATGTGTCGTACGGGCTGATCATGCGTGAGTTCGAGCGGGTGGACACGAGCTTCCGTTCGGCGCTCGGTGTGCAGACCACGCTCTCGATGGTGCCGATTTACGCCTACGGGTCGGAAGCGCAGCGGCAGAAATATTTGCCCGCGATGGCGAAGGGTGAGATTCTCGGCTGCTTCGGGCTGACTGAGCCGGATCATGGCTCCGATCCCGGCGGCATGAAGACGCGCGCGAAGAAAGTACCCGGCGGCTATCGCCTGACCGGTGGCAAGACATGGATCACCCACGCGCCGATCGCCGACATCATGGTGGTGTGGGCGAAGGACGATGAAGATGTCATCCGCGGCTTTGTTCTGGAGCGCGGCATGGCTGGCCTATCCACTGCCAAGATAGAGAACAAGTTCTCCGTGCGCGCCTCGCCGACCGGACAGATCTTCATGGAAGACGTGTTCGTTCCCGAGGAGAATCTGTTGCCGGGCGTACAGGGATTGAAAGGACCGTTTGGCTGCCTGAACAACGCGCGTTTCGGCATCATCTGGGGCGCGATGGGGGCGGCCGAGTTTTGCTGGCATGCTGCGCGACAGTATTCCATGGATCGCAAGCAGTTCGGCCGACCACTCGCGGCCAACCAACTCATTCAGAAAAAGCTCGCGGACATGCAGACGGAAATTTCGATCGGGCTTCTTGCCTGTCTGCACGTCAGCCGCCTTCGCGACGAGGGTAAGGCCACGCCGGAAATGCTGTCGTTGCTGAAACGCAATTGTGCGGGCAAGGCGCTCGACATCGCACGTGCGGCGCGTGACATTCATGGCGGTAACGGCATTTCGGATGAGTATCATGTCATCCGCCACCTGATGAATCTCGAGACCGTCAATACGCTCGAAGGCACGCATGATATCCACGCGCTGGTGCTCGGTCGGGCTCAGACCGGTATCTCGGCGTTCAATTAATCAAGAAACATAGCGAATCCTTAGGAGACTGACGTGACGGCCATGACACAAACGAAGCCGCAAGCAAGTGAAGCGAAGGATGCATTGAAGGCGCTGCTGGCGCCGCGTTCGATCGCGATCCTTGGCGCGTCGTCGGACTTCCGCAAGGTTAGCGGCCGTCCGGTCAAGCATTTGCTCGATAAAGGCTACAAGGGCCGTATTTATCCGGTGAACCCGCGGGCGGACATGATCGGGCCGTTGAAGGCCTATCCGAGTGTGGCGGCGATCGACGACGAGATCGATCTCGCGATCATTGTTCTACCGGCGAGTGAAGTTCTGAATTGTGTGCGTGAGCTCGGCGCGAAAGGTGTGCCGGTCGCCGTCATTTTTAGCTCCGGCTTTTCCGAGCTCGGCGATGCGGGACGCAAGTACGAACAGGACGTCGTGGCGGCTGCGCGCGAGGGCGGCGTGCGGTTGTGCGGTCCGAACTGTCTTGGTCTCATCAATTCGTTTGACAGCGTGCTGGCGACGTTCAGCCAGTACGCCGACAGCGACACGCCATCGGGACCCATCGGCTTTGTCACGCAATCCGGCGCGTTCGGCACCGCCATCGCTGCGCTCGCGCGCCGTCGTGGGCTGGGGCTCGGCTATTTCGTCAATACCGGCAATGAAGCCGACCTCACTTTCTCTGAAATCATGGGCGAGGTTATTCGCGATCCGCGCATCAAAATGGGCGCGGGCTACATCGAGGGCTTGAAGGGCGGCGAGGATTTCGTCGCGCTGGCGGAGCAGGCGATGGTTGCGGGCAAGCCACTGGTCATGACGAAGGTCGGACGACTGGGCGCAGGCGCACGCGCCGCCGCCTCGCATACCGGATCGCTCGCAGGCGACGATGTGGTGTTTGATGGCGTGGTGCGTCAGCACGGCATCATCCGCGCGCGGAATGAAGAACATATGCTCGACATCGCCGAGGTAATGTCCTGCTGCAAATTGCCGGAAGGCAACGGCATCGGCCTGTTGACGCAATCCGGCGGCGCGGGTGTGCTGATGGCGGATCGTGCGCAGGAGGTCGGTCTTTCTGTGCCGGTGCTTCAGCCGGAGACGCAGGCAGCGCTGCAGAAGGTCATTCCTGGTTTCGGTGCGGTGGGTAATCCGGTCGATGTCACCGGACAGTTCGTGGCCGATCCGAATTTGCTTCTCGAAAGCGTCAAGCTGATGCTGGCCGATCCGAATGTCGATGTCGGCATCGTCTGGTTCCAGTTGATGGAAGCGCATGTCGAGAAGCTAGTGAAGGTTCTCGTCGAAGTTCGTGATCAGGTGACGAAGCCGTTCGTCGTATGCTGGGTAGCTGCCCCGGAAGCGGGTGTGCTCGCGCTGCGCAATGAAGGCATCGCGGTGCTGCGCGGTGCGGAGCCCGCGGTGGATGCGGTGGCTGCGCTTGTGCAATACGCCGAGATGCGGCGCAAATGGCTGGCGCGGCGCGAGGACCGGAAGGCGATCAAGCTGCCGAAGCTCGATCTTCCCTCCAAAGGCGTCATCTCCACAATGGACGGCGTAAAGCTGCTCGATCAATGCGGCATCGCGCATGTCCCGACGGTACTGGCGACCTCTGCTGACGAAGCCGCACAAGCGGCCAACAAACTCGGCTATCCAGTCGTGCTAAAGATCGAGTCGCCGGACATTCTGCACAAGACTGAGGCAGGCGGTGTCATGCTGCGCCTCACGGATGAAGCGAAGGTGCGGCAGGCTTTCGAGACGATCATCGCCAACGCAAAAAAATATAAGCCGGATGCCAGGCTGCATGGTGTGGTCGTGCAGGCGATGGCGAGCGGCGACACCGAGTTTGTCATCGGTCTGCAAAACGATCCGGTTTTTGGACCGGTTATCATGGCGGGCCTGGGCGGCGTTCTGATCGAGGTGCTGCGCGATGTCGTGTTCCGCAAGGTGCCGCTCTGCGAAGGCGAGGCGGCGGACATGCTGGATGCGTTGCATGGCAAGGCGGTGCTGGCCGGCGTGAGAGGTCGTCCTCCGGTCGACCGGAAGGGACTCGTCGAGATGATCTGTGCGGTGTCTCGTCTTGGTGCGGCGCTTGGTCCCAAACTTTCGACGCTCGATCTCAATCCCATTATGTTGGGCGAAAAATCGGCTACTGCCGTCGACTGGCTGATGATGCTTGATGACGCATAGAGTGTACGCTCAGCCGCGCTACAGAACGGAAAAGAGTTTAAGGAGATCGGAATGTCGTTGACCCTGCTGGAGCGGCCGCATGAGCATGTGGCATTGTTGAAGCTCAATCGTCCCGAGGCGCGCAACGCGCTCAACGATCCCTTGCGGGCGGAGCTGGCAAGTCAGTTCGAAAAGCTGGCGGCGGATCGCAACACGCGCTGCATCGTCATCACGGGTAATGAACGCGTGTTCGCCGCCGGTGCGGACCTGAAGGAGGCTGTCGAGTCGAGTCCGATCGATATGATGGCACGGCGCGTTCTTTATTTCTGGAAGGTGGTCGCGGGTTGCCGCAAGCCGTTAATTGCGGCGGTCAATGGTTTCGCGCTGGGTGGCGGCTGCGAACTGGCCCTGCAGGCCGATATCATTGTGGCAGGCGAAGGAGCAAAGTTCGGCCAGTCCGAAGTTAGCGTCGGTATCATGCCGGGTGGCGGTGCCACGCAGCGGCTGACCCGCGCAATCGGTAAGTATCGCGCCATGAAGATGCTGCTGACCGGCGAGCATGTCTCCGCGGAGGAAGCCCGCAGGCTCGGTTTCGTGAATGACGTCGTGCCGGATGATAAGGTGGTCGAGACCGCCATAGGTATTGCAAAAACCATTGCCTCGATGCCACCGCTTGCGGTGGAACAGATCAAGGAAGTGGTTCTGGCGGGAATGGACAGTTCGCTCGATGCCGGACTGATGCTGGAGCGCAAGGCGTTCGAGATGCTGTTCGCGTCTCGCGATCAAGAAGAAGGCATGCGAGCGTTCATCGAAAAACGTAAGCCGAATTTCGAAGGCCGCTGACTATCGATCCAAAACAGGCATCGATTCAATCAGACTTTATATTAGACCGTCGGGGCCCGGTTCAGTAAGGTTCGGGCTGCCAAGAAGATCTGCAATCAGCGGACACAAGCACGGGAGGGAGGAACGATGACAGCAACTCCGTTATTGGAGGTGAAGGGCGTCACGTTGCAATACAGGACGCCGAGCTATCTCATCACCGCGACCTATCGCGTTGATTTCAATGTTTTTCAGGGCGACAGGTTTATCCTGCTCGGCCCTTCGGGTTGCGGCAAATCGACGTTGCTGAAGGCCGTCGGCGGCTATATGGCGCCCACTGAGGGCGAGATGAAGCTGAAGAGCAAGGTGATCCGCCATCCCGGTCCTGACCGGATGATGGTGTTTCAGGAGTTCGACCAGCTGCTGCCCTGGAAGAGCGTCAAAGAAAACGTGATGTTTCCCTTGCAGTGCACCAACAAGCTCGGCGCGCGTGAAGCCGAGGAGAAGGCCATGCACTACATCCGCAAGGTCAATCTGGAAAAATTCGCCGACAGTCATCCGCACATGCTCTCGGGCGGCATGAAGCAGCGCGTGGCGATCGCGCGCGGCATGGCGATGGAGCCGGATATCCTCTTGATGGACGAGCCGTTCGCCGCGCTCGATGCGCTGACGCGCCGCAAGATGCAGGACGAATTGCTGGCACTCTGGGACGAAACGCGCTTCACGGTGCTATTCGTCACGCATTCCATTCCTGAGGCGATCAAGATCGGCAACCGCATCCTGTTGCTGTCGCCGCATCCCGGCCAGGTCAAGGCTGAGCTCAACGGCGGTGTGCAGGGTGAGGAGGCGGCCGAGCTGGAGCATCGCATCCAGACCATGCTGTTTGCCGACACCATCGAGGAGGCGGAAAATGTCTGATGCATCGCTGACGATGAGGACTCTTACGGCTCCGGTCCGCCCTGAATTCGTGCGAGACATGGCGGGCGCAGAGCGTGCACCGGTGGTGCTGGAAAAGCCGCTGTCGATAGCTGTTCGGCTCTACAATCAGTCGTGGCTGCGCAAGATCGTCATCCTCGTCATTCTGGCGCTCATTTGGGAGGCTTATGGCCGCTACCTGAACAACAATCTGTTGTTCCCGACGTTCAGCGAGACCATGAGCGCGTTCTTCACCAATATCGGGAACGGCGTTCTGCCCGCGCGGGCGTGGGCGTCGATCAAGGTGCTGCTGATGGGTTACGCCGTCGGTGTCACGCTGGCGGCGCTGTTGACGGCATTGGCGATCACCACGCGCATCGGCACCGACTTCCTCGAGACGCTGACCTCGATGTTCAACCCGCTGCCGGCGATCGCGCTGCTGCCGCTGGCGCTGATCTGGTTCGGCCTCGGCAACGGCTCGCTGGTGTTCGTGCTGGTGCACTCGGTGACCTGGGCGATCGCGCTGAACACGCACTCCGGCTTCCTCTCGGTCAGTCGCACGCTGAAGATGGTGGGGCGCAATTACGGGCTCGGCGGCTTCCGCTACATCAGCAAGATTCTGATCCCGGCCGCGTTCCCGAGCATCCTCACCGGCCTGAAGATCGGCTGGGCGTTCGCCTGGCGTACGCTGATCGCGGCCGAACTGGTGTTCGGCGTATCGTCCGGCTCCGGCGGTTTGGGCTGGTTTATTTTCGAAAACAAGAACAGTCTCGATATCCCGACGGTGTTCGCCGGTCTTCTGACCGTCATCATCATCGGTCTGGTGGTCGAGAACATCATCTTCCGTGCGATCGAGGCCAACACCATCGATCGTTGGGGTATGCAGTCGTAAGCTGAACGGCTGCGTCCAGACATCAACGCCAGCACGGCATCAGGGGCTTAACCCGAATGCCGTGTTGGGCAGTTGCAGAATCCAATCTGCCGAACCCTTCAAATGGTTTTCCATCGCGGTCTGCGCGCCTTGCGCGTCGCCGGCGAGAATGGCTTCCGCGATCAGAATGTGATCGTGATGCGAGCGCGCCGAGTTTTCCGGCTGCATCGATTGACCAACCTGAAACATCACGATCGGAAGCTGCAGATTGTCGATAAGCTGCGTGAGTTGCTTGTTGCCGCCGATGCTGACGATCGTGCGGTGATAAAGCCTGTTCTGCTGCATGAAGAGTGACCACGCACGCTCCGATCCGTCCGGCTTCACCTCGTTCCATACGGCCAGAAATTGCTTGCGATGATCCGCCTCGTGGATGTGCTCGGCCGCAAGCCTTGCCCCAAGCCCTTCAAGGTTGATGCGGATCTGAAACAGGTCGCGGACCTGTTCACGCGACAGCCTGCGGACCATCGCGCCGCGGTTCGGCGTGATGTCCACGAGTCCTTCCGCCGAAAGGCGCTGCAAGGCTTCGCGGATCGAGCCGCGACTGACGCCGAGTTGCTCGACGAGATCGTTTGCGACAAGCCGTTGGCCGGGAACGATGCGGCCCGCGAGAATGGCGTTGCGCACGCGTCCGATGATGTCGTCGACGGTTTGCCCGCGCCTTTGGCTCACTTCTTCTTTCACGATTTCAGCGCTTGGCATGATTGCTGTCCTCAGGTCGTGCCCCAGCCTACATCCAACGCTTGACTCTGGGGAAGGTCCGAAAATAGTGTAGGGCAATCTTGTAAGAATAAAATAGACGCGGGCATGAGCCTGCGCAGGGAAGCGAAACACCAGGGAAAGGATGCGCACGCCGACAGCGGCGAACTCCTCTGACTGCTCGCAATTCACTTGAAGAATCCACGTGCCGGTTTGGGCTGCTGATGCAGTGAAGCCGATCGTGATCGCTTGGGCGAAGCCTTAAGCGGAATGCATTGTCAAAGATCAGGAGCCATCGATGGATTTGGGAATTAAGGATCGCGTTGCCATCGTCACCGGAGGCGGTCGCGGCATCGGCCGGGAAAGCGCCCGCGAATTTCTGGAGGCCGGCGCCAAGGTGATGATCTGCTCGCGCACCAAGGACGAATTGGAAAAGACCCGCGATGAGCTTGCCAAGCAGACTGGCGGCGAAATCAAGTGCATCGTCGCCGACACCACGAAGCCAGAGGATATCGCGCGCGTTGTGGACGAGACCGTCAAGGCATTCGGGACGGTCGACATTCTCGTGAACTGTGCCGGTACGATGTATTCGGGCCGTTTTGCGGAAATGACCGACGAGGGCCTGCAGACACAGCTCGACACCAAGCTGTTCGGCTTCCTGCGTATGATCCGTACCGTCGCGCCGATCATGCGGAAGAAGAAGTGGGGCCGCATCGTCAGCATGATCGGCGGCGCGGGCAAGGAGCCGGATCCGTATATGTTCGGTTCGGCCATTACGAACAGCGCTCTGCTCAACATGACAAAATCGCTTTCGACCGAATTCGGGCCGGATAATGTTCTCGTCAACGCGGTCTGCCCCGGCTGGGTGGCGACGGCGCTGTGGCGCCAGCATGCCGACGGCCTGCAGAGAGAGCTCGGCGTGAAGGATGAGGCTGAAGCGCGGCGTTTGGCCGCGAAGAAAAACGCGCTCGAGCGCTTCGGCAAGCCGGAAGAGCTCGCTGGCGCGATTGCGTTCCTGTGCTCCGAGCGGGCAAGCTACATCACCGGCGTTTCGCTCAACATCGATGGAGGCCGGTTGAAGGGGCTTTGGTAAGGCGCCGTCACGACGGCCTTCGGGCCCGGTTACATATGATGATCGTTCGAAGCGGGCGGTGAGATGATCGAACTGCAAGGCATCGGGAAAACGTTCGGCGCCGGCGCGAGCCGGACGCAGGCGGTTGCCGATGTCGACCTTAGGATCAACCCCCGCTCGATCGTCGCGCTGATCGGCCCCTCCGGCTGCGGCAAGTCCACGCTTCTGAACATGGTCGCGGGTCTTTACAGGCCGAGCAGCGGACAGGTCGTCTACGACGGACACGCTGTATCCGACGTCAACACCGACGTCGGATACATGACCCAGAAGGACAACCTTCTGCCGTGGCGCAGCGTTCTCGACAACATTGCGTTGCCGCTCGAACTAACAGGCGTCGCGCGTGACATTCGTTATGGACAGGCGCGGGAGCTGATCCGCCAGGTTGGGCTTGAGGGGTTCGAGGACAAGTTTCCGAGCAGCCTTTCGGGCGGGATGCGTAAGCGGGTCTCTCTTGCCCGGATGCTGCTATACCGGCCGAAGACCCTCCTCCTCGACGAGCCATTCGCTGCGCTCGACGCGCAATTGCGGTTGGCGATGCACGATCTGCTTCTGAGGCTTTGGTCGGAGCAGCAGCAGACGATTATTCTTGTGACACACGATCTCGTGGAAGCTGTTACGCTCGCTGATCGTGTTGTCGTCTTCACCAAGCGTCCGGCCACAGTTGCGATGGATCAGGCCGTCGATCTGCCTCGGCCGAGGGATGTTCGTGAAGTCCGCTTCACCAAGGATTTTCACGACATTCATAACTCGATCTGGGATCGCCTTCGCGAGGAATACGACGAGGAAAAGGTTTGAGCGAGCAAACGGCACTTGAG
Source organism: Afipia felis ATCC 53690 (assembly GCF_000314735.2). Taxonomy (NCBI): domain Bacteria; kingdom Pseudomonadati; phylum Pseudomonadota; class Alphaproteobacteria; order Hyphomicrobiales; family Nitrobacteraceae; genus Afipia; species Afipia felis. The sequence continues at coordinate 1,767,399 of NZ_KB375270.1, read as the reverse complement.
AACGTCAAGGTTCGCGCCGCCGTTCCTGATGCGGATCAGGGCGGAAAGCTTGCCGCTGCAAGCACGCCGCTGATGGCGGCGTATCAGATCATCTTTGGAATCGTGCTGCTGCTGATCTGGCAGGCGGCGTCGCTCTGGCTGATCGATCCGTTCTTCATCAGCAGTCCCGTGGAAGTGCTTGAACGTCTCTGGGTCTGGACGCGTGACGGAAGCATTTTCCTGCACATCTGGGCGACGCTTTACGCCACCTTTCTCGGCTTCGTGATCGGCTCGGTGGCGGGTGTGATCGGTGGAATCTGGCTGGGCGTATCGCCGTTCTTCAGCCGGTTGCTCAATCCGTATATCTGGGCCTTCAACGCACTTCCGAAAGTGGCTTTGGCGCCGCTGCTCATTCTGTGGTTCGGCCTCGGCATTCAGTCCAAGGTTGCGCTGGCCGCGGTGCTCGTAGTGTTTCTCGTTTTTGTCAACACGTTCTCGGGCGTGCGCGAGGTTGATCAGGATTTGATCGACGGTGTTCGGTTGATGAAGGCGAAACGCTCGCAAATCCTGATGAAAGTGATTCTGCCGTCGGCGATGTCATGGATTTTCGTCGGTCTGAAGTCTGCGCTGCCTTATGCGCTGATCGGCGTCATCATCGGTGAAATGATCGCCTCCAACAAAGGGCTCGGATATCTCGTTCAGCGCGCGGGCAGCGAGTTCGATACCGCAGGTGCCTTTGCTGCGTTGACGATCATTGCGGTGATCGCCGCAATCCTCAATGAATTGGTGCAGGCGGCGCAGTCGCGGCTTGAACGCTGGAAGATCGTCAGTCGATAACAAAAAAGATGAAAGCACCGCAGGGTGCAAATGGGAGGAGGGCGCTAAGATGAGAGCTATCAAGTGTGCGGTCCTGGCCATGTTTGCGATTATTGGCGCAACATGCGCCAATGCGCAGGAAACCGTTCGTATCACCAATATCGGTCACGGCTATTATGCCGGGCCGCTTTACGTTGCGATGCGCGAGAAGCTGTTCGAGAAGCACGGGCTGAAAGCCGACGTTACTTTCGTGAAAGGCGGCGCGCTGGTTCTGCAGTCATTGCTCAGTAAAGATGCCGATTTTGGCATTCTGACCTACGAGCACGTCATCACGGCGGCTGCGCAGGGCAAGAGTCTTGTCTCCATCTTTAACATCACCACGCGGCCCATCAACAATGTTATCGCCAGCAACGAACTGATCGAGGCCAATGCCAACAAATCTCTGAAAGAGAAAATTCTGGCGCTGAAAGGCAAGCGTATCGGAACGCCTTCGCCAGGTGGCTCGGGAGAGAAGATGCTCGGTGTTCTTGCCAAGGAGTACGGGCTGAACCTGCCGGGCGACATCCAGCTTGTCTATCTCGGTGCGGATGCGGGCGGGTATGTCGGCGCCTTCCAGGCGAAGATGATCGATGCGGCGATGCCGTTCGAACCGGCAGGCGTCATGCTCGAGCAGAAGAAGCTCGGTGGCATTTTCGTCAATCTGATGAAGGGCGATGTCGAGCAGTTTCGCGATCTGACCTTCATGGGTGTCGTCACCACGCCGGATATGATCCAGAAGAGGCCGGAGACCGTGAAGAAGCTCGTGGCTGTGTTCGCGGAAGCCCAGAGTATCCTTCTCGACCCCGCGCAGGGCAAGAAGATCATGGCCGCGGAATTCCCCCAGATGGAACCAGCGACCAACGAACGCTCTTATGAAACCCTGACGCAGATCTGGAGCAAGGATGGTCGCATGACGCTCGAAGGAGGCAAGAAGGTCTACGACTTCCTGCAGCCTCCGGGCGATAAGAAAATCGAATTCGAGAAGACCTTCACCAACGACTTCCTTCCGGCGAAGTGATGCGGTCATGACGTCCGATCCGCGCATCGTCAGCGAAGAACATTGGGCGAAGAAGGGAGACGTTTCGTTGTTCGTGGCGCGCAAGCGGTTGTGTGAGCGCCAAGCGGACCAGCAAAAACGTCTCCCTGTGGTTCTCGTACACGGGTCCTCGAATTCGGCATTGCCGACCTTCGACCTCACCGTGCCGGGACATCCCGACTATTCGCTGATGGACTGGCTGGCGTTGCGCGGATGGGATGTCTGGGCAATGGACCATGAAGGCTATGGCCGCTCGACCGTAACCTCCGGCAATTCGGATATCGCGACCGGTGTTGAAGACCTGAAGGCGATGGCGCGCGTAATAGCGGCCGAGACAGGGTGCGCGGAATTCAACCTGTATGGCCTGTCCTCAGGCTCGCTGCGGGTTGCAGCCTTCGCGCAGGCCGCGCCCGAACACGCCGCGCGCATCGTGCTGGACGCTTTCGTGTGGACGGGCGAAGGCTCGCCCACGCTGGAAAAGCGCAAGGCGGGTATCGCGCAGTTCAAGGCCTCGAACCGGCGGGCGATCGATCTGGATTACCTTGTCGGGATTTTCCTGCGCGATGGACCGGGCACGACCGATCCGGCAGTGGCCGAAGCATGCGCGCGCGCGCAGCTTGCGTATGGAGATTCTGTTCCGACCGGAACCTATCTGGACATGACGACCAGGCTGCCGCTGGTTGATCCTGGGAAAATTTCCGCTCCGACCTTTGTCGTACGCGGCGAGCATGACAGCCTCGCCACCATGGACGACCTTCTGGCGTTCTTCCAACGTCTGCCGACGAACGACAAGCGGTTTGCCGTTCTGCCGCATCTCGCTCACATCGCGACACTCGGCAAGAATCGTCATGCGCTTTGGGATGCCGTCGACGAGTTTTTCAAGGCTGGATCGATCTCAGACAGGTAGCGATACCGAATACTTCACCTGACTGAGCGCAAAACTCGATTCGATCGAAGCAATTCCATTGAGACGTGTCAGCTTGGTTTTGAGGAATGTCTCGTAGGACGCCAGGTCAGCGGCAACCACACGAAGCAAATAGTCGCGGTTACCGGTCATCAGATAGCATTCCAGCACCTCGCTCCACCCCGAGATCGCCTTTGCGAAACGATTGAGGTCTTCCTCTTTTTGCCGCTCGAGCTTGATCGAGATGAAAACGCTCACATGCAAGCCGAGTGATTTCTGATCGACCATCGCGCCGTAACGCGTGATGATGCCGTTTTCTTCGAGCAGCTTCACGCGACGATGACAGGGCGAGACCGACAGGCCTACTCGCTCGGCGAGATCCTGCATCGTGATCCGGCTGTCCGCCTGAAGAATTGAAAGGATTTTGCGGTCGATCGCGTCGAGTTTTGGCATTGGAATAAATCTGCGATATTTGACGATGAGTGGCGATTATATTCCAATAATATGCGCTATGTTGCAATATTTTGAGATATTTTGATGGTGTTGTGGGATTATCGTTTGCGACATCAGGCGATGGCGAAGCGATGGGAAACGGCCGATGACAGTTCACGACGATCGACTGGCGGTTCTCGCCGAACTTGAACGGCGCATTCTGTGGTTGGCATCGTGGACCATCCATCACGCCAATCACGTTCGTGAAACTGGTGAGGTGAAGGTCGGCGGACATCAAGCGTCGTCCGCCTCGCTCGCGACCATCATGACGGCGCTGTATTTCGATGTGTTGAGGCCGCAGGATCGCGTCGCGGTCAAGCCGCATGCTTCTCCGATCTTCCATGCGATCCAGTATCTTGCGGACAATCAGTCACTGGAGAAGCTGCAAAATTTCCGCGGCCTGAAGGGTGCACAAAGCTATCCCTCGCGCACCAAGGATACCGACGATGTGGATTTTTCCACGGGTTCGGTCGGACTTGGCGTGGCGCAGACGCTGTTCTCCTCGCTGGTGCAGGATTACGTCCGCGCTCATGGCTGGATGGAAGATCGCCCGGAAGGACGCATGGTCGCGCTCGTCGGTGATGCGGAGATGGATGAGGGCAACATCTATGAAGCGTTGATCGAGGGGTGGAAGCACGGTCTGCGGAATTGCTGGTGGATCGTCGATTACAATCGTCAGTCGCTCGATGCCGTGATCCGCGAGGGGCTGTGGCAGAAATTCGAACAGATGTTCGCGAATTTTGGCTGGGACGTCGTCATCCTCAAGCACGGCATGCTGCAGCAGCAGGCGTTTGCGGAGCCTGGTGGCGAGGTGCTGCGCGACTGGATCGATCGTTGTCCGAACCAGCTTTATTCGGCGCTGACGTTCCAGGGCGGCGCGGCATGGCGCAAGAAACTGCTCGACGAAATTGGTGATCAGGGACCTGTCAGCGCTTTGATCGAGCGCCGGAGTGACGCTGAACTTGCCGTGTTGATGAACAACCTCGGTGGGCATGACATGCCGAGCCTTCTTGAAGCGTTCGGGAAGGCATCGAAGCATGACAGGCCGACATGTTTCATCTGCTACACCATTAAGGGTTTCAGTCTGCCGCTCGCGGGCCACAAGGACAACCATGCCGGGCTGATGACGCCCGCGCAGTTGGCGACCTTCCGGGAAAGTGCAGCCGTTCGTCTCGGCCACGAATGGGACAAGTGGGAAGGCGCGAAGCTAGATTCTGCGAAACTGGAAGCTTTCGTGCATGCCGCGCCGTTCTTTGCAAAAGGCACACGTCGGCATTCCGCCGCGGGCGTTGCCGTGCCGGACAAACTTGCTATTCCGGCAAGCGCCGGAAAAGTCGTTTCGACGCAGATGGGCTTCGGCCAGATTCTGAACGAGGTCGCGCGCGAGGATAGCGAATTTGCGTCGCGCGTTGTCACCACATCGCCTGACGTGACGGTCTCGACCAATCTCGGCCCGTGGGTGAACCGTCGTGGTCTGTTTGCGCGCGATACGCTTGCCGACACTTTTAAGGCGGAGCGGATTCCCTCGACCTATAATTGGGAATTCGGACCATCCGGCCAGCATCTCGAGCTCGGCATCGCAGAATCGAATTTGATGATCATGCTGTCGGCGCTTGGGTTGTCGCATTCGATCAACGGCGCGCGGTTGCTGCCTGTCGGAACAGTCTACGATCCTTTCATCTACCGTGCGGCCGACCAATTGAATTACGCCTGCTATCAGGATGCCCGTTTCATGCTGGTAGCGACGCCATCAGGAATCGCTCTGGCGCCAGAGGGCGGCGCGCATCAGTCGATCGGTACACCGCTGATCGGCATGGCGCAGGACGGCCTGTGTGCGTTCGAACCGGCGTTCATCGACGAACTCGCGGTCATCATGCGGTTCGGCTTCGATTATATGCAGCGCAACGGCGACGGCGATCCAGACGAGACAACGTGGCTGCGCGACCAGACCGGTGGTTCGGTGTATCTGCGCCTTTCTACCCGGCCGCTGGAGCAGCCGGTTCGCGAAATGACCGGCGAACTCGCAAACGACATTATTCAAGGCGCGTACTGGATGCGGGCGCCGACACCGAATACCTCGGTGATGATCGCCTATCAGGGCGTTGTCGCGCCGGAAGCGATTGCTGCAGCGGGCTTGTTGGCCGAAGATCGCCGTGATGTTGCGCTGCTTGCTGTCACTTCTGCCGATCGGCTCAATGCCGGTGCGCAAGCCGCCGAACGTGCGCGTCAGCGTGGAAATGCCGGGGCGGCGAGCCACATCGAACGCATGCTGGCAAAACTCGACCGAAATTGCGGGATTGTCACCGTCGTCGACGGTCATCCGTTGACGCTGTCATGGCTCGGCAGTGTGCAGGGCCATCGCGTGAAGGCGCTCGGGGTGGAGCATTTCGGCCAGACCGGAACGATCTCCGACCTCTATCATCACTACAACATCGATGCGAATGCGATCGTCCATGCAGCGCAGGCTGCATCAAGCGGGCGGACCGTGAGATATCTCCGGGCACTCGCGACGTAATCCGGCTTCACACCACCGACAATCTATCGCGACTCCGATTAGCCCGGGGCTTGAAACGCCTTTGCTGGCGAACGGCGGAGATGCGTGTTGACTCTCCCGCTGTTCGAATCCAGAATTCAGCACGCCATATCAACATGTGGAACAACCATGGATACGACGTTTTTGAAGGGCCTGAGGATGCTTCAGGCATTATCGTTGTCGGACAGGCCTCGCGGCGTGACCGAGCTTGCGCGCGAACTCGGTCTGACCAAGAGCAATTCGCATCGGCTCCTGAAGACGATGGTGCATGCCGGATACGCGCAGAACAATTCCGAGACGGGCAAATACAGCGCTACGCTGCGAGTGTGGGAACTCGGCTCTCACGTCCTGTCGCAAGTCGACGTTAAAAGCGCCGCGAGCGCCTATTTGCAGCCGCTGGCGGATCGTACTGGAGAATCCGTCCATCTCTCGCTGCTGGTCGAGCACGCTGTCGTCTATATCGACAAGATCGACAGTGCTCAGCCAGTGCGTGCCTACAGCCAGATTGGGAAGGGCGCTCCAGCTCATTGTGTCGCGACGGGAAAGGCGCTGCTCGCATTCCAGAGCGAAGACATGATCGCGTGCGTGAGCGGGAAGCTGAAAGCTCAGACATCGCGGACGATTACCGATGCTGAGGAATTCAAGCGTGAAATGGCGCGGGTGCGCCAGCTTGGCTACGCCATCAATCGTGGTGAATGGCGTGACGGCGTCTGCGGCCTTGCCGCGCCGATCCGCGATGCCTCGCGTCAGGTGGTGGCCGCTATCGGCATCTCGGGTCCTGAAAGTCGCATGAAATCGACGTTCATGCGCGAACAGGCGCCTGTCGTCATTCAGACGGCGGATTTGATCTCAAAGGCGCTTGGCTATCCCGGCGAGGCTCTTGTCTATCGCAAGACCGCCTGACCACTCGTTTTCAACACATATGGATGGAATGATGAAAGGCCCTCTCAACGGCATCAAGGTTCTGGAATTCGCACAGATCGCGGCGGGACCCTTTGCAGGTAGCTTGTTTGCGGATCTCGGTGCGGATGTCGTCAAGGTGGAACGACCTGATGGTGGTGACGGCATGCGCACTTGGCCGCCTGCCATTCAGGGCGCTGATGGTCCGGTGGAGAGCGGCAACTTTGCCTCCGTCAACCGCAACAAGCGCAGCATCACTATCGATGTGAAAAATCCGGAGGAGATGAAGCGTTTCCATGCGCTGGTCGCCGAGGCCGATCTGTTCATCGAGAACTATCGGCCGGGCGTGCCGAAACGTCTTGGCCTCGGTTATGAGGATCTGCGCAAGCACAATCCGCGTCTGGTCTATTGCTCGATCTCCGGCTACGGCCAGACCGGTCCTTACGCAGGGAAGGGCGCGTTCGACGTCACCGTGCAGGCGATCAGCGGCGTGATGAGCGTCACCGGTGAGGAATCCGGGCCGCCAGTGAAATGCGGCGTGCCGATCGGCGATTTCGGCGCAGGCCTCTATGGTGCGTTCACGTCGCTTGCTGCGGTAATGAAGGCGCGCGAAACTGGCGAAGGCGCTTACATCGATTGTTCGATGCTCGGCAGCCTGCTCGGAATGGCCGCGCTGCAGACCAGCGAATTTTTCGGTACCGGCAAGGCGCCGAAGCGGCTTGGCTCAGAGCATCCGCGCAACGCGCCTTATCAAGGCTTCAATGCCAAGGATCGTCCGTTCACCGTGGCCGCAGGCAACGACAAACTCTGGCGCGACTTCTGCACGGTCGTTGGGCAGCCGGATCTGGCGAACGACCCGCGCTTCACGACGCAAGCCGATCGCGCGCGCAACCAGAGAGAGTTGGCTGCAATCGTGCAGCCGATCTTCCTGACCAAGAATGCTGAGGAGTGGATCGCGGCACTCGATGCCGAGGGAATTCCCTGCGCTATCGTGCTGGATTATCGCGAGATCCTGTCCAACGAGCAGATCGCACACATGGGGCTTGTGCGCGACATGACACTGTCGAACGGCGCCACCACGAAGACGGTCGGTTTTCCGATCAATGTATCCGGCTTTACGTTCGACATTGAGCGGGCACCGCCGCAACTCGGCGCACATAATGATGAGGTATTTGCAGAATGGACCAGGAACGCAAAGAATTCGTGAGCCTTTCTCCGCTCGCTGACGGCGTTCGGGTTCTGACGCTTGACCGTTCTGGCAAGGCGAACGCCTTGAATGCGGAAATCGTCGATGAAATTCTCTCCTGCGTCACGCAGGCGGAGGAGGAAGGCTGCCGCGTACTCATCCTGTCCGCCAACGGCAAAGCGTTTTGCGGCGGATTTGATTTCGGCGGCTATGAGGAGATGACGGCAGGCGATCTGCTGTTGCGCTTTGTCCGCATCGAGGAATTGTTGCAGCGGTTGCGCCGTTCGTCGTTCGTCAGCATCGCGCTGGTTCATGGTGCGGCGATGGGCGCGGGCGCCGATATCGTTGCGTCTTGCACCTACCGGATCGGAACGGAGGCTTCCAAATTCCGTTTTCCGGGTTTCCGTTTTGGCGTGGCGCTCGGCACGCGGCATCTGGCGCAATTGGTTGGTATGCAGCGCGCGCGGGACATCCTGCTCACCAATGCAACGCTCGATGCAACGGCGGCTTTCGATATCGGCCTGCTGACGCATCTCACCGGCACCGACGGTTTGCGCCAAAAAGCGGATGAGCTGATCGCGCAGATCGGATCGCTGGGTCTCCAGGCGCGCAACCGGATTTCGCATCTGACGGCGCCGCAGAACGATGACGGCGATATGGCCGAACTGGTTCGGTCGGTCAGCGCTCCTGGTCTACATGAGCGCATAGCGCAATATCGCGCCGGACATTAAGGCGCGAAGATAAACCGGGTGGCGCCTGACGCCATCAAGTTCATGATGAAAGAAGATGCGAGAGTTCGATGAACTCTCGCATTTTTTTATGATCTGCATTTTCGAGTTCAGCTCGTCACAGCAATTGGGACGCCATTTTTGGCGCCCTGAGCGGCTTTCGATTGACTCGCAAAATGATGAGTCTTAGCCTCTGTTCACGTTAAGGAAATGGTATTCACAGCTCGTGAACAACAATATCGAACCTCTCGGGCCCCGTCGCCACCTGCATTCGCTCAACATGTCGCTCGACATTGTCGAGTTGCTGGCGTCGTCGCATGTTCCACTGTCGCTCGGCGATATCGCGACGAAGCTCGAATTGAGCAAGGCGGCCGTTCACGGTGTGCTCTCGAATCTTGAAGCGCGGCGTTATGTGGAGCGCACGCCGGATCGTCAGGGCTATCGTCTCGGTCATCGGCTGTGGGAATTGGGGCTGGTTGCTTCCGAATCGATCGAACTGCCGAAAGTCGCTCACCGTCATCTTGAGCGTCTGGTCGAACTGAGTTCGGAAAGCTCGCAGCTTGCCGAATATTGCACGCCGGGTGAGGTGGTCTATCTCGACCGTGTCGATAGTCCGAATCCGGTGCGCGCCAACATTCATGTCGGCCGCCGCGCGCCGGCCTATTGCGTCGCGACCGGGCGGGCGCTGCTTGCGTTTCAGCCCAAGAGCGAAATCGACAGGGTGTGCGATGGACAGCTGCAGAGCTTCACCAAGAAAACCATCGTGAAGCCCGCGAAGCTGCGCCGCGAGCTCGATCTCGTTCGCGAGCGCGGTTACGCCATCAATCACGGTGAGTATCGCGGCGAGATCGTCGGCGTGGCCGCACCGATCCGCGATCATCAGGGCCGTGTGATTGCGGCGCTCAGCGTTTCAGGGCCGGAATATCGCTTCACCGTGAAGCATGCGGTCGCGATCGCTCCTGCCGTGATCGAGGCTTCCGAAGCTGTGTCGCGTGAGTTCGGCCAGCATTTTCTTGAAAAACGCCGTGTTCGGGACAGTCGCGCATGCTGATCCATCAACTTCTGCAGGATGCCAGAGATTCAAAGCCTGCGATCATTTTCGAGGGCAAGCCGCTCTCTTATGCCGAGCTGGACGATCTCGCGAACCAGTTCGCGCATCTGTTCGGCGAATTGCAGCTCGATCCGGGCGATCGCGTCAGCCTGCTGATTGGGAACGAACCGCTGGTGGTGGCCGCCTATTTCGGAATGTTCAAAACCGGCCTGATCGCAAATCCGATCAACAACCGGCTGACCGCGCATGAAGTGACCTTCGTGCTGGATCATTCGCAGGCGCGTGTTCTCATCACCACGCCGGAATATCTCGCTCTGGCGCAGGAGGCCATTGCAGGCTTGACGCATCAGCCTCGCATCATCCTGCTGGGTGCGGATGCTGATGTTACGCTGCCGGTGGAAGTCTTCTCCGAGCTCGATCTGTATCGGCAAAAGCGCACACCGCGTCATGTCGATGGCATCACGGGGCAAACGCCGATCCTGTTGATCTATACGTCGGGTACCACGGGTCGGCCGAAAGGCGTTCTGCTCAGCCACGCGAATGTCTGGGCCGATGGTCTTGCGCTGTCGCAGGGTTTCCGCATGGGGCCAGATCATATCGCCCTGTGCTTCATGCCGCTGTTTCATTGCAATGCGCTGATCGTGAGTCACATCAGCGCGTTCATCGGTCATGGCACCATTGTGCTGTGCCGCAAGTTCAGTGCCCGCGAGCACTGGCGTCTGGTGGCCGACCACAAGGTCTCGAGTTTCAGCGCGCCGCCCACAGTGCTTGCCATTCTTCTGGAGCGCGAGGCGGAAGCGCGCGACGCCGGCATCAAGCTTGATTTCGTAAAGACAGGCTCCGCGCCGCTGACGGTCGAGCTCGCGACCCGCTTTGAGAACAGATTCGGCAAGGACATTCTGATCGAGGGCTGGGGCCTGACGGAGTGTACAGCGACGAGCACGCTCAATCCGCTCTTTGCCGGCGGTCGCCGCAAGGTCGGGTCTGTCGGACAGGCGCTTGCCGGACAGGAAATTGCCGTGATGGATGAGCAGGGCAACATCCTGCCGCCGGAAAGTGTGGGCGAACTGGTCATCCGATCGCCAACGATGATGCTCGGCTATTTCCGCGACGAGGAAGCGACACGAAAAACCATTATCGACGGCTGGCTTCACACCGGCGATCTCGGCCGGATGGATAGCGAAGGATATGTATTTCTTGTCGGTCGCAAAAAGGAAATCATCATCCGTGGTGGCGAAAATGTCTCGCCGCTCGAGATCGAGGAAGTGCTCTGCCGCCATCCGTCGGTGCGTGATGTCGCGGTCGGCGGGCTTCCCGACAGGATATGGGGCGAGGTCGTCGCTGCCTGCGTCGTCCCGAATGGATCGGCATCTGAACAGGACTTGATCGCTTACTGCCGCGAGAATCTCGCGGACTTCAAAGTCCCGGTCAAAATCGCAATCGTCGATGAACTGCCGCGCAACGCCACCGGGAAAATTCTTCGGCGTAACCTTGCGCAGTTCTTTCAGCCTGAAGCGAAGGAGATGGCATCATGAAACAGACCACGCTTGAACAGGCCGCACGGCTGGTTGGCAACGATCAGATCGTCACGATCGGGGGCACGCTGTCGCAACGCATTCCGGCCGCCATGGTGCGCGAACTCGCGCGACAGGGCGTCAAGGGCCTGCATCTCGTCAAGGCGTCACCCGGTTTCGATGCTGACGTACTCGCTGCGGGCGGATGCCTTGCCAGCGTACGCGCGGGTATGGTGACGCTCGAACAGCCGTTCGGCATGGCGCCGAACTTCCGCAAAGCGGCGGAGCGCGGCGAACTGGAAGTGATTGAGAACGCCTGTCCGGCGGTAATGGCGAGCCTTCAGGCCGCCGCGTTCGGCCTGCCGTTTCAGGCGGTCGCGGGTTTCGCCGGCAGCGACGTGCCGAGCATTGCACCGTTCGCGACCGTGAAGGATCCTTTCACGGGCAACGACACGCTGGTGGTGCCGGCGATCCGACCCGACTGGGCCATTCTCCATGTTCACGAGGCGGATGTTCGCGGTAACGCGCGCATCTACGGCACACCCGTGTGGGATCGCCTGATGAGCCGCGCGGCAAAGCGCGTGATCCTCACCGCGGAGAAGATCGTGGACACCTCGCATTTCGTGGCGCAGCCGGAGATGACAATCATCCCTGAGCTATTTGTCGAAGCCGTTGTTCATGCGCCGGGCGGTGCGTGGCCGACTGCGGTGTTCGACCGTTACGACATCGATGAGCCTGCGATGCGCCACTATCTGGAGCTCAGCCGGACGCCGGAAGGCTTCCGCAAATATCTCGAAGAGACGGCCTCGCATGATCGCCGCGCGTTGGGAGCGGCGGCATGAGCATGTCTTACAGCCCGGCCGATATGATGGCCGTGTCGATGGCCCGGCTGATCCACGATGGTGAAGTCGTATTCGTTGGCGTCAATTCGCCGTTGCCGCTCGCGGCCGCAACGCTGGCGCGGCGTCACAACGCGCCGAACTGCACTTTCGTCAGTGTCGGTGGTGGTATTAACCCGACGGTCAACAAGATCATGGCTGCAACCAGCACGGCCGATCTCGGCCGCGGCTCGGCGTCGATCTTCGACAATCAGGAAATCTACGGCATGAACGGTCGTGGCGGGTTCGACCTGACCTTCCTCGGGATGGCGCAGGTCGATGCGAGGGGGCGGGTGAACTCCAGCTTCATCGGCGATCGCGAGAGGCCCAAGGTGCGCTTTCCCGGTGGCGGTGGCGGCCCCGCGATCCTGCCCATGTCGAAGCGCGCCGTGTTGTGGCGCGCGGGGCACTCGCCGAAAATCTTTGTTGAGGAGGTGCAGTTCACGACCTCCGACGGCAACCTCGACCGGATCGTGACGCCGTTGTGCATCTTCCGCAAAGAAGACGGACGGCTTGTGCTCGACAGCATTCACCCCGGGGTGACGCGTGCGGAGCTCGCGGAGAAGACCGGCTTCCGCATTCCCAATCTGGAGGATGCGCCGGTAACGCCGGAGCCGACCGCCGAGGAACTTGCGATCATTCGCGAGATCGACCCCGATAACATCAGAAGAGTGGAATTCGGTTTGCAATAAATCAATCGGCGAAGCCTGCGAAAAGAACGGGCCGCATATTTCAGGGAGGATGACTATGAAGATCGTTGCAACGCTACGTCACGCTCGGAAAGCCTGCGGAGTTCTTTTGGCTGCCGGAGGATTTCTTGCGGTGCTCGCCGGCATCGGCAGCTCCGCCCAGGCTGCGGAAGAAAAAGAGCTGGTCTTTGCCGGCTTCGGCGGCTCGCTGCAGAAATCGCTTCAGGCGACCGTGATTCCGGCTTTCGAGAAGAAGTACGGTGTCAAGGTCGTCTACGTTACCGGCACGTCCAACCAGATCCTCGCCAAGGTGAAGGCACAGAAGAACAGCCCGCAGATCGACGTGATCTGGGCGAATGACACCACGCATTATCAGGGCAAGGCCGAGAAGCTCTACGCCAAGCTCGATCCGGCGAAGGTGCCGAACCTGTCGCAGGTCTATGACTTCGCGAAGGATCGCGATGGTATCGGCATCGTGATGGGCATTCAGGCGCTCGGTATCGAGTACAACACTCAGGTCTTCAAGGAGAAGGGCTGGGCGCCGCCGACTTCGTGGATGGATTTCTGGGACCCGAAATATAAGGGCCACGTCGTCTTCTATAATATGCCGATCGGTTACGCGAACCTGCTGTTTGCCAAGATCGCCGATTTGAACGGCGGTTCGGTCACCAATCTCGAGCCGGCCTGGAACAAGATGAAGGAGCTCAAGCCGAACGTGCTGGCCTTCATCGATCCGCCGGCGCAGGTCGACGCGCTGTTCGGAACGGGCAGTGCGTGGATCGGCTACAACGGCAGCGCGCGCGTGCACGACTTCGCCGGCACCGGTGCGCCGGTTGCGATGGTGCTGCCCAAGGAAGGCGGCATTCTGTATCCGCAGCAGTTCGACATCGTCGAGGGTGCGCCGCATCCCGACCTCGCGCAGAAGTTCATCGATTTCACCATCAGCCCCGAGGCACAGAAGATGATCGCTGAAAGCCTGTTGCTCGGTCCGGTGAACAAGACCGTCAAGCTCGACGACAAGGCGGCGGCAAAGGTGCCCTACGGCGAGAAGGAAGTAACCTCATTGCTCAACCTCGATATCGGTCCGGTCAATCAGAACCTGCAAGCCTTGACGGCGCGCTGGACCGCGATGGTGGGAGGCCACTAATGAACGCGCATCTGGACGTCCGCCATTTACGAAAGTCCTACGGGACTTTCACGGCGCTCGACGACGTGTCGTTTACGGCGGCACCCGGCGAGATCGTGGCACTGCTCGGTCCGTCCGGGTGCGGTAAGACGACATTGCTGAACCTCATCGCGGGGTTTCTGACCCCCGATGCAGGTTCGGTCATCGTCGGCGGACGCGATATCGTCAACGTGGCCCCACACAAGCGCGATATGTCGATGGTGTTCCAGAACTATGCGCTGTTTCCGCACATGAGCGTTGAACGCAACGTTGCGTTCGGCCTCAAGATGCGCGGCATATCATCCGGCGATGCCGGCAAGCGCGTTCAGGAAGCGCTCGAACTGGTGCAACTTGGCGATCTCGGCAAGCGTTATCCAAAGGAGCTTTCGGGTGGGCAGCAGCAACGTGTCGCGCTCGCGCGGGCGCTGGTGGTGCGTCCGTCCGTTCTTCTGCTTGATGAGCCGTTATCGAACCTTGACGCCTTGCTCCGCAAGCGGATGCGCGAGGAAATGAGGCAAATCCTCAAGGCAGCCAACATCACGACGGTCGTCGTGACGCACGATCAGGAGGAGGCACTGGTCTCCGCCGATAGCATCGTGCTGCTGGCATCGGGCAGGGTTGAGCAGCGCTCGACGCCGAACGAGCTCTATGAGCGGCCCAGCACGATCTTCAGTGCGCGGTTCATGGACGTCACCAATTTTCTCGATGGTGTCGTGGTTGGTCACGAGCAGGGCCACGCCGTGATCGAGACCGCATTCGGCAAATTGCGGGCCGAGGTCGATAGCTGCACGGTGGGCGAGAAGGTGACGGTGGCGGTGCGGCCCGAGAACATCGCCAAGGGCGAGGAGGCCGGCGAGAACTGCGTGACGGGCGAGGTGATTTCCAGCAGCTATCACGGGCCGGTGAGGCGGGTGGAGATCGAGGCCAATGGCGCCCGATTGATTGCCGACATTCCAGTGAAGCGCTGCATGAGCAAGGTAGGAGACCAGTTGTCGGTATCGTGGCCTGCCGACGACACGCGGCTGTTGCCGGGCCAAGGCCATGCCGTACCCGGCGGCAAGAATCTCGAGGACATGCTGCAATGAGCACGCTTGTCGAGAAAGGGGGGCTGCCATCGGCGACACGAACGCCGGTCAGGCTGCATGCCGGTCTTTTGCTGGCGCCCGCGATTTTGTTCTATGCGGTGCTCTTTGTCTGGCCCCTCATCACCTCGACATGGGGAAGTTTCACGCCGGCGGGAAAACTCTCGCTTCAAGCCTACACCCAATTTTTCGCGGATGAGTTCTATCGATCCGTACTGTGGCGCTCGCTTCGCATCAGCGCGATCACAACCCTGATGACGCTCATCATCGGCTATCCGATCGCGGTCTATCTTTCGCAGGACTGGCGCAAGGGTCGATCGCTGGTGGTGTTTCTTGTTATCGCGCCGATGTTCGTGAGCGCGGTAGTACGTTCTTATGGTTGGATCATCATTCTGGGTCCCAACGGTCTGCTGAGTTCCTTCACGAAAGCCATCGGCTTGCCGATAGGACATCTTCTATACAGCGAGGCAGGCGTAATCATTGCGCTAACGCACGTCTTTCTGCCGTTCATGGTGATCGCGCTCGTTGGGTCGTTGCAACAGATCGACCCGTCGCTGGCGCGCGCTGCCCAAATTCTCGGTGCCAACGGATTCAGCGTGTTCATGCGAGTAACCCTGCCGCTGACTTTGCCGGGTATCTCTGCAGGTTCGGTCATCGTGTTCTGCCTTGCCGCGAGCGGCTTCGTGACGCCCGCACTTGTTGGTGGCGCGGCGGTGCCGGTGATGCCTTATCTGGTCTACAAAGAGGGCCTGCTGGTTCTCAATTGGCCCTTTGCATCGGCGGTTGCGCTCATCCTGCTGGTCGCTACGGCGCTCGTCACCGCGATCTACACGTTCGCGTTTCGTGACGGAGCGAGCAAAAGGAAGGTCGTGCGATGATGAACCGTATCCTGACGGCTTACGTCGCGTTCATATCGTTCCTTATGATCCTGCCGATCGCAATCGTGGTTGCGGCATCGATCAACTCGGCGGCTTATTTGTCGTTTCCGCCAGCTGGCTTCAGCATGATCTGGTACAAAGAAGTGCTGACCGATCCAACCTGGAGCGAAGCGCTGTGGCTGACGCTGAAGATCGGCGCGGCGGTGTCCATCTTGTCGACAGCGCTCGGCGTTGCTGCAGCGCTTGGCCTGCGTGCCGTGAACAGCACGGTCTCCGGCGCGCTGCAGACGTTCTTCCTCTCGCCGCTGATGCTGCCGACAGTGCTGATCGGTTTGTCGCTGATGCAGGTCTATCAGTCGCTCGGCATCAGGGCATCGGTCATGACCGTGACGCTCGGCCAGCTCCTGATCGCGTGTCCCTATGTGATCCGCCTTGTATTGGCGAGTTTCACCGGCATCGATCCGCGGCTGGAACGGGCAGCCTCCATTCTGGGTGCCAACCCGATCCGTGTGTTCTGGCACGTCACGTTTCCACTGATCCGGCACGCCGTGCTGGCAGGCCTGCTGTTCAGTTTCATCGTGTCGCTGGACGATGTGAACATCGCGCTGTTCCTATCTGACACCCACACCACACCGTTGCCGGTTCAACTGTTCAGCTACATCGAGCAGAACGCGGACTCGCTGGGCGCGGCAGCAGCCTCGCTGCTGGTCCTGCTGGCATGCGGAGCGGTCTTCATCTGTGACAGGCTGGTCGGCATCGAGTGGTTGTTCGGTGCGAAACAGCGTTCGCACTGATAGAGCAGGCGTTTCAGATGGAGGGCGGCTTGCCGGCCGCCTTCATGATTTACCAAGTGATTTTAATAAGTTGTGTAGCTGCGCGCTTGGTAAGTGATCTGCCGAAGCGACCATTTTTGATCCCGCAAGAGCCCAGAGTCTCGTTAGTCACAGATTGTCTGTCTTGTTAGTCAATTTGTAATTTTACTAACTTTGACACCCGACACCGCATTCGTGGCGCACGGAATGCCAAATGGCTAAACGCTGTTGGATGGAGGCGCACGTCGCGTCGTCCGCAACAGCAAGGCATTTCCCATGAAGGTTTGTATCTACGGCGCGGGAGCGATTGGTGGCTATGTTGGCGTTTTGATGAAGCTCGCTGGCGCGGATGTATCGCTGGTTGCGCGCGGCGCTCATTTGAAGGCCATCCGGGACAATGGCCTCAAACTCCATATCGGTGGCGAAGAAAAGCAGGCGAAGATGACCGCCACGGCCGATCCTGCGGAGCTTGGCCATCAGGATTACGTCATCGTTGCGCTGAAGGCGCATCAGGCCTGGGAAGTGGCCGAGCAGATGAAGCCGCTGCTGGGTCCGAACACCGCGGTCGTTACCGCGCAGAACGGCCTGCCGTGGTGGTATTTCCATGGTTTCGAAGGCCAGTATGCCGACCGCCGCATCGAGAGCGTCGATCCTGGTTCGCGGCAGTGGAATGCGATCGGCCCAGAGCGCGTGATCGGCTGCACGGTCTATCCGGCGGCGGAAGTCGAGGCGCCGGGCGTGATCCATCACATTTCCGGCGACAAGTTCGGTCTCGGCGAGCCGAAGCGAACCGTTACGGAACGTGCGCAAAAGCTCTCGCAATTGTTCGAAAGCGCGGGTCTGAAGGCGCCCATCTTGCCGGAAATTCGCAACGACATCTGGCTGAAGCTGTGGGGCAACCTCTGCTTCAATCCGATCTCGGCGCTGACGCATGCGACGCTCGACGTGGTCGCGACCGATCCCGGCACGCGCGAACTTTCCCGCAATATGATGGAAGAGGCCGAGCGTATCGCACGCCGCATCGGCGTGCATTTCCGCGTGGACATCGAGCGCCGTATCAACGGCGCAGCGCGTGTCGGCGCTCACCGCACTTCGATGCTGCAGGATGTCGACAAGAATCGCCCGATCGAACTCGATGCGCTGCTGACCTCGGTTCAGGAACTGGGCCGTTTGACCGAAGTGCCGACGCCGCACATCAACGCGGTGCTGGCGCTCGCCAAGCAGATGGGGCGGGTGAGGGGCATCTACCCGACCTTCCCCGAGGAGAAGATTCCCGAGGTCGATACGTACTGAGTGTTATCAATCGCGACTTAGAAAGGGCGGCTCGCAGGAGCCGCCCTTTCTCGTCACTGTGGAAGATCGCTCGCATGCAGCGGCATTCCCGCTTTTCGCAATATGGCCTGCAGGCCCTCCATCGAAATATTGCGTACCGTCGTGTTCGAACTGACGGCGATGCTGGCCGCAAAACCGGCGGCCTGACCCGTTGCCATGCACGCTGGCATGTTGCGGGAACGGCCGTGTGCGACATGGTCCGCCGAGATGCAGCGGCCCGCCACCAGCAATTGCTCGACCCCCATCGGCACCATGCAGCGGTAGGGAATTTCGTAAGGCTTCAGGCCCTGGAAATCGACGTCCTCGCCTTTCGGCGCATGAACGTCGAACGCCGACACGTCGACCGCAATGGTGTCATCGAACGGCGTACCCTTCAGTACGTCGTCGGCGGTGAGAGTATATTCGCCCTGGATGTGGCGGGTTTCGCGTACGCCGAGAACCGGAGATATCTGCGAGATTCGCGCCTTTTCGAAACCCGGCACGCATTCGATCAGGAAGCGTGCGTATTCCTCGATCTGACGGTAGCAATCGATGATGGCCGCGCTGAATTCGACCGGCGAGAACACGTCGACATCGAGCACACGCGTGGCGTTGACATACATGAGGCCGTTCGCGGTTTTCAGTGTGATGTTCTCGCGCGGCAGATCGATGCCGGTTCTATCCTTGTAAGCTTTCACGGTCTTGTTGAAGCCGGTGAGCCACAATCCGTAATCGAGCTTGTCGTCAGCATTAGGAATGGCCTGTGCGGGAACGTCATCGGTGGTGCGAGCCCAGCGAGCGAGCGCGACAAGGTCGACGTCCGCCATGGTGAAATACATGCCGACCGGTTGCATCTTCAGATCGCGGCCGTCTTCGCCCGAACCCATCGTGAAAGGCGCGCCCGCGGCTGCCGCCACGTCGCCGTCGGCGGAGCAATCGACCACGACCTTTGCGCCGATGAAGGAGCGGCCGGCCTTGTTCTCGACCACGACGCCGACGATGGTGTTACCTTCTAAAATGGGGCGAGACACGAGTGTTTCGAACAGGATTTGTACGCCTGCTTCGGCGCAGAGCCGTGTCAACAACATCTTCATGATTTCGGGATCGCACGGCGAGGCGATGTTGACGCCGCCGGTCTTGGTCTTGGCGATGTAGTCGTCGCCGGCTGCGCCGCTCGAGCGGGCGAGATTCCATATCTCCAGCGGCAAGCCGCCGAGCAGGGATCCAGAAGGCTTGGTATTCAACCCCAAGGTGAGGTTGCCGCCGAGAGAGCCGAAGCGCTCGATCAGGACGACGCTCTTTCCTTGACGGGCGGCCGCAATGGCCGCGAGCGGACCAGTCGTGCCGCCGCCAACGACGACGATATCCGCGTTCATCAGAACTGGAATTTGCCGTGCCGGTTCTTCGATCTGCCGCATCTCATACCCTCTCTGTTTCATTCCCTGGCACATCGCCGCACCTAGGTGCTGCCGCTTGACTCGTGCTGTGTTTGTGTAGACTGTGTGTATACACAAAGTATGCATAAAGTGGGACGCGATGCAAAAGTCAAATGGTTTGGCCACAAAAGCCTACCGAAAGATGCGCGAGGCGATCCTGAGCGGCAAACATTTGCCGGGGGAGGCGCTTTACGAAGTGCATCTGGCCGAGCGGCTCGGTATGAGCCGCACGCCGGTGCGCGAGGCGCTTCAAGTGCTTGCGCGCGAGGGCTTTATCGATTCGATGCCGGGCCGCGGCTTCCTCATCCCGCGCTGGTCGCTGCAGGATGTGCGCGAGCTTTATGAGCTGCGCGAAAGTCTGGAAGGCTTCGCGACAGCCTGCGCCGCGAAGAACGCGACACAGGAAGAACTCGACGAGCTTGAGGGCATTCACGCCGCCTATACCGAGACCTCGGATTGGGAAGAACTGGTCCAGCTCGGCGATCAATTTCACATCCGTATCGTCGAAGTAGGCCGCAACAAGCGGCTCACCAAGCTTCTGGATTCGCTCAAGGCCCAGATCAGCATGACGCGCGTCAGCCAGTTGCGCGACCTCAAGGGCCGCCGCGAGGAATCGACGGGCGAGCATCGCGCCATTCTCGATGCGATCGTCGCTCGCGATTTCGAGCTGGCCGAGCGCAACGCGCGCCTTCACATCCGATCTTCATATGAAAGCACGCTTCTGGCGTTTCGGTTGGGAGCATAGCGTTTCAACAAGCAAGAGGGCACAGGCCCCGCTGTTAAGGGAGAGTAAAATGCAAGGAGCAGTTGCGGTGCAGTCGGGATCCAATGAAGTGATGGAGCCCGCACGCACCACACCGATCGTGCGCGAAGTCGATGTGCTGATTTGCGGCGGCGGCGTATCCGGTATAGGCGCGGCGCTTGGCGCGGCGCGCACCGGCGTCAAGACGATGGTTATCGAGCGTAATGCCTTCCTTGGCGGTGCGGCGACCGCAGTCATCATGAATACTTGGAACGTGCCGTTTGCGAAGATGACGGGCGTTGCCAAGGAAATCGCCCGCACGCTCACCGACCGCGGCGCCGGCGTCACTGCTGGACCGACCTTTCCGTTTGATCCCGAGGCGTTCAAGGAAGTTGCGATAGACCTGCTTCGCGAAGCGTCCGTCGAAATTCTCACCTACACTTGGGTCGTCGAGCCGATCATGGATGGTAACCGCATTCGCGGCGTCATCGTGCAGAACAAGTCAGGCCGTCAGGCCATCCTCGCCAAGACCGTGGTTGATTGCACGGGAGACGCCGATATCGCAGCGGCATCCGGCGCTGAATTCGTCAAGGGCCGTGAAAAGGACGAGAAGATGCGGCCGATGAGCGTGCTGTTCCGTCTCGGTGGCGTCGACGTGAAGCGCGCAGTCGAATTCTGTCGCAAGAATCCGAAGAATTTCACTGCCGATCCGAACTTCCACATCCTCGACCTCGACAAGGGGCTGGTGCGGATGTCCGGTTTCTTCGATGTCGTCGATCGCGCGCGCGCCAACGGCGAACTGCCGGATGAAATTCACTACATTCGCTTTGAGGGCATCAGCGTCGATCGCGGTATCGTGACCGTCAACAATTCACGTGTCTACAACGTCGACGGGACGAGCGCGTGGGACCTGACGCGCGCCGACATGGAAGCGCGTTCGCAGAACCGCAAGCTCTTCGCGGTTATCAGGAAGAGCATTCCGGGCTTCGAGAACTCCTACGTACTGGATTCGTCGCCGACCGTCGGCGTTCGCGAAACGTGCCGGGTGCGCGGGCCTCATCTCCTCAAGCAGGAGGACATGATGGCGCTGTCGACCTATCCCGATAGCGTCGCGCGGATCTGGCGGCACATGACGGAGGGGCGCGATTGGCACAAGGCCGATGGTGGAGAAGGCTCCGCGACCGATGCCGTCTATCGTACCGGCACCACGCATCTCACATGGTTCGAGATTCCATTCGGTGCGTTGGTACCGAACAATGTCGAGGGCATGACTATCGGGGGACGTGCGCTATCAGCCACGCACGACGCCGATATGTGGTCGCGCGCGCAATACTGCTGCCTCGTCACCGGCCAGGTGGCGGGCGCTGCTGCGGCGCTCGCCGCGAAGAACGACGTTTCGCCATCAAAGCTGGACACCAGGCTGCTTCAGCAGACCCTCGCTGAGGCCGGCATCGACGTGGGAGAAACGCCATCCGCAGCGTAGTGCGGACATCAGTTCAATAAGTACGCGTCACAACAAGAAGAAACCGGGCGTAAATAGTGAGGAAGCGGACAATGAAGAACTATCTGAAATTGGGTCTGACCTGCGCCACGATCATCGCTGGCGGCTTAGCGCTATCGCAGACGGCAACTGCCGAGCCGGTGAAGAATCTTGAAACCACGCATGTGCGCATCGGCGTGGGCAGCAAGAATGGCTTCTTCTTCCTGCCGACGATGGTGGCCGAAGGCCTCGGCTATTACAAGCAGGAAGGTCTTGATGTCGAGGTCGTCGATCTCGGCTCGGGCGGCAAGGCGCTCGAGGCGCTGGTCGGTGGCAGTGTTGATGTCATCAGCGGTGCTTACGATCACGTCGTGCAGCTTCGCGCCAAGAAGGTGGCGTTGCAGGCTTTCGTACTGCAGGGTCGTTTGCCTGATTACGCCGTCGGTGTGACCAAGGCGAAAGCCGCGTCCTACAAGAGCGCGCAAGACCTGAAGGGCCTGCGTGTTGGTATCTCGTCCCCTGGCTCGGGCAGCGACATGTTTCTCAAGCTGTGGCTTGCCAAGGAAGGCGTGAAAGCGAACGATGTGCCGACCGTGAGCGTCGGGTTGGGAGCGACGGCGGTCGCCGCGGTTCGTTCCGGCCAGCTTGACGCGATCGCCAACAACGATCCGGTGCTGGGCATTCTGGAGCAGTCCGGCGATATCGTCATCATCGCCGACGCGCGGCACGAAAAAGGATCGACCGAGGTTTACGGCGGCCCGTATCCCTGCGCAGCGCTGGTGAGCTATCAGGATTACGTCAAGAAAAATCCGAATACCACGCAGGCGTTGACCAATGCGATGGTGCGGACGCTGAAGTGGATGAGCAAGGCGACGCCGGAACAGATCATCGCGGTGATGCCCAAGCAATTCTCCCAGCCCGATCCGGAAGTCACCAAGAAGATCCTGGCGAACCTGAGGGAGACCTATTCGGTCGACGGCGTATTCCCCGACAACAGCGCGCAGATGGCTTTCTCGGCCCTTGGTCCGTATGTGAAGAACATCGAGGCAGCCAAAGGCGAGCTGGATCAGACATTTACGAACAAGTTCGTCAAGGCAGCTTCTGCCAAGACAAACTGATTGATTCCGTTAGAATCCGGGCGGGATGACAATGGGTGTCGTACACATGAAAACGATGACCAGCGCCAAGGCGGTGACTGCCGCCTCGGCAGTCACGTTCAGGAACGTGACGTGCTGTTTCGCAGGCAACGCAGGCAAGCGTTCTGCCGAACCCTACACAGCCGTGAAGGATGTTTCCCTCAATATCCTCGATGGTGAGTTCGTCTCCGTTGTAGGTCCGACGGGTTGCGGCAAATCGACTCTGCTCAACGTTGCGGCCGGTCTGCTGCGGCCGACGGGCGGTGCGATCGAGATTTTCGGATCTCCGCTGCAGGGTATCAATAAAGACGCCGGCTACATGTTTCAGGCCGAATCCCTGATGGCATGGCGTTCGGCGCTGCAGAACGTCATGGTCGGTCTGGAATATCGTGGCGTTCCGAAAAAAGAGGCGCACGAGCGCGCCATGAACTGGCTGAAGACGGTGGGTCTTGCAGGTTTCGAGGATCGCTACCCGCATCAGCTGTCCGGTGGCATGCGCAAGCGCGTCTCGCTCGCCCAGATGCTGGTTCTCGATCCCAAGATCGTGCTGCTCGACGAACCGTTCTCCGCGCTCGATGCGCAAACGCGCGTGCTGATGGAAAACGAGTTGCTCACGCTATGGGCGGCCAACCGGAAGTCGGTGCTTTTCATCACCCACGATCTGGAAGAAGCGATCTCAATGTCGGACCGCGTCGTGGTTCTGTCGGCGGGGCCCGGCACGCATCCGATTGCGGAATTCGCCATTGATCTGCCGCGTCCGCGCGACGTATCCGAGATCCGTCACACCAAGCAGTTCGTCGATCTTCATCGCGAGATCTGGGACGTGATGAAAGAAGAGGTTCTCAAGGGCTATGCTCAAAGCAAACGCTGATAACGAGTCCGCGCCGTCGGTGCCGTTGGCATCGCGCTCGCCCGGAATGCTCAGGGTCCTTCAGGCTCTGTTATTCGTAGGCCTGTTGTGCCTGTGGTATGCGCTGACTGAAACTGGCATCATGCCGAAATTCTTCTTTGGCGAGCCGATTGCGGTGTTCCGCACCATGATCGATTGGGTCGTCTCGGGCGACATCTTCTATCATCTCGGCATCACGCTCGTCGAAACCATGCTCGGCTTCGTCATCGGCGCGGTCCTCGCTCTGATCTGCGGCTTGTGGTTTGCGCTGAGTCCGACGGCGTCGGCGCTGTCCGATCCCTACATCAAGGCGTTGAACGCGATGCCGCGCGTCATCCTTGCCCCGATCTTCGCGCTGTGGTTCGGCCTCGGCATCTGGTCGAAGGTCGCGCTCGGTGTGACGCTGGTATTCTTCGTCGTGTTCTTCAACGTCTATCAGGGCATCAAGGAAGTGAGCCCGGTGGTGCTGGCCAATGCGCGGATGCTGGGTGCGACGCGCAAGCAACTTCTGAGGACGGTCTATTTGCCCTCGGCGACGAGCTGGGTGTTTTCCAGTCTGCACACTTCGGTCGGCATGGCGTTCGTCGGTGCGGTGGTTGGCGAGTATCTCGGCTCGTCGGCTGGCGTCGGCTACCTGATCCTGCAGGCTGAGGGTGTGTTCGACGTCAACACCGTGTTTGCGGGAATCGCGATCCTGACCATCTCGGCGCTGGTTCTGGATGCGGTGGTGACGGTGATCGAGAACCGTTTGCTGAAGTGGCGGCCCAACTAGAGCAGGTTCGTTGCCCGGTCGGCTGCGTTGACCGGAAAGCCAATCGGGCTCAAGCCGCGGGAGATCCAGTTCCTTCCGCGGCGGTGAATATAGTGTTCCGCTAAACATTAAGGGTGGATTTGCCATCCGGCTTTTCGCAATATCCGGCTACCGTGCTGACAGCATGCAGGGAGGCTCGATGTTTCCGCATCGCCGGATGGCTGCCACAACGATCGCGTTTCTGCTGATCGCGTGTGTTTCTTTCGTCTCTCCTGTCTCGCTGAGGTCGGCGAGGGCTCAGGCGCCGGGCGCATGTGCCGAGGGCACGAGCCTCGCGGTGCTGGCGGCGCCCGCCACCCCGTGGAAGGGCATGCCGCTGCGCGTGATGTTCGCAGCCGAAAAGCAGTCCAGGGGCGAGCTTACGCTGATCGCGCCGGACGGAAGCGTCGCGGCTAAATCCGGGCAGCAACAGGGCGGCCCGCCTTATTTCTGGATCGCGGAGGTTGCGGCGCCGGTTGCTGGAACGTGGCACGCGCGGCTTGTCCGAGATCATGCCGTGCCCGGGTGCGAGACGGTGACACGCGAGATCACGGTGCGTGCCGAGCGGCCGCCGCGGCCGAGCGCCACGGCAGGCAGCATCTGGCCGATCCACGACACGTGGAATCGCGGAACGGAAAACCTGTATTCGGCCTGGATCGAAAAGCTGTTCGATGCGCCGCTGGATTCGCCGCCGTCATGGAAGGCTCTGCATGAGGTGCTGCGCGACCGTTCGCGCAACATGCTGTTCAATTATCTCGACCTCGGCGAGGACGAGATGGGGATGATCTTCCATCCCGATTGCGCAGACATGCCGTATTTTCTGCGCGCCTATTTCGCCTTCAAGCTGGGATTGCCGTTCGGCTATTCGCGCTGCTCGCGCGGCACCGCGACCAAGGCGCCGACCTGTCCGCAATGGTTCAATATCCAGACCCTCGAAGCGGCCAAGCAGCCGCAGTCCGGCCAGCAGGCTACGGCCGGTGAGTCGGCAGCAGATGTGCCTGCTGCAGAACCGCCGAAACGGCTGGGCCTTGCATCATCGTTCGGGAAATACATCACGGTGATCGGCGATGCCGTGCATTCGGGTTCGAGCCGCACGGCGGCGACCGACGACAACACCGATTATTATCCGGTGCCGCTGACGCAGGATGCGTTGCGTCCGGGCACGATCTACGCCGATCCGTTCGGACATATCCTGATGCTGACCAAGCGCATCGCTCAGACCAGGGACGCAGCGGGCGTCCTTCTTGCCGCCGATGCCCAGCCGGACGGCACCGTTGCGATCAAGCGGTTCTGGCGAGGTAATTTCCTGTTCGCGCAGGATCGCACCGCGGGCCCCGGCTTCAAGCGATTCCGGCCGATCGTGCGCGAGCGTAACGGCATGCTGCGGCGGCTGAAGAACAGCGAGATCGCGAGCAATCCTCAATACGGCAATTATTCGTCCGAGCCGTCGAAGCTGTCGGTCGATGCGTTCTACGACCGCATGGACGATGTGATGTCGCCCGCGCCGCTCGATCCCATGCGGGCGATGAAGGAAGCGATCACGGCACTCGACGAACAGGCGCAGGCGCGTGTGACATCCGTGGAGAACGGCCGCAAGTATCTCGACAGCGGTCGCGGTGTCGGGGCGATGCCGGACGGTGCATCGATTTTCGAGACATCCGGTGCATGGGAGGATTTCGCTACGCCGTCGCGCGATCTGCGGATGCTGATCGCCATCGACGTGGTGCGCGGTTTTCCGGATCAGGTCGCGCGGCGACCTGAGCGGTATGCGATGCCGGCAGGAAAGAGCGTTGCCGAGGTGAAGGCCGAATTGCAAGGCGCGCTGGCGTCCGAACTCGCATCGCGCAAATTTACCTACACGCGCAGCGATGGCTCGCCGTGGACGTTGACGGTGAAGCAAGTCGTCGATCGCGCTCCCGAACTGGAGATGGCCTACAATCTGAACGATTGTGTCGAATTGCGGTGGGGTGCGGCACCGAACAGCGACGAGGCCTCGACCTGCAAGCGGCATGCACCGGAAGCGCAGCGCGTCAAAATGACCAAATACCGCCCGTGGTTTCATGAACGACGAAGGCCGGCGCGCGGCGCGAAGGGGGTATAAGCCGCAATGTCAGCGAACAGCCCACGCTGAAACATACTGGTTATCGTTTTAATGGTCGGATTCAGCTTCCGTTAGGCCTGCTTGCGGATGTTGCACTGCATTAAGTGTTCTCTTAATCGCAAACCGTCATGTCTGTAGCAGGAGCTTCTCTGGACGTGGAACGGTTGTGCTCGATTACAATTCCCTTCTTGTTGCACTGAGCTTTTGCAGCGCCGGGCTGGCCTTTACGTTTTTCGTGAGTTGGCTGGTGTCGCGGGCCGATCGCGAATTGATGACATGGGGGATCGGCGTTTCCTGCCTGGCCGTCAGCCTGTTTTTCTACCGGAATTTCGTCCTGGAATTTTCGCCGAACATCGGCGTGATTGCATTCTCGGCGTTGCTGGTCGGATTGGCGTTGTTCATGGGATCCGCCTATCAATTCCAGACGGGCAAACTGCCCGTGCGCATGGTAGCCGTCGCCGCGGGCGTATCGATCGCGCTTATGTCGGCTCCGATGCTTCATGGGTATGACGGCATCTCGTATATCGTGCTGAACGTGTGTGCAGCCGCGATGATGCTGGTCACGGCATGGGAGTACTGGCGCTGGCGGGCAGAAGCGCCGCTGCTGATCCTCCTGCTGTCCGTGCTTTATGCTCTGACGGGCCTGTCCTTCGTGCTGTGCGCGGTGGTTCTGCTGAACCATGGCGAATGGGTGATGCATCGCGCGCCATCCGGCTGGGCGGAGAACATCAATCTCGTGATGTCGATCACCAGTATCGGCGGGCTGGGGGCGTTGTCGCTGGCGCTCAATCAGGTCCGCATCGCCCGGTATCATCAACGCGAGGCCGAAACGGATGCGCTGACCGGATTGTTCAACCGCCGCGCGTTGTTTGAGCGCTCCTTGCGCCTGCGCGGATCTGTGGCTGTTGTGGTCTTCGATATCGACCATTTCAAACAGGTCAACGACCGTCATGGCCATCAGGTCGGCGACACCGTGTTGCAGACCTTCGCGAGCCTGCTTGCCGCAAATGTTCGGGATGGAGATCTGGCCGCGCGTCTCGGCGGCGAGGAATTTGTGATCATATTGCCCGATACGACGACCGATGATGCGGCTCAGATTGCCGAGCGTATCCGCCAGAACTTCGCAGCTCAGCAGTTCATCTCATCGTCCGGAAATTTCGCAGTCACGGTGAGTGCGGGCATCGCCGGCGGTGACAACGATGCGGACATCATCGCTTTGTTGCGGCAGGCCGACACGGCTCTCTACGATGCGAAACGCTCGGGCCGCAACCGCGTGCTGCTATATTCGGAAGACATCAGCCTCGCGCCCTCCGGCGAAAACTGGACGGCGCCTGGTGCGAAACCTGAAAGCGTCATCAGGTTGCGTCAGTGATGCTAACCGGGATGAGCCCGTGCCAGATGGATGGCCGCGGCGAGTGCACCCGCGATCAGTAGTCCTGTAAAAGCCGCGACGGCAAGCCAGCCCTCGACAGCCCAGAACCATCCACCGACCCATCCAGCAATGCTTGAGCCCGTATAGTACGCAAGAAGATACAGCGATGCAGCGTGCCCCTTGGTGTTGGCCGCCATCCGGCCGACCCAGCCGCTCGCGACGGAGTGGGACACGAAAAATCCGATGGTGACGAGCGCGATGCCGGCAATCACCCAGAACAGGGGATGCAGGAGAGTGGCTGCGATCCCGGAGAGCATGATGGCGAGGCCGGTGATGAGGACAGGGCCGCGCCCCACGCGATCGACCATTGCACCCGCGGTCGATGATGCGACGATGCCGAACAGATACACTGCGAAAATCGCGCCGAGTTGTGTCTGGTTCAACTCATAGGGAGCGCCGACCAGCCGGAACGAGGCGTAGTTGTAAATCGTGACAAAGGCCCCCATGGAGAGGCCACCGATCATAAATACATACGGCAGGCCGGAGTGCCGCAGATGGCCGGCCCAGGCCTGCAGATGATAACCAGCGTCGAATTTCAACTGACGCTCGAAATTGCGCGACGGTGGCAGTAGCATGATGAAGGCGAAGGTCATCAGAAGATCGATGACGCCGATGATGCCGACCGCCCAGCGCCACGATGCATATTCTGCGATGATGCCGCTGAGCACGCGCCCCGCCATGCCGCCGAACGCGGTGCCGCCGACATAAAGTCCCATCGTCAGCCCGAGGCCCTTGGGATGGATCTCCTCGGCGAGGTAGGCCATCGCCACCGCAGGGACGCCTCCAAGAACGATTCCTTCCAGCGCACGAAGCACCAGCAGGCTGTGCCAGTCCGGCACGAAAGCCTGAGCGATGTTCAGCAGCGACGCGAGGCACATTGAGGCGAACATCAGGCCGCGTCGGCCGAACATCTCGGAACCCGCGCCCGCGCATAGAATGGCGATGGCGAGCGCAGCGGTCGTGACCGACAGTGCCAGCGAGCTGGTGGCGGCGCTGACATGGAAGTCGGTTGCGAATTCCGGCAGCAGCGGTTGCACGTCATAGACGAGCGTGAAGGTCACGAAGCCCGCTAGGAACAGCGCTATCGAGGTCCGGCGATAGGTACTTGTGCCGCGCTCGGTCCATGTCATCTCAGGTGTCATGGCCGGGGCGGTATCATCGGTTGAGCTGGGAGTGGATTTGTCCATCAGGGATTAGCTCAAGCATATCGTGCGGCTTTCAACAACGCGGACGAAGGTTTCCTATGCAGGTACGGAAGGTGCCAACGGTTCATCTGCATAGCTGCGTGAAGACTTACGCGAACAAAGGCTTCTGGTTCACGAAAGTCTTATGGGGAGGGCGGGCAAGCGTGTTGAAAGGCGCGGGAAATATGGTCTTATCCCCCGCCGCTGATTTGGGTGCGGTGCTGTTGACTGGTCGAGCATGCTATCCGCACTTGTCGTCGTCTTTCCTGTCTTTGCGCTGATCTTCACGGGGTGGCTGGTGCGCCGCCTCGGCGTGCTGGGTCCGCAATCGACCTCGGAGCTGAACCGCTTCGTGGTTTACCTCGCGCTGCCCGCACTGCTGTTCGATGTCATCGCGCATGCGGGCTGGAGCGATATCTGGAAGCCCGGTTTCATCGGCGTATTCGGGTTGAGCAGTCTGATCGTCTTCGCGCTGGCGGTGCTGCTGCGTTATCGCAAGCGCCATTTGGCCGATGCGGCCATCGATGGTCTCAACGCAGGCTATGCCAATACGGGCTTCATGGGATTTCCGCTGGCGCTGCTCGTGCTTGGGCAAGAGGCGATGGCGCCGACCACCATCGCCTGCATCATCACCGTCTGCGTGGTGTTTGCCGTCGCGATTGTTTTGATCGAGATCGGGCTGCAGCCGGAAGGCAAACCGCATCTGGTGGCGTTGAAGGTCGGCGGTTCGCTGGTTCGGAATCCGCTGCTGGTGGCGCCGGTGCTCGGGGCGCTCATTCCAGTCACAGGCGTGAACATTCCGGTCCCGGTCGATCATTTCGTCAAGCTGCTGGGTGGAACGGCCGCGCCTTGCGCGCTGGTGACGCTCGGCCTGTTTCTTGCGGAAAAGCGCGAGGGAGCGGGTGCCGATGCGCGCGCGGCGATGCTGTTCGTCTTTCTCAAGCTGCTGGTTCACCCGGTGATTGCTTGGGTGCTTGCGACGCAGGTATTCAAGCTGTCGCCATTTCTCACGCATGCGGCGGTGCTGCTGGCGGCATTGCCGACCGGGACCGGTCCCTTCATGCTCGCGGAGCTTTACCGGCGGGAAGCCGGCATCACCTCCACGACGATTCTAGTCTCGACGATCCTGTCGATCGTCACGGTGTCGGTCTATATTGCGATCGCGGTTTAAGCCGAGAAGAAGCGTTCGAGTTCGGCGAAGGTTTCGCCGGGCAGTTCTTCCTGCAAGGTGTGACCGCAATCGAGCGCCTGACCCTCGACATGGAGCGCCTTGTCGCGCCACGTCGCAAGCACATCATAAAGTGCGCCGACGGTTCCGCGTCCGCCCCAGAGCGCGAGCAGCGGCGCAGTAATGCGTTTGTCCGCATCGGCCGCGTCGTGTTGCAGGTCGATGGTCGCGGCGGCGCGATAATCCTCGCAGATGGCATGGCGCGACGCCGGATCGCTGTAGCACCGCAGATATTCGTCAAAGGCCTCCGGCTCCGTCGCTCCCGGCAGCTTGGTTTGTCCCTCGAGATGGGTTCGCAGAAAATATTCCGGATCGGCTGCGATCAACCGCTCCGGCAACGGCTCGGGCTGGATCAGGAAGAACCACCAGAAATATCGTCTGGCGAATTCCATGTTGGTCAGCGCGTACATCGTGGCGGTCGGAGCGATGTCCATCACGGCGATGCGAGTCACCGCGTCGGGATGGTCGAGTGCCATCCGGTGGGCAACACGTCCGCCGCGGTCGTGGCCCGCGACGGAGAACTGCGAATGTCCCAGCGCCCGCATCAGGTCGATCTGGTCCTGAGCCATCACGCGTTTCGAATATGCGAGATGGCTTGCGCTGCTCTCGGGTTTGCTGCTGTCGCCATAGCCGCGAAGATCGGCGGCGACGACGCTGAAGCGGTGTGCGAGCCATGGCGCGATCTTCCGCCAGGTGATGTGCGTGTGCGGATGACCATGGAGCAGCAACAAGGGAGGACCGCTTCCGGCGATAGAGGCGTGAATCGTTAATCCCTCGCCGAGGTCGGC
Source organism: Afipia felis ATCC 53690 (assembly GCF_000314735.2). Taxonomy (NCBI): domain Bacteria; kingdom Pseudomonadati; phylum Pseudomonadota; class Alphaproteobacteria; order Hyphomicrobiales; family Nitrobacteraceae; genus Afipia; species Afipia felis. The sequence continues at coordinate 1,736,200 of NZ_KB375270.1, read as the reverse complement.
GTCGATGTCGCGAAAGCCATCGAGAAAGCGGGACGGGCCGAGTTCCTTGATCGTGGCGTTCATGGCTGGGGCATTCCGTCAAAGTCGTGTCGTCAGGGGTATCCGCAAATCCCGTGCGGTTCCTGCGAGTTTAGGTTCTACAATTCATATTGAGGCTATGCCGCTCCAAATCGCATAATTTGAAAAAGTGATCGAGCGGCGCGGTATCGGCCGGTCATCGCTGATTTCTCAAACATATCAGTGCTTTTAAGACTGATAGGGAGCGGGGCGGGCAGCGGGATGATCGACAAGCTCGAATTTTTGATTGCGCTTGCGGGCGAACGGCACTTTGGCCGGGCCGCGGAAATCAGCAATGTCAGCCAGCCGACCCTGTCGGCGGCGATCAAGCAGCTCGAGGATTCCTTCGGCACACTGCTCGTCAACCGCGGCTCGCGTTTCCAGGGGTTCACGCCGGAGGGCGAGCGGGTGCTGGCGTGGGCGCGCCGGATTGTCGGCGACGCGCGCGCGATGCGCGAGGATATCGAGACCGTCAAACATGGCCTGAGCGGCCATGTGCGGCTGGCGGCGATTCCGACGGCGCTGGCGATGACGGCGGCGCTGACCACGCCGTTCCGAGCGCGCCACCCCGGCGTCAAATTCACCATCCTGTCGCGCACGTCGATCGACATCCTACGGATGCTGGAAAATCTGGAGATCGACGCCGGGCTGACCTATCTCGACAACGAGCCGCTCGGAAAGCTCGACCGCGAGCCTCTCTATCTGGAGCAGTATCGGCTGCTGACTTCGCCGGACAGCGAGTTGGGTGACCGCGAGACGGTGACCTGGGCGGAGGTCGGCAAGATTCCGCTGTGTCTGCTGACGCCGGACATGCAGAACCGCCGGATCATCGACCAGATGCTGTTCAAGGCGGGCGTGACGGTGTCCACCACCCTCGAATCCAACTCGATGATCGTCCTCTACGCCCATGTCCGCTCAGGGCGCTGGGCGACCATCATGCCTGCGCTTCTGGCGGAGACGCTGGGTCTGACAGACCGGGTGAGGGCGATCCCGATTGTCGAGCCCGAGAACACTCATTCGATCGGTCTTGTGACGGTCCACAGAGACCCCATGAGCCCTCTCACCGGGGCTTTGCTCGATATGGCCCGACACCTCGCGAACAAGCTGCCGACCCCGAGCATCTGAAAACGATGGCCTGACAGACGGTATGGATCGACCGCCGGTCTGCAAAAATTCAGGGCCGGTGGAACGATCCTCCGGCCCTTTATAATGTCTGGATGTCCCGTGATCTGAAACGCGAGGCGGCAAACCATCGAGATCAGAGAAATTCTCGTGTCACGGTCCGGCATAGGTGTGCTGAAAAAGTCGGGGACCTCGCGCGTTTTGTTGAAAATACAGGCGGATTGGGCACGGGCAGGCCCGGCCTAGACTTTCTTCGTCGTTTCCAAATCGCGGCAGGTGTGGCTAGTGTCCCCGCACCATGAGCAGCCGGGGTTCCAACCAGCATCCGCAGCCGCCAGCCGACGCGTCCGCCTCGGGCGAGACCCGTCTGCTTGAAGTGGTATTTCCCGAGCATTCCAACCATTACGGCACGTTGTTCGCAGGCAATGCGCTGAGCCTGATGGCGAAGGCCGCCTATATCGCGGGTGCCCGGCGCGCCGGTCGCAACGTGGTGATGGCAACGGCCGAGAAAGTCGACTTTCTCCAGCCGGTCAAGGTTGGCGAACTGATCGAGATCGTGGCCCACGTCGTGCGCGCGGGCACCAGCTCGATGACGGTTGCCGTCGAAATCAATCGCGAAAATCTCGCCAGCAAGGAGCATCGCACGGCGATGCGCGGGCAGTTCGAGATGGTCGCGGTCAATGAGCAGGGACGTCCAGTCAGGATCGAGCCCGACGAATCATAATAACACAGCCAAGGATAGCGACACGTGAAGCAGCACTCCGTCCGTACTTACAAGTCCGCCGAACATCTCCAGCGCGCCGACCAGTTGGCTTGGAAGATCGCTGAAGTCGCTGCCGATCCGGTCGCGGTCGAGCCCGCCGTCGTCGAGATGATTGGCAACCGCATCATCGACAATGCCTCCGTTGCGGCTGCCTCGCTGGCGCGGCGTCCGGTGGTGAGTGCGCGCGAGCAGGCGCAGGCGCATCCGTTCGCGCCGGGCGCCACGATCTTCGGTCTTGCGACCGACAAGCGCGTGTCGCCGGAATGGGCGGCATGGGCGAACGGCGTCGCGGTGCGCGAACTCGATTTCCACGACACCTTCCTTGCGGCCGACTATTCGCATCCCGGCGACAACATTCCGCCGATCCTCGCGGTCGCGCAGCATGTCGGCCTGTCGGGCGCCGATCTCATCCGTGGCCTTGCCACCGGCTATGAAATTCAGGTCGACCTCGTGAAGGGCATCTGCCTGCACGAGCACAAGATCGACCACATCGCCCATCTCGGCCCGTCGGCTGCGGCCGGTATCGGCACGCTGTTGAAGCTGCCGACCGAGACGATCTATCAGGCTGTGCAGCAGGCGCTGCATGTCACCACCACCACGCGGCAATCGCGCAAGGGCGAGATTTCGAGCTGGAAGGCCTATGCGCCGGCGTTCGCGGGCAAGATGGCGATCGAGGCCGTGGACCGCGTGATGCGCGGCGAGGGCGCGCCGTCGCCTGCGTGGGAAGGCGAGGACGGCTTCATCGCGTGGCTGCTGTCGGGCCCGAAGGCGGAATATATCGTGCCGTTGCCGGAAAAGGGCGAGGCCAAGCGCGCCATTCTCGACACCTACACCAAGGAGCACTCGGCCGAATATCAGAGCCAGGCGCTGATCGATCTCGCCCGCCGCATGGGCCCAAAGATCGGCGACCTGTCGAAGGTCAAGAGCATCGTCATCCACACCAGCCATCACACGCATTATGTGATCGGTACCGGCGCGAACGATCCGCAGAAGATGGACCCGCATGCGAGCCGCGAGACGCTCGATCACTCCATCATGTACATCTTCGCCGTCGCGCTCGAGGACGGCGGCTGGCATCACGAGCGCTCCTACGCGCCCGAGCGCGCGCAGCGCAAGGACACCGTGGCGCTGTGGCACAAGATCACGACCGTCGAGGACAAGGAGTGGACCCGGCGCTATCACAGCCAGGATCCGAAGGAGAAGGCGTTCGGCGGCAAGGTCGTCGTCACGCTGAACGACGGCAAGGTGATCGAGGACGAGCTGGCTATTGCGGATGCCAACCCGCTTGGCGCGCGCCCGTTCACGCGGCCTGACTATGTGAAGAAGTTCCGCACGCTGTCCGAAGGCATCATTTCCGCCAAGGAACAGGATCGCTTCATCGCCGCCGTCGAACAGTTGCCGTCGCTGACGGATCTTGCGCAACTGTCGTTCACGGTCGATGCCGCGCGGCTCGGCACGCCGTCGCATCACGGCATTTTCGACTGGCGCGCGAAGTAACGCGCCAGCATTCGCCCGCAAGGGCAGTCTCAAAATAACGGCGCTTCGGGCCGCATGATGGCCTGAAGCGGACGACGCAAGACAGGGAAGGAACTGCGATGGAAACGAACTCCGCACCGAAGCCGAAGAAATCCGTAGCACTGTCCGGCGTACAGGCCGGCAACACCGCGTTGTGCACCGTCGGCCGCACCGGCAACGACCTGCATTATCGCGGCTACGACATTCTGGATGTGGCTGAGACCTGCGAGTTCGAGGAAATCGCCTATCTTCTGGTTCACGGCGCGCTGCCGACGGTGGCCGAGCTTGCCTCCTACAAGGCCAAGCTGAAGGCGATGCGTGGTCTGCCTGCGACGGTGAAGGCCACGCTGGAGCAAATTCCGGCTGCGGCGCATCCGATGGACGTGATGCGCACGGGTGTCTCCATGCTCGGTTGCGTGCTGCCGGAGGCGCATGACCACAATCAGGCTGGCGCGAAGGATATCGCCGACCGCCTGATGGCCTCGCTGGGTTCGATGCTGCTGTACTGGTACCACTTCTCGCACAACGGCAAGCGGATCGACGTCGAGACCGACGACGATTCCATCGGCGCGCACTTCCTGCATCTCCTGCACGGCAAGAAGCCATCGGCGTCGCATGAGCGCGCGATGCACACCTCGCTCATTCTCTATGCCGAACATGAGTTCAACGCCTCGACCTTCACCACGCGCGTCATCGCGGGCACGGGGTCGGACATGTATTCCGCGATCACCGGCGGCATCGGCGCGCTGCGCGGTCCCAAGCACGGCGGCGCCAATGAAGTCGCATTCGAAATCCAGCAGCGCTATGCGGACGCCGACGAGGCGGAAGCCGATATCCGCCGCCGCGTCGAGGCCAAGGAAGTGGTGATTGGTTTCGGCCACCCGGTCTATACGGTTGCCGATCCGCGCAACAAAGTCATCAAGGAGGTCGCCCGCACGCTCAGCGCCGAACGCGGCGACATGCGGATGTTCGAGATCGCCGATCGCATCGAGGCGGTGATGGACGAGACCAAGAAGATGTTCGCCAATCTCGACTGGTTCAGCGCAGCATCTTATTACGCGATGGGCGTGCCGACGGCGATGTTCACGCCGCTGTTCGTGATCGCACGCACCTCCGGCTGGTCGGCGCACGTCATCGAGCAGCGCATCGACAACAAGATCATTCGTCCGTCGGCGAATTACGTCGGCCCGGAGAATCTGAAGTTCGTGCCGATCGGCCAGCGCGGCAAGAAAGCCGCCAAGACCAAGGCGGCATAAGGAGACAGCATGACCTATCTCGTTGGTGCCGAACTGTCCGATCGTCCCGCAGGTGAGCGATTCCGTACATTGGTGAATCGCCCGCAGATCCTGGGGATTCCGGGCTCTCATAACGGCCAGGCCGCGTTGCAGGCGAAGGACGCGGGCTTCGAGGCTCTTTATCTCTCCGGGGCCGCAATGACGGCATCGATGGGGCTGCCGGACCTCGGCATGATCACCGTCGATGAAGTGGCGTTCTTCGTGAAGCAGGTGGCGCGGGCCTCCGGTCTGCCGGTGCTGGTCGATGGCGACACCGGTTACGGCGAAGCGCTCAACGTCATGCATATGGTGCGGACGTTCGAGGATGCCGGAGCAGGAGCGGTCCATATCGAGGACCAGTTGCTGCCCAAGAAGTGTGGCCATCTCAACGATAAGAAGCTCGCGGATGCGCGCGACATGGCGGCGAAAGTCGCCTCGGCCGCCAAGGCGCGCCGCCATCTCTACTTGATCGCGCGCACCGATGCGGCGGCGAGCGAGGGGATGGACGGCGCGGTGGCCCGCGCCAAGCTCTATATGGAAGCCGGTGCGGATGCGATCTTCCCGGAGGCACTGAACTCGCGCGAGATGTTCACGGAATTCGCGAAGCGGATGCCGGGCGTGCCGTTGCTCGCCAACATGACCGAATTCGGACGGACGCCGTTCTTCACCGCCGCCGAGTTCGAGGCGATGGGCTACAAGATGGTGATCTGGCCGGTGTCCTCGTTGCGCGTCGCCAACAAGGCGCAAGAGCGTCTGTATGCGATCTTGAAGCGTGACGGCATGACCAAGGCAATGGTGCCCGACATGCAGACCCGCGCTGAGCTTTACGCCACCATTCGCCTGCACGATTACGAAGCACTCGATGCATCCATTGTCGCAAGTGTGGTGCCGAAAACGGTCGAATAGAGAATGGACTAGGGACGCCCAATGTTTGTGGATGAGCGAATCTATACCCTGCATGCAGGCCAGGTATCGACCTTCCTGAAACTCTACGAAGAGGAGGGAATGGCCTGCCAGGTCCGAATACTGGGGAAGATGGTCGGCTACTATTACACGGACTTTGGTCCGCTGAACCAGATTGTACACATGTGGGGCTATGAGAGCCTGGACGACCGTTTTGAACGGCGCAAGCAACTGCAGGCGTCATCGGAGTGGCAGTCGTATGCCAAAAAAATGCGCCCGCTGGTCGTAAAGGTGGAAAACAAGCTGCTTGTTCCTGCGCCGTTTTTCAAAGTGCCAGGTTAATATCCGTCGGCTTGCTTTGAAGTCTCGAAATACCCGGCGAGTCACGGATCGCGCGCGGATGCAACAGGGTTGAAGCCGTCGCGGATAACACAGGATATGATTTTCTAAAATATATCGGTCCGCCCGTGCGTTTACATCGTGTGGGCGGCTGACTATCGTCCCGGTCGCGGGGACGACAATGGACGATCGTACATTCTGGCTTGGATTGTTGGGTGGCGTGGTTGGCGGCTTGCTGATCGTTGCGGCCGGTTATTTTGCCCTCAAGGCCTATCTTCCGCCTCCCGACGACGATCCGCTTTACAAGATGAAGCAGTCCTTCCTGCCGGGCAGTACGGACGTATCGCGCACGGCGGCAGAGGCGGAAATCCGTTTCCTGTATCGCGAACGTGTCAGGGCGCCTGCCTCACTCACAAGCTAAGTCGCCGGCATCGTTAGCCTGTCAGTTCGTCAGGATTTTCGATGCGCAGAGCAGGACGATCAATGTCAGGAACAACAGATCCATGTAGGATTTGAGTTCACCTTCGTGGCGCAGACGGCCGACTTCGCGCGCGGACTGCCTGCGCGTCGATCCTTCCGGACTGCCCGCCTTGGCATCGTTTTCGAGACGCTCGATCTTCTGGAAAAACATGAACTGCCGGATCGTCGAGACGATCCGCATGGCGGAATAGACCAGAATCAGAAAGGCGATGATCGAGCGTTCGCTGTACTTACTCAGAAAATTCAGGGTGAGATAAGCCAGCGCCAGAAACGCAAAGTTCGAGGCGAAGCGGTAGATATAACCCAGGACGACCAAGATTGAATCCTTAGGAAACGCGCCTCACCCGCATCCCGTCGGGGACGCTGCGCAACGGGAAGTATAGGCCTTTCTTCGAGTGGCCTGTTTCAGGCGAACCCGATCTTGCAGCAGTCTAGCCGCTTTAAAAGAATGGGAGGTTAATTGGTACCATCAACATGATGCTTTTCCTTTGAACAAGGGTCCAGCCAGAGTTCTGGCTCCCTGGAGGTCAGGATACCGGTAAGAGGATGTCAGGCGTTTGAAGACCTTTGGGAAAGAGGTCGCGCATGGCCCGTCTGCCGATTCAGGAGTGGCTTGTTGCGGGAACTGCCTTAATTTATGCGCCTGCATCCTTTTCGTGCTACGGCACGCTCCATCTCCTTCCCGCACAAGGATTTTACCGATGACCTCCTATTCCGACACCCAGCTTTTCATCGACGGTCGCTGGCGCGACGGCAGCAAGCCGCGCCTGCCCGTGTTGAACCCGGCTACGGAGGAGACGATCGGCACGCTGGCCCATGCCGGACAGGCGGATCTCGATGAGGCGCTGGCTGCCGCGCAACGCGGGTTTGAAGTCTGGCGCAAGGTCGGTGCGCTCGAGCGGTCGAAGCTGATCCGTCGCGCCGCCGAACTGCTGCGCGAACGCGCCGAGACCATCGCCACCCTGATGACCCTTGAGCAGGGCAAGCCGCTGGCCGAATCCCGCATCGAGACGGCAGGCGCTGCCGACACCATCGAATGGTTCGCCGAAGAGGCGCGCCGCACCTACGGTCGCATTGTCCCCGCGCGGGCATCCAACGTGACCCAGATGGTGGTGAAGGAGCCGGTCGGCCCGGCGGCCGCGTTCACGCCCTGGAATTTCCCGCTCAATCAGGCCGTCCGCAAAGTGTCGGCGGCGCTGGCGGCGGGCTGTTCGGTGATCCTCAAGGGACCGGAAGAAACGCCGGCAAGCTGCGCTGCGCTGATCGGCGTGTTCGCCGACGCCGGAATTCCGGCCGGCGTGGTCGGCATCGTGTTCGGCATCCCGGCGGAAATCTCCTCTTATTTGATCCCGCATCCGGTGATCAAGAAAATCTCGTTCACGGGCTCGACCGTCGTCGGCAAGCAGCTGGCCGCTATGGCCGGCAACCACATGAAGCGCGTGACCATGGAATTGGGCGGGCACGCGCCCGCGCTGGTGTTCAACGATGCGGACGTCGCGCAGGCGGTGAAGATTTTGTCGGCCAACAAATTCCGCAATGCTGGTCAGGTCTGCGTCGCGCCGACACGCTTCCTCGTGCAGGAGAAGGTCTACGATCAATTCCTCGATGGCTTTGTGCAGGCGGCTGAAGGCCTCAAGGTCGGCAACGGGATGGAGAAGGGCGTGCAGATGGGGCCGCTCGCCAATAACCGGCGGATCGAGGCCATGGAAGCGATGGTCGCGGATGCCACCTCGCACGGTGCCAACGTTGCGACCGGTGGCGAACGGATCGGCAATCGCGGCTACTTCTTCAAGCCGACGGTGCTGACCGACGTGCCGCTCTCGGCACGGATGATGACCGAGGAGCCGTTTGGTCCCGTCGCCATGGTCAACCGCTTCTCCGATTACGATGAGGTGGTCGCCGAAGCCAATCGCCTGCCATATGGGCTCGCGGCTTATGCCTATACGACCTCGGCGAAGACGATGGCGGGCCTTGGCCGCGACATCGAAAGCGGCATGGTCAGCATCAACCATCATGGCATCGCTTTGCCGGAGTTGCCGTTCGGCGGGATCAAGGATTCCGGTTATGGCTCCGAAGGCGGGATCGAGGCTGTCGAAGCCTACCTGAACACCAAGCTGGTGACGCAGGCGATCTGATTTCTGCAAAGTCTGACGGAGTTCTTGTACGACAAATGTCGTAACGAAGAATCCGATTTGTGGAACGGCTTACGCAAAATAGTTGTGGAATCGTCCCACAACACGTGTCTCAATTCCTCCCGAGGGAACATGTCCCTTGGGAGGAATACAATGATCGACCGACGCTCTGTGCTCCAGGGCGGCGTCGCATTGCTGGCAAGCTCGAGCTTGCTGGGTTCGTCGACGCTGACCAGTTTCGCGGAAGAAATCGTCAATCTTCCGATCGGCAATGGCCAACGGCCATTGGTCAAATACCCTCAAAAACGGCCGATGATCGGCCTCACCGAACGCCCGCCGCAACTCGAGATGCCGTTCTCGGTGTTCAACGAGGGCGTTATCACCCCGAACGATGCGTTCTTCGTCCGCTATCACCTCGCGGGCATTCCACTCGAGATCGACCCGGCGACCTACACGGTCGAAATCAAGGGCAAGGTCAACAAGCCGCTCAAACTGTCTCTCGCTGATATCAAGAAGATGCCCGCCAAGGAGATCGTGGCGGTCAACCAGTGTTCGGGCAACAGCCGTGGCTTCTTCGATCCGCGTGTCGCAGGCGGTCAGCTCGCCAACGGCGCGCTCGGCAACGCGAAGTGGAAAGGCGTGCCGCTGAAAGCCGTGCTGGAGAAGGCCGGCGTTCAGGCCGGTGCGAAGCAGGTCGTGTTCGATGCGCTCGATGGGCCGGTGATGGACACGACGCCGGACTTCGCCAAGGCGCTCGATCTCGATGTTGCCACCAATGGCGACGTGATGCTCGCGTACCAGATGAACGGCACGGACCTGCCGATGCTCAACGGCTTCCCGTTGCGCGTCGTGGTGCCCGGTTATTTCGGCACCTATTGGGTCAAGCATGTCAACCAGATCACCGTCATCGATACGGTGTACGATAATTTCTGGATGAAGACGGCGTATCGCATTCCGGATAACGAGTGCGCCTGCGTCGAGCCCGGCACCGCGCCGAAAGCGACCGTGCCGATCAATCGCTTCACCGTCCGCTCCTTCATCACGAATGTGACGAATGGTCAGAAGCTCAAGTCCGGAAAAATGACGCTGAAGGGCTTCGCCTTCGATGGTGGCACCGGCATCAAGCAGGTCGACGTGTCGACCGATGGCGGCAAGACCTGGAAGGCCGCGAAGCTCGGCAAGGATCTCGGCAAGTATTCTTTCCGGGAATGGACCTTGCCGGTGAAGCTCGGGTCCGGATCGTATGATCTGAAAGTGCGCGCCACCAGCAATGGCGGCAAGGTGCAGCCCGAGACGGCATCGTGGAATCCGGCGGGCTACATGCGCAACGTCATCGAAACCACGTCTGTGACAGTGGCTTGAGGGAGGGCATCATGAGCATGTTCAGGATTGCCACCCGTCTCGCCGCAATCGGTGCGGCTGCGGGGCTTGTAATGGCCGTCGGCGGTCTGCAGGCGAAGCCTGTGACCTACAAGCTGCCGCCGGAAAAGTCGCAGTTCAAGCCGGGACCGAATCTCGATGTGGTCCAGGCCAACTGCTCCGGCTGTCACTCGGCCGATTACATCTCGACCCAGCCGCGCGGTCCGAAATTCGGCAAGGATTTCTGGACCGCCGAGGTCAACAAGATGATCAAGGTCTATGGTGCGCCGATTGAAGCGAACGATATTCCGAAGATCGTGGACTATCTGGCGTCGACCTATCAGTGAGATGACGAAAACGGAAAGCCGGCCGCATCTGTGCGGCCGGCTTTTTGCTGTCCGGCTTCAAGTTGTTATTTCTTTTCCAGCATCAGGCGGCCCTTGTCGCCGATCAGCGCCTGCGCGCGATCTGCGAGCTTCGCCAGCAACCAGGGCAGCATCACTTCCAGCTTCACATGATCCTCGGCGACATCGATGGTGCCGCTGACGGCCTGCGCCAGCGCGGTGACGCGGAAGGCCAGCTGATTGTCGTTCCACGTCTCTTCATTCACGGTCAGCAGATGGCTGTATTGCGTGCGCGCGCTCGACAGACCATTTTTCATGCGGCGGATCGCTTCCTCGCGACCGAGATTGTGGGGAATTGAAACGACAAGCGGCTTGGACACTTTGCAGATCTCCTGATTCGACATTGAGATATTCCCGATATTCGAAACTGCAAGCGGATGCTGCGGTGCAGAGTGAGGCTGTGCCGGCGAAAAGCTGTGAAGAGGCCGCGCTATTGGTCTTTGGAGTGATTGAATTCGATGAAGGTCTGCAAATAATCGCGGTCCGCGGGGGAAGGGAACCGGACCACTGAGTCGGCACAACGTCCGCTAGGCCGCCCGGCCATGATCCCGGGCGGCCTTTTTATATGCCCGTTTGACGGTCGCTGCGCGTGTCACGACGGGAAGCTCCGCGAACAATTCGCTGAGAGGCAATTCGGTGCGGGATACGCCATCGATGTGAAGTCCGTCGATGGTGATCGCGCCTTCAATAGTCCCATTCAGCCAGGAGCGTCCATCGTCCGTAAATGGTGCAAACCAGCGCATCGTGGCGATGATCACCGCCGTCTTGCGATGGATGCGCGCGAACGCGATGACGTGGTCGCGATGCGGGCCGGTGACGTCCAGCGGCAGATAGCTGCCATTATCGAACACACCGGAATGACGATTGCGCAAGGCCAGCAGATGATGGGTCCATGCAAGCTTGATGCGTCCGTCGGTGACATGTGCGATCAGGTCAGCCCATCGCGGCTCTTTTGAAACCTCCGCGAGCGCCATCTCGCGCGCCCTGAAATCGACCGGACGGCGGTTGTCGGGATCGACCAGCGATGTGTCCCAGAATTCCGTTCCCTGGTAGAAATCCGGCACGCCGGGCATCATCGCCTTCAGCGTGAGTTGCGATAGCGAGTTGAGAACGCCGATCAGCGACACGCGCCGGGCAAAGGCATCGATCGAGGACAGAAATTCGGACGACTGGCCGATGTCGAGAATTCGTTCGAGAAAGATTTCCAGTCCCTTCTCGTAAGCTGTGTTCGGATTGAGCCAGCCCGTCTCGACCTTTCCCTCGCGCGCGGCCTTGATTGCATAGGCCTTCATGCGGGCGAGGAAGTCTGCATCCATGGTTTGCGGCCATGTGCCGATCAGCGCTTGATAGAGCATGTATTCGAATGCGGGCGACGGCGCGCGGATGCTGCCCTCGGTCACGATGTGTCGGGCGTTGAGCGATTTCCAGCGTCCGACCAAGCTCGCCCATTCTCCGGCAAGCTCGGACAGGACAAGGAGACGCGCACGTGCATCCTCGCCGCGCTTGGTGTCGTGCGTGGACGTCGCTGTCATGCCGTGCGGAAAATCTTTTGCGCGTGCCTGCATGGCGTCGTGAAATGCTTGCACGGGAAGCGAGGCCGCGGCGGCGTCGCCGCCGACCTCATTAAGCGCGAGCAGCCGGTGATAACGATAGAAGGCGGTGTCCTCCAGCGACTTCGCCATCATTGGCCCGGTGAACTGCTGCACTTTCAGTGCGAAACGGCGGACCCGCTGACGGCCGTGTGCCGCGCGGTCCGGCCCGGCGAGATCGAGCGTCAGCGCATCCTGCAGGAAATTGAAAATGCCTTCATCGGCGCCGAACCAGTCGTGCCGCGCCTTGTCGATGGTGTCTGCGATCAGCGCGCGATCGTCTGGCGAAGGCCCGCCCGCTGTGATGTAGGTGCGATAGACCGGAAAGTGCAGCACGTATAGTTCCAGCGCCTGCCGCAGGCTGTCGGCGGAAAAATCGCGGGTCGCGTAGTGACCGCCGGCGATGCGCGCCAATAGCCGCGCCAGCACCGTGAACTCGCTGGCGAGCAGTGTCTCCATCACGCGCTGCTTGGCGGCTCTCAGCACGGGTGCGAAATCGGGCGCGATATTGCTCGCCTGCCGCCATGTTTCGTCGAGTGTCTCGAGGCCCTTGCCGTCCAGCAAAGCGCGGGAGATCAGGTTGAGCCATTCATAGCCGGTGGTGCCCTGCATGCCCGCGAATTTCGGCAGGCTTTCGCCTTCGCCCAGGATTTTTTCCATCACCAGATAGAACGGTTTGCGTCGTTCGCCCTGCGCCTCGCGGATCAGCCGTAGCAGGCGCTGGCAATACTGCGCCGGGTCGCGAAGGCCGTCGATGTGATCGAGGCGGATACCCTGCAGCTTTCCTTCAGTTATCAACCGGCGCACGAGCGCGTGACTGGCCTTGAAGGTCGGCATGTTCTCCACCCGCAAGCCGGCGAGCGTGTTGACGTCGAAGAAGCGACGATAATTGATCTCGCTGCTCGCGAGGCGCCAATGGCCGAGCCTGTAGTGCTGTCGTTCGAGAAGATAATGGAGCGCCTTGGTCTGGGCCTCGCGGCCCGCGCCGGCACGATAGGCAGCGAGACCACGGGTAATGACGGTGTCTGCGCCGTCGATGTCCCGCAATGCGACCTTGAAGGCGGGTGCCTCCATGCGATTGGGGTGGCGCAGGTCGGTGTAGCGCGAGGCAAGATCGAGAATCGCGCGTCCGGCCGCATCATTCCCGGCTCCTGCTTCACCGACCACGGCGCGCAGGATTTCGCTGTAACGCTCCGGCGCGATGGGCAGGCGGTGCTCGTAGTACCAGGCGGAGAAGCTTCCTTCCTGCGGGTCGTAGCGTAGTTCGATCTCGCCGTTGTTTAGCGCCTGACCGTAAGAGGTACCGAGGATTGGCAGCAGCACGCCACCCTTCGTGCGATAGGGCAACAGGTCCCAGTCGATATCGAAGAAGTCCGCGTAGGGCGACACCTCGCCCCATTCCAGCACGTCGAGCCACCACGGATTGTCAGCGAAATGCACGCCCATGTGGTTGGGCACGAAATCGAGAATCAGGCCGAGGCCGTTCAGTTTCAGCGCGGCGCTGAAACGCTCGAATGCGGCCTCGCCGCCGAGTTCGGGATTGAGCACGTTGTGATCGACGATGTCGTAGCCGTGCTGGCTGTGCGCGCGCGCCTTCAGAAAGGGCGAAGCATAGACATGACTGATGCCGAGCGCCTTCAGGTAAGGGGCGACGGCCGTGGCGTCGTCGAAGGTGAAGTTCTCGTTGAGTTGAAGGCGATAGGTGGCACGCGGAATTGCGGGCGGCATCACGCGGACTCCGTGGTCCAACAGACGCTCCACGGCCCCAGCAAGCCGGACTTGCCCCAGATCATATGTCTGCCATGCGGCGTTTCTTTCGCGCTTGGCTCGGAGGACAGGTTGGCCGTGAGCGTCAGGAGATGATCATTGAGAGCCCACGACGCAAACAGAATGCCGTCCGGCTCGACATGGGCTTCTCCGAAGGACGCCACGCGAAGGTGGGGGATGATGTGCTCGCGGCGCAGCCCCAGCAGCTTGCGGACGAGTTCGTGCCGCCGTTGTCCGTCGGGGTTTTGCAGTTCCTGCCAGTTGAGCTTGGCATGAACGAAGGTCGTCTGCTCGACCGGATCGGGAACGTCGTCGCCGAAGGCCTCGTAGGCCTTCCTGTATTCGCGGCGTCGGCCCTCGCGCACGGCTTGCGCGAGATCGCCCTTAAAATCACAGAAGAACGGGAAGGGGGATGTCGCGCCCCATTCTTCGCCCATGAACAGCATCGGCGGCATCGGCGCGAGCAACGTGATTGCCAGCGCGGCTTCAAGCGCTGCGGGAGGGCAGGCAAGCCGGTCGCCGAGCGCGCGATTGCCGATCTGGTCGTGGTTCTGCAGGAAATTGACGAAAGCGGCAGGCGAGAGATACCCGCTCGGCTCGCCGCGTAGCGCGTTATCGCGGTGCGCCGACGACTCGCCCTGATAGGCGAAACCGGATTCGAGCGCGCGGACGAGATGCGGCAGCGGCGGCTGATAGTCCTGGTAGTAGCCGAATGTCTCGCCGGTCAGCAGCACATGCCAGGCGTGATGGTAATCGTCATTCCACTGCGCGCGATATTTCCCCGCTGGCGGATCGGCGAATGGATCGAGCAGACTCGCGCGGTTGTCGTCGTTCTCCAGCACGAGATGGATATGCCGTCCGCTGCTTCGGGCGAACGCCCCCGTAGCGATGCTGATATCGCGGAGCAGCAGATCCTCCGCGGTCTCGATCGCATGCACGGCATCAAGCCGTAATCCATCGAAGCGGTAGGTGCGCAGCCAGTGCAGGGCGTTCTCGACCGCGAACTGGCGAACTTCCGGTACGCGATAGTCGATGGCATTGCCCCACGGCGTTTGCGCGGAGGAGAAGAACGATGGCGCGTAGAGGCCGAGATAATTCCCTTCGGGCCCGAAGTGATTATAGACAACGTCGAGAAACACCATCAGGCCGCGGAGATGTGCCTCGTCGATCAGCGCCTTGAGATCGTCGGGGCGGCCGTAACTGGAATCCGGCGCATACCACAGCGCGCCGTCATACCCCCAATTCCAGCGGCCCGGAAAATCCGCAACCGGCATCAACTCCAGAGCCGTGATGCCGGTCGCAACCAGATGATCGAGCTTGTCGATCATTGCGCGATAGGTGCCTTCCGGCGTGAACGTGCCGACATGGGTTTCGACGAAAACCGCGTCCTCCCACGGACGGCCGCGCCAGTCGGTGGCACGCCAGCCATAACTTCGGTGATCGATCACCTCGCTCGGCCCGGCGATATCGTCCGGCTGGAACGGCGAGGCGGGATCTGGCACCTCCGTTTCGCCATCGATCAGGAAGCGATAGCGCATACCCGCGTGTGCATGCGCAACGTCGCGAGTGAACCATCCGCCTTCGTCGCGATGCATCTCATGTGTTGAGCCGTCGAGCTGAAGATCGACACGCTGCGCAGCGGGTGCCCAGAGCCGGAACGCTACGCCATCCTGTATCAGCCGTGGACCGAAGGACGAGCCATTCATGCAGCCCCCGCAAAGGCCAGCACCGAGCGTGGCGGCGCCTGCATCGTGTTCCCGGAAGCGGTGCTGTCAGGCGCTTCCGGCGCGGTGGTGTCGAGCAGGCAGGACCATTTGGTGTATTCTGGCAATTTCGGCAAGGTGAACTCGATCGGCTCGGGCGCGGCGTTCAGTACGATAAACAGCGGCGGTTCGCCTTGTTCCTTTGGTCCGAGCACGTAAGAGAGAAATCGACCTTCCGGAAAATTCCAGTCGGCTTCTTCCATCTCATTGGCGTGCGGCGTTAGCCACAATACGCCGTAGGTGCCGTCCGCCTGCAAGCCATCCACCCATTGACGCGAGCGTAACTGGGAGAAGCGGCCGCGCAACGCGGTGAGTTTGCCGATGAAGTCGGTGAGATCGTCGCCGTCCTGCTTGACGCCGTTCCAGTTGACCCAGCCGATCTCGTTGTCCTGACAATAGGCGTTGTTGTTGCCTTGCTGGCTGTTGCCGACTTCGTCGCCCGCCAGCAGGAGCGGAACGCCTTGCGCGAGAAACAGGCAGGCGAGCTGGTTCTTCCGCAACTGCAGGCGCAATGCGACGATTGTGGCATCGTCGGTCGGGCCTTCATGGCCGCAATTGTTGCTGTGATTGTCATTCGAGCCGTCGCGATTCTCTTCGCCGTTGGCTTCGTTGTGTTTCTCGTTGTAGCTGAACAGGTCCATCAGGGTGAAGCCGTCATGCACCGTGATGTGATTGATGCTGGCCTGCGGCGTGCGCCCGTCATGGTTGAAGAGATCGGATGAGCCGGTCATGCGGCCGCCGAGCTCGCCGAGCAGATTGCCTTCGCCTGACCAATAGCGGCGCAGCGTGGAACGATAACGGTCGTTCCACTCCGACCACTGCGAGGGAAACGCGCCGACCTGATAGCCGCCAAGGCCGACATCCCACGGTTCCGCCACGAGCTTTACGGTCGCGAGCACTGGATCCTGCCGCACAGCGGTGAGAAACGCGCTGCCACGGTCGAAGCCGTTGGGTCCGCGCGCGAGCGTGCTGGCGAGATCGAAGCGGAATCCGTCGACATGGCAGACCTCGACCCAGTAACGAAGCGAATCCATCACCATCTGCAACACGCGCGGATGGGTGAGGTTCAGTGAATTGCCTGTGCCGGTGAAGTCGTCATAATAGCGGAGGTTGTCGGGCTTCAGCCAGTAGTAAGACAGGTTGTCGATGCCGCGAAACGATAGCGTCGGCCCGAGGTGATTGCCTTCCGCGGTGTGATTGTAGACGACATCAAGCATCACCTCGATTCCAGCATCGTGCAGCCGCGCCACAGCGGTGCGGAAGGAATCCAGCGAGCCGCCATTGGCGTAGCGCTGCTCGGGCGCGAAGAAGGCGATGGAATTGTAGCCCCAATAGTTGACGAGCTTCTTCTCGACCAGATAGCGGTCGTCGACAAAGCCGTGGATGGGCAAAAGCTCGATGGTGGTGACGCCGAGTCGCTTGAGGTGGTCGACCACAGCGGGGCAGGATAACGCGCCGAACGTGCCTTTCAAATGGGGCGGCACGTCATCGCGCGTCTGCGTCAGTCCTTTGACATGCGCTTCGTAAATGATGGTGTCGGCCCACGATACGTTCGGCCGGTTTTCCCTGCGTCCCCAGTTGAAGATTTCGTCGATGACGACCGCCTTGGGGACGCCGCGCGCATTGTCACGCCGGTCGAACGACAGATCCTCGCGCGGACTTCCGGTTCGATAACCGAAGTGAGCGTCGCTCCAGACGAGCCGGCCCGCAAGGCGCTTGGCGTATGGGTCGATCAACAGCTTGTGGCAGTTGAAGCGATGGCCGTGTTCGGGTTGATAAGGGCCGTGGACGCGATAGCCATAGAGTTGTCCCGGCGAAATGTCGTTGAGGTAGCCGTGCCAGACGTCCTCCGTGCGCTCCGGCAGCGTTATGCGTTCGATTTCGCGACGGCCGTGATGATCGAACAGGCAGAGCTCCACCTTTTCCGCATGGGCGGAGAACAGCGCGAAATTGGTGCCGCGGCCGTCCCAGGTCGCGCCAAGACGGGTGTGTGTACCGGCTGACAGACGCATCAGTCACCGTCCGGGACGAGATAGATCGCGGCGAGCGGCGGGACGGTGAGGCTGAGGTGCGGGACAAGCCCTTCCAGCGTCTCGCGGCCGCCGACATTGCCGGCATTGCTGCCGCCGTAATGCGCGGAATCGGAATTGAATACCTCGCGCCATTTTCCGGGAAACGGCACGCGCACACGGTAGTCCTCATGGACGCTTGGCGAGAAATTCACGACGACGAGGCAGCGCTGGCGCGGTGCATTACCCTTGCGTACCCAGGCGAACACATTGTGGTCGGCGTCGTTGGTGATGACCCATTCGAATCCTGCCGGATCGCAATCGAGCTCATGCAACGCGGGAAGTTCGCGATAGAGATGATTGAGATCGCGCACCAGTGTCTGAATGCCGCGATGACGTTCCTGCTCGAGCAGATGCCAGTCCAGCGAGTGATCGTGATTCCATTCGCGCTCCTGCCCGAATTCGCAGCCCATGAACATCAGCTTCTTGCCGGGATGGGCAAACATGAAGGCGTAATAGGCGCGCAGATTGGCGAAGCGTTGCCAGTCGTCGCCGGGCATGCGGCCGAGAATCGAGCGCTTGCCGTGTACGACCTCGTCGTGCGACAGCGGCAGGATGAAGTTTTCCGAGAAAGCGTAATGCAGGCCGAACAGGATCTGGTCGTGGTGATATTTGCGATGGATAGGATCCTTGCTGATGTAGTTCAGCGTGTCGTGCATCCAGCCCATGTTCCATTTGTAGCCGAAGCCTAGTCCGCCGAATTCGACGGGGCGCGACACCTGCGGCCATGCGGTGGATTCCTCCGCGGCGGTTGTGGCGTGCGGAAACTTCGCGAACACTTCGGTGTTGAAGCGGCGCAGGAATTCGATCGCTTCGATATTTTCGCGGCCGCCATACTTGTTCGGAATCCAGCCGCCGGGCGGGCGGCTGTAGTCGAGATAGAGCATGGAGGCGACGGCATCGACGCGCAGGCCATCGACACCGTAGCGCTCCAGCCAGAACAGCGCGTTCGACACCAGGAAGTTGGTCACTTCCGTGCGCCCGTAATTGTAGATCAGTGTGCCCCAATCGAGATGGCGGCCTTGCAGCGGGTTGGCGTGTTCGTAAAGCGCGGTGCCGTCGAAATAGCCGAGGCCGTGGCGGTCGTCGGGGAAGTGCCCGGGCACCCAGTCGAGCAGCAGCGCGAGACCTTCCGCATGGCAGGCCTCGACGAACGCCGCGAAATCATCAGGCGTGCCGAAGCGGCTCGTCGGTGCAAACAGGCCGGTCGGCTGATAGCCCCATGATCCGTCGAACGGATGTTCGCTGACGGGCAGCAGTTCGATATGGGTGAATCCCATATCGCGCGCGTATTTCGGCAGCGTTTCGGCCAGTTCGCGATAGGTCAGCCATTCGTTGCCGTCCCTGCGCCGCCACGATCCGAGATGCACCTCGTAGATCGACATCGGCGAGGTGAGAGCATTGGCTTTCGCAGGATGGGCTATTTTCGGCGAGAGCTTGCTCTCGTCGAAAACAATGGAGGCCGTATTCGGCCGTATCTCGGCCTGAAACGCGAGTGGGTCGGCCTTCAGCGGCAACTGCTCGCCGTGAGGGCCTGCGATGTCGAATTTGTAGCGGCTGCCGACGGTGACGCCGGGAATGAAGATTTCCCAGTAACCGTTGCCGCGCACGCGCATGGCATGAGGACGGTTGTCCCAATAGTTGAAGTCGCCGACCACGCTGACACGCTTCGCATTCGGTGCGAACACCACGAAGGCTATGCCGCGCACGCCTTCCATCGTCATCGGATGCGCGCCGAGCTTGTCATACAAATCCTGATGGCGGCCTTCGCCGAGCAGATAAAGGTCAAAATCGCTCAGCACCGGCGGAAAGCGGTAGGGGTCGTGCAACTCCACGACGTTGTCGCCGTAATTGGCGCGCAGGCGATAGGCGCCGACATCCTTTGGCAGTTCGCCTTCGAACAGGCCGGCATCGTGAAGCCGTGACAGCTCGGCGCGATGTCCTTGTTCGTCGATGGCCTCGACTTGCGAGGCGTGAGGCAGGAACGCGCGCACGACGTTGCGGCCGTCTTTCGGATGCAGCCCGAGATAACGGAAGGGATCGGAATGGCGGCCTTCAAGGATGGCGTAGGCTTCGGCGGATAGCGTCATGTGTCCACTTCCGTTTCGCTTGCGAGGATGCGCAGCGCGCCGTCCAGCGGAACGCTCAGCCAGTCGGGGCGATGTGCGAGCTCGTACTCGATCTCGTAGAAAACTTTTTCGAGCAGGAAGAATTTCAACAGCCGCTCCGCCGCAAGAGAATTTTGCGGCCACAGTCGGGTGTCGGTGAGGTTCTCGCGATAGGCGAATAGGAACGTCTCCGCGGCGATGTCGCGCCAGGTTTCGAGGTCGGAGAAAAGTGTGCTGCTGCCGTCATCGGGGACGGCGGCACGTGCGCGCATCATGGCCGCGCCGGCGGCATAGTCGATCGAGCGCAGGAGGCCGGCCACGTCGCGCGCGGCGGGAGCCTTGCAGCGGCGTTCCGCGAGCGAGCGGCGCGGCTCACCCTCAAAATCGATAATCAGGATATCATCCTTGGCGATCAGCAATTGGCCGAGGTGAAGATCCCCGTGATGTCGCGCTTTCAGAATCTGCTGCGGTTCGGTCAGGAACGAGTCGGCGAGAACAGGAAGGTCACCGTGATAACGCAGCAGGGCATCGATCAGCTTGCGGTCGCTTTCCCTGGCGGATACCCGGTGCTGCTGAAGCGCGTCGAAAACGCGCGCGACGCCGGCATTGAAATTCTCGTGCCACATCTTCAGATCGTTCGCAGTCGCAAGCTCCGGTGCGAAATCCGGGATGTCGGCACGGCTTGCCAGCGCCATCTGCATCTCCGCGACGCGCTTGCCGATCTGCGTCATGTAGCGCAGTGAGTTGATCTGTTCGGAGCTCTCGGACTTCTTTTCCTCGGCGCTGAGCAGGCGGCGTTCTTCCACGAAGCGATCGAGATAGCTTGCCGCAACCGACCATGCGTCGCCCTGGTTGGGGATCAGACGGTGAATGATGGCGACGGCCGAGTGTCTGTCTCCCTCGACAAGCTCGACGCTGCCGAGCAGGTCGGGCGTGTTGGCGAAACCCACGACATCGGTGAGAAAGCGGCCCATCTCGATTTCGGGATTGATGCCGGCTTCGATCCGCCGGTAGAGCTTCACGACGAAGGACTCGTCGACAAGGCTCGTGCTGTTGGACTGTTCGGTTTCGACCGCGTGGACGTGCTCGATTTTAACTTCCGGCTCCTGAAGGAGTTTAGCAGTCGGCTGGAACACGAGCTTGTCGACACCATTCGTGGTGGTGCGATTGTGGCGCACATTGTCGAGCAGCAGCTCGATGAACTCCTTATCGGTTGCGACATCGAACAGCGTGCCTTCGCGCGCGGCCTGACGGACGGCGGCAAGCGCGATGGGGTTGTAGCGTTCGCGGTCGAACCGCACCCAGTCGACGCGGATCGGCAGCGTATAGCGCTGCATCTTGCCGTGCTGGATGGATTCGAAAATGGCGAGCCACGAGCGGGATGCGCCTTCGTCCGTGACAGGGATTGCAGAGGTAACCTTGGTGCTGATCGCATAGGCAGAGCGCTGGGGAAACCAGCGAGTACGGGCCAGATGTGCGGGAAGGACATCGCGCTCGAAGATGCGCCGGGTCCGCTCAAGCGTCACCCAGGTTGAGCCCGCTGGCACCACCAGCGTCTCGAACTCGGGGAAGGGCTCGTGCTTGGACGGTTCAGGTGGCTTTTCTTCCAGCTTGAACCAGTAGAAGCCGTAAGGCGCGAGCGTGATGAGATAGGGCAGTTCGCCGATCGGCGGGAATGTGGTGCGGCCCAGCATTTCCAGCGGTACGCGATCTTTCCACGGCGCGAGGTTCAATTCCGTCGCCTGCGCGGAGCGCGACAGGTTGGCGATGCACAGGATCGTCTCGTCTTCATAATGGCGGATATAAGCGACGGTGGCCCGGTTGGTTGGGCGGATGAACGTGATGCTGCCGCGCCCGAACGCCTTGCTGGTCTTGCGCACCGAGATCAGCCGCTTGGTCCAGCTCAACAGCGATGACAGGCTGCGCGATTGCGCTTCGACGTTGACGGACTCATAGCCGTAAACGGGGTCCATGATCGGCGGTGCATAGAGCCGCGCCGGGTCGGAGCGGGAAAAGCCGCCATTGCGGTCGGGCGTCCACTGCATCGGCGTGCGCACGCCGTTGCGATCGCCGAGATAGATATTATCGCCCATGCCGATTTCGTCGCCGTAATAAATGATCGGCGTACCGGGAAACGACATCAGCAGCGAATTCATCAATTCGATCTTGCGCCGGTCGTTGTCCATCAGCGGCGCGAGGCGGCGGCGGATTCCGACGTTAATGCGCGCGCGCGGATCGTTAGCGTAAGTGGACCACAGATAATCGCGTTCCACATCGGTCACCATCTCTAGCGTCAGTTCGTCATGGTTGCGCAGGAAGAGAGCCCACTGGCAGTTGTCGTTGATTTCGGGCGTCTGCCGCAGGATGTCGGTGACGGGGAAGCGGTCTTCCTGCGCGATCGCCATATAGAAGCGCGGCATCAGCGGGAAGTGATAGGCCATGTGGCATTCGTCGCCGTTGCCGAAATATTCCTGCACGTCTTCCGGCCATTGATTGGCTTCGGCAAGCAGAACCTTGCCCTTGGCATAGGCGTCGAGTTCGGCGCGCAGCCGCTTGATGACGGCATGCGTCTCTGGAAGATTCTCGTTGTTGGTGCCTTCGCGCTCGCAGAGATAGGGAATGGCGTCGAGCCGGAAGCCGTCCACGCCCGCATCCAGCCAGCGTTTCATCACCTGCACGACGGCGCTGACGACGCGCGGGTTGTCGAAATTCAGATCCGGCTGATGCGAGAAGAAACGATGCCAATAATAGGCGCCGGCTTCCGAATCCCAGGCCCAGTTCGATTTTTCGGTATCGGTGAAGATGATCCGTGTATCGAGATACTTCTGGTCTGTATCGCTCCACACATACCAGTTGCGCGCACTCGATCCTGGCGGAGAGCGGCGCGCCCGCTTGAACCAATCGTGCTGGTCCGAGGTGTGATTGATGACGAGTTCGGTGATGACGCGCAGGCCGCGCCGCTTGGCCTCGGTGATGAAACGGCGGAATTCCTTCATCGTCCCGAAATCGGGATTGATCGAGCCGTAGTCGGCGATGTCGTAGCCGTCGTCGCGACCGGGTGAGGGATAGAACGGCAGCAGCCACAGGCAGGTGACGCCGAGGTCCTGCAGGTAATCGAGCTTCTCGGTTAGTCCTGGAAAATCGCCGATGCCGTCATTGTTGCTGTCGGCAAACGCCTTGACGTGCAGCTGATAGATGACGGCGTCCTTGTACCAGAGCTCGTCGGTCTCGGTCTGTGGCATCTCGGCAAGGGCAGGCATGATATTCATGGCGGAGGTCTCACGCCAGACAACGGAAAAGAGCAGCGGGGTCGCGCGCGGGATCGAGGCGCAAATGAACGCCGCCCCATTCCACGCCGTGCCGTTCGCCGGTGATGATATTCTCGAGCGCCACGACAGGCCGCAGTTGTGTGCCGTGACGCACATTGATGCCGTGCAACGGCAGCCAGACGTCGCGCGGCTCATGCGCCATAGCGATAGCACCGGCGATCACATTGCTCTCGTCGGCGGTCGACTTGGTGAAGCCGATGACGTTGTCGTCGTTGATATCGAGGAATTTCAGGCGTGCGGTCTGGCGCAGGGCCGGATTCGCGCGGCGGGCCATGTTGATGCCAGTGATGTAGTCCTTGATGTTGCCGGGCGCGTTCCAGTCCCGCACCTTGATCTCGTATTTTTCCGAGTTGAGATATTCTTCCTTTCCCGGAATGGGCTCATGTTCGAGCAACTCGAAGCCGTTGTAGATGCCGTAGCTCGCCGACAGCATTGCCGCGAGCGCGACGCGGGATTTGAACATCCACGGCTCTCCGCCCTGCAGATGAAACGGCAGGATATCCGGCGTGTTGACGAAGAAATTCGGCCGGTAATATTCGCGCTCGGGGTAGCCGGTGAGCTCGTTCAGATATTCCTGCATCTCCCATTTCGACGTACGCCATGTGAAATAGGTGTAGGATTGCGAGAAGCCGAGCTTGGCGAGACCTTTCATCAGCTTCGGCCGGGTGAAGGCTTCCGCGAGGAAGATCACGTTCGGCTTCTGAAGCTGGATGTCCTGGATCAGCCACTCCCAGAACGGAAACGGCTTGGTGTGCGGATTGTCGACGCGGAAAATCTCGACACCCTGATCGATCCAGAACCGAATAACGTCGCGCAACGCATGCCACAGTGCCTGCGCGTCGTCGGATTCGAAATCCGGGTTGTGGATGTCCTCATATTTCTTGGGGGGATTTTCCGCGTAACGCATCGAGCCGTCGGGCCTGCGCTTGAACCAGTTCGGGTGCTGTTTCAGCCAGGGATGATCGGGCGAGCACTGTATGGCAAAGTCGAGCGCAATCTCGAGGCCATGACTTTTCGCTTCGCGAACGAGGTCGCGAAAATCATCGAGCGTGCCGAGTTCGGGATGGATGGCGTCGTGCCCGCCACTCTCGTCGCCGATCGCGTAAGGTGAACCCGGATCGCCCGGCTCGGCCTTCAGCGCATTGTTGCGGCCCTTGCGGTTGGTGTGGCCGATGGGATGGATCGGCGTGAAGTAAAGCACGTCGAATCCCATCGTCGCGATCTCGGTCAGGCGGGCGATACAATCGCGGAAGGTGCCATGCTGGCCCGGCACGGTGCTCTGGCTGCGCGGAACCATCTCGTACCACGCGCCTTCCACCGCGCGAGCGCGGTCGGCCATCAGCGGATAAGGTTTCGATTGCGTGAGATCAGTGGCGACCTGGCTTTGCGCCATCGCGTGCTCGACCTCCTCGGTCAGAAGAGCTGCGATGTCGCCCTGCTGCAGAAAGGTTTCGCAGGCCGCACTGATAACGGCTGTATTCTCCGTGGTGAAGGGCTGCGCCCGCGTCATCATCGATGCGCCTTCGAGCGCGTCGAGCGACACATCCTGACGGGCGTCCATCTTCGCCATCACGCCATGCCGCCATGTGGCGAAAGCGTCGGTCCATGCCTCGATGGCATAGAGATAACGTCCGACAGCCTGCGGCGTGAACGTACCGGTCCAGCGATCGTTGCCGTGCAGTTGCATCGGCGCGCGCTGCCATTCGCTGTCCGTCTCCAGCCGCCAGCAGATGGCCGCGGCTGCGATGTCATGTCCGCCGCGGAAAATGTCGGCCCACACCTCGACGGGTTCGCCTGCGATGCGCTTGACGGGAAAGCGGCCGCCTTCGATGCAGGGAAAGACGTCCTCAATGTGAAAAACGCCGAGACCGGGAGAGGTTGCCGGAGTTAAGCCCAATTGTTGTTCAACTTTTTTCATGGGCGGAAGCACGGACATCCGGAGCGCCTCGTCGGATCAGGTGGGAGTGTCTGCTATCAATGGCGCAGCCCACGAATGGTTCCACTGGAACGGATTTAAGTGTGGGCGGTTAGCCGTACGGACGAACTATGCGCCAGCGTCGCATTCATCCCGGTGAGACAGAATGGATTTGCCCGAAAAACTGTCCCGATACGGGATTGAAGCAAGTTTTATCGACGGTAACGGACAAACTCATACGATCGACGAACAGACGTTCCATCATGTTGCGGAGGCATTGGGCCCAGCGCCTCCGCGCGCCACGCCGATTGTCATGCGCTGCGTGGATGGTGTGGGGATCGACAGTCTCGTCGCGCGGCTGTCACATCTGCACGACTGGAAAGTCTTCGATGCCGATGATCGCCTGATCCTGTCGTCTGCTGATGCGCGTTCATACGCGAGGCGGCTTCCATTTGGTGTCTATCGCCTGCGTGGACATGATGAAGCGGCCGAAAACTCGCTGATCGTTGCGCCGGAGCGCGCCTATGAAGGCGAGTTTGATCGCCGTTGGCTGTTGGCGGTTCAGCTTTACGGAATCCGCTCGCGTGGCAATTGGGGCATCGGTGATTTTTCTGATCTGCAGGCCTTGCTGCGGTGGGCGGCAAATCTCGGCGCGGCGGGCGTCGGTCTCAATCCGTTGCACGCGCTGTTCGATGATGAGGCTGAAGATTGCAGCCCTTATTCGCCGAACAGCCGCCTGTTTCTGAACTCGATCTATATCGATGTGGCAGCGTTGCCGGAATTGCCGGAGCATTTTGTGGCAGAGAACCGCGCCGAGATCGAACGGCTGCGAAATTCCGAGTTGGTGGATTATGCAGGTGTTGCCGCCCTGAAGCAGTGTGGGTTGAGGCTCGCCTTCGCGCAATTCAAAACCCGTACCACGCTCAAGCGCAAAAGCGCTTTCGATGCATTTCGCAAGCAGCGCGGCCGGACACTGTGGCGCTTTGCCTGTTTCGAGGCGCTGCGGCAAAAATACCGGAGCGCCTGGTGGGAGTGGCCGGAGCCGTGGCGTCGGCCTGATGACGAAGCGCTGTCGCAATTCCGTCGCAGCGATGATGCGGATGAAATCGCGTTTGCCGAATTCGTGCAGTGGTGCGCGCACGAACAGTTGCAGGCCTGCGTCGCGCTTGGCGAGGAGCTCGGCCTTCCTGTCGGGCTCTATCTCGATATTGCCGTCGGCGTGAAATCGGGCGGATTCGATGCGTGGAATGAGCAGGCCGCGATTTCCCGCCGGCTATCGGTCGGCGCGCCACCGGATCAACTCAACACGGCAGGGCAGGACTGGGGTCTCGCAGGCTTCAACACATCAGGATTGGAGGCCCGCGCTTTCGCGCCATTTCGGGACATGCTCTCGGCCTCGATGCGCTATGCGGGCGCAGTGCGGCTCGATCATGTGCTCGGGCTCAACCGCATCTATGTCGTGCCGTCAGGTTTTCCGCCGGATTGTGGTGTCTATATCCGCATGCCGTTCGAGGCGATGCTCGCGAATGTCGCGATCGAAAGCGCCGCGCATCGCTGCATCATGATCGGTGAAGATCTCGGCACGGTGCCCGATGGCTTTCGCGAAAGGCTGGCCGATTGGGCGATCTGGTCCTACCGGGTGATGATTTTCGAGCGTGGCGCGGGCGGCGTGTTCAATGCGCCCGACAGCTACCCCGCACATGCGCTCGTCACCTTTAGCACGCATGACCTTGCGACATTCGCAGGCTGGCGTAGCGGGCACGATATCGCGCTCAAACAGTCGCTGCAGATCGATCCCGGCGAGAATATCGGCGACCGTGAACACGCCGTGCATCAGCTCGACGTGATGCTCGGTGGCCAGCTTCACGGCAGGGATGGTTTCAAGTTGGTGTTGTCCTATCTCGCGCAAACGCCTTCGCGTCTTCTCGGCGTTGCGATCGAGGATCTGCTCGGCATTGCCGATCAGGCGAATGTGCCGGGCACAACCGTCCAGCACCCGAACTGGCGGCGCAAGCTGCCGCTGCCTTTCGAGGTGTGGGACGACGCCATCGATGTCGACAGACTCAGGGAGGCGTTGCGATTGCGGATCGTATCGCGCTGAAAAGGCTTGCCGCGCGCGTGCAATATGCGGGTTGCGTTTCGGGAACGAAATTTTTGATCGTCCGTTGGGCTGGCATCACGGGATTGAGGAGATCCACATGTCACTCGGCACGATAATTCTGATTATCCTGATTATTGCTTTGCTCGGCGGTTTCAGCGGCATCGGCGGCGGCCCGTTTTACGGTACAGGTTATTACGGTGGCGGCGGTATCGGCCTCGTCATTATTATTCTTGTGATCCTGCTATTGATGGGACGCATCTGATTTACTGAACCGGAAAAGCCCGCCCTCTTGGCGGGCTTTTTTGTATGGTGCGCATAATGCCGCATCTGCGCTGCTCCCTAGCAGTTGATTTGGCCGAGGCGGTCCCGGGTGGTTGATTTACCGCCGCAATACAGGCGGCGTAAGATCGGCGATCGGTTCGGCTACAGAACCTCAAAGGGAGCGCGAGATGACATTGAATTCCGCATTGGCTTCGGACGAAATCGGGCTGACTAAGGTCGCGCCTTTTACGCGGCGGGGCTTCATGACGGCCACCGCTGCGGCCGCAGCAGGTTATTCGCTGGCGGCCGGCCCGGTGCGGGCCGATGTCATCACCACCGACACCAACGGGCTGGACACCGGACCTGCCGCCATCAAGGTGAAAGACGGCGAGATGCCTGGCTATTTCGCCCGACCGGCGGGCGCGAAAAATCCACCCATCATTCTGGTGGCGATGGAGGTGTTCGGGCTGCACGAATACATCAAGGATGTGACGCGCCGGCTCGCCAAGCTGGGCGCGTTCGCGGTCGCGCCGGATTATTACTATCGCGCCGGCGTGGATCTCACCAAGATCACTGAAATCCCGAAGCTGATGCCGATCGTCAACGCCAAGCCGGATAGTGAGTTGCTCTCCGATCTCGATGCCACGGCGGAATGGGCGAAGTCGCAAGGCGGCGACGGCAACCGGCTCGGCATCATCGGTTTCTGCCGGGGCGGGCGCAGCGTGTGGGAATATGCCGCCCATAGCGGGCAGTTGAAGGCAGGCGTTGCGTTCTATGGCTCGCTGATCGATCCACCCAATCCGCTCTGGCCGAAAAGCCCGATGCAGTTGGCTGCCGAGATGAAAGCGCCGGTGCTTGGCCTTTACGGCGCGGAAGATCAGGGTATCCCGCCCGCGCAGGTCGAGCAGATGAAGGCGGCGCTTGCGGCAGCGAAAAAGCCGGCGGAATTCCATATCTTTCCCGGCGCGCCGCATGGCTTCCACGCCGATTACCGGCCGAGCTATCGCAAGGAGCAGGCCGAACAGGCATGGGCCGAGATGCAGGCCTGGTTCAAGAAATACAATGTTTTGAGCTAACCCCGGCTTGCCGATCTGCCCGGACATGGCCGACAATGGCGCTCGTATGGTGGTTCAGAAGTTTGCTTTCTGAAGCGAACTTCGGGGGCACGAGGCGGCCATAGACGGTCTGCTGTCAGGGGCGGCAATGGAAAAGGCAAAGGGCGCAAAGTCCCGCGGCATCGTCGCGGGACTTGTCATCGTGGGTCTGCTGGCGGCACTGCCGCTTGCGGTCTGGATGGATCTCACCAACCTGACGGAAGCCTCGCTCCGCAGACAGGCGAGCGATCTGAATTCCGTCATCACCGGTGTGCGCGGCTATTACGCCCGCAACGTGGTGGCGCGGGTGCTGGCGTCGCCGGGCTCGACGCAGGTGGTGCACAATTACGAGGAGATACCGGGCGCGATTCCGATTCCCGCCACGCTGTCGCTCGAACTTGGCGCCGTCATCAGCGACCAGCAGAAGAACATCCACTACCGCTTCGTCTCGGACTATCCCTTCGCTAACCGCGCGCCGCATAACCTCGACGCCTTCGAGAAGCAGTCGCTCGCCAGCCTGCGGGAAAATCCGAAGCAGTCGCTGGTGCATTCAGACTGGAGCCCGTTTCACGATCGCGTCCGCTATATCGTGCCGGTGACGATGGGAGCGGCCTGCGTCAGTTGCCACAACACCCATCCCGAAAGCCCGAAGCGCGACTGGAAGGTCGGCGACGTGCGTGCGATTCAGGAAATCGACATCACGCAGCCGATCGCGGCGAACATTTTTTCGTTCAAATGGCTGCTGGCCTATTTCGTGCTGGCGGCGATCAGTGGCATTTCCTTCCTGACGCTGCAACTGAAGCAGGGCCGCACGATCCGCCACATGAACTCCGAGTTGGAGTCGGCGAACGATTTTCTCGCGACGCTGTCGATGAAGATTTCCCGGTATATCTCGCCGCAGATCTACACCAGCATTTTCAGCGGCCGGAAGGATGTGACCATCCACACCGAGCGCAAGAAGCTCACCATCTTCTTCTCCGACATTCAGAATTTCACCGCGACGACGGAGCGGCTGCAGCCCGAACTCATCACGCAATTGCTGAACGAGTATTTCACCGAGATGTCGGCCATTGCGTTGTCCTATGGCGGTACCATCGACAAGTTTATTGGCGACGCGATGCTGATTTTCTTCGGCGACCCGGAAACCAAAGGCGATGTTGCCGATGCGCAGGCCTGTCTGAAGATGGCGTGGGAGATGCAGCGTCGCCTCACGGAGCTCAACGCGAAATGGCGCCATGCCGGCATCGAGGAGCCGTTTCAGGTTCGCATGGGCATCAATTCCGGTTTTTGCAATGTCGGCAATTTCGGCAGCAACGACCGGATGGACTACACCATCATCGGCGCGGAAGCGAACCTCGCGGCGCGGCTTCAATCGATCGCGAGGCCGGGCCAGATCGTTCTCAGCTACGAAACCTATGCGCTGGTGCGCGGCGATGTCGTCGCGCATGAGCTTGCCCCGATCACGATGAAAGGCATTTCCCGTCAGGTCGTGCCCTATGCGGTGGATCGGGTGCTGGACGAGGGCGGTGGCAAGCGCGACATCGTGGTGGAGCGAATGGCCGGGCTCGATCTTTATTTCAATCCGAGCGCGGTGGCGCCTGCGGATGCCGAGCGAGTGAAGTCCATTCTGGCCGAGGCAATGGCCTCGCTGGAAGCTGGGCAGGCAAAACCGGCCTGAGCGGATTCATTCGTCGGCTACTTCTGTCGAGGGACGGTCGCTGCCTCTTGCGGTCTCCTCGTGCCACTTGCCGTCAGTGTCTTCGTATTGGATGACCTCGGTGCGTCCGGGCACCCGCTGCTCCAGCGCGGCCGCGTTCGCGGCGTCGTAGGCCGCCTTGCGGGTGGGGTAGGTTTCGGAAAACACGCCGTTGAATTTGTAGGCCCAGCCCCCGTCGTGTTCGACGATCTGGTAGACGACCTTGGTCATGTCATCGCCTCTGTCTTGTCGTTGCGTCGTTTCTTGGCTCTGTTTCCTGGCGCTCAACGTACAGTTTCAGTTCCGGGTTCGGGCAGAATCCGGCCTCACAGGACAGATGGGAGGTCCCCGGCCGGCCTCAATAGGGTGGCGTTAAGACTTTCACACGTTGGGGGCCAAAAAATCGCAAACGGCCGAGCTTCAAATAGATGCGCAGGGCATGCGTGACACCACATCTTGTCGCGAACGAAACCGGCTGTGCTATGAATCGCTGATTCGGGCGCGTTTCGTTCCGCGCGTGTTCCAAAGGTTAAGGCGCGTTGAGGTGTCCGTCGCAAAATGGAGCACCAGCGCCGCAAGATCGGGCCGGGAGAGTCTCATGTGGAAATCGAGCGCCGTGCTGGCGATGACACTGACGCTGATCGGGCAGGCGGTGGCGCAGGACGTACCCGGCATCGAGATTTGCACCGCCGAAAAAAGCATGGAGCGGCGGACGAGCTGCCTCCAGAGCAATGTCAACTTCCTGATGCGGAGCATTGCCAAGCTCACGCAGGACAATCAGCAGAAGCTGGACGCCACGAACCGGCAGATCGACGCGCTGAAAGCATCCGTCGTCGGTCTCCAGACCAAGGTCAACGAATTGCAGGCCGCGAAATCCGCAGCCCCTCCCGCCAAGCCGAAAGAACCGGCCGCGAAGTAAATGAGCGACGTGCAAGCCGACGCTAGTTTCGTTTACGTGCTCGGCTGCCTGCACAAGGGCCGCGCCAGCACCTATGTCGGCTGGACCAACGATGTCGAACGGCGGCTCGCGCAGCACAATGCAGGCACCGGCGCGCGCTCGACGCGCGGCCGTTCATGGGTGCTTCTGCATGTGGAGACGTTCGCGTCCCGCAACGAGGCGATGAGCCGCGAATGGCATCTCAAGCGTGACCGCGCCTTCAGAAAACGGCTGACGCAAAAAGTCGTGCCGGATTGAGGCGGGTTATTTTTCGCGCCGATTGAGGAAGGCAACACGCTCGAACAGGTGCACATCCTGCTCGTTCTTCAGCAGCGCGCCGTGCAGTGGCGGGATCATCTTGCGCGGATCGCTCTCGCGCAGCACTTCGGGCGTAATATCCTCGTTGAGGAGCAGCTTCAGCCAGTCCAGCAACTCGGAAGTTGACGGCTTTTTCTTCAGGCCCGGCATGTCGCGCAGATCAAAGAACAGCCGCAACGCCTCATCGACAAGCCGCTGCTTGATGTCGGGAAAATGCACCTCGACGATCGCCTTCATCGTCTCGACCTCGGGAAACTTGATGTAGTGAAAGAAGCAGCGGCGCAGGAAGGCGTCCGGCAGTTCCTTCTCGTTGTTGGAGGTGATGACGATGATCGGGCGCTGGTGTGCCTTGATGGTTTCGCCGGTCTCATAGACATGGAATTCCATGCGGTCGAGTTCGAGCAGAAGGTCGTTCGGGAATTCGATGTCGGCCTTGTCGATCTCGTCGATCAGAAGCACCGGCCGCGTTGAATGGGTGAACGCCTCCCACAATTTGCCGCGCTTGATGTAGTTGGCGATCTCCGACACGCGCGGGTCGCCGAGCTGGCTGTCGCGCAGGCGCGACACCGCGTCGTATTCATAAAGCCCCTGTTGCGCCTTGGTGGTGGACTTGACGTGCCATGTCAGCAGCGGCGCGTTGAGCCCCTGCGCGATCTCCTCCGCGAGCACGGTCTTGCCTGTGCCGGGCTCGCCTTTCACCAGCAGCGGGCGTTGCAGGTAGATTGCTGCGTTGACCGCGACCTTGAGGTCGTCGGTTGCGACGTAATTCTCGGTGCCGGTGAATTTCATGGAGCCATTCTTGGATTACGGAGGAGGGCAGGCTTTCGCGGACGGATATGAAGATACTTTCCAAAAAAGCCCTGCAAGACCTTCACAATGTAGGCAAAAAGCCGCTCCGGTAAAGCGCAAACCTGCAGCCTGGCGCGCTTGACGGGCAGGCACCCTTGCGCGAACGTCGCACGATGTTCCTGCAATTCTTTACATCGTTGCGGCAGGCCAATGTGCCGGTCACGCTACGCGAGTACCTCACCTTGATGGAGGCGCTCGACGCGGACCTCGCCGACTATAACGTCGAGCATTTCTACTACCTGTCCCGCGCGGCGCTGGTGAAGGACGAGCGCAACCTCGACAAGTTCGACCGCGTGTTCGGCGAGACCTTCAAGGGGCTGGAGTCGCTCTCCGAAGCTATCGAGGGAGCTGAGATTCCGGCGGACTGGCTGAAGAAGCTCACCGAGAAATATCTGAGCGATGAGGAAAAGGCCAAGCTCGAGGGGCTCGACTGGAATAAGCTGATGGACACGCTCCGCAAGCGGCTTGAGGAGCAGAAGAAGCGCCATCAGGGCGGCAACAAATGGATCGGTACCGGCGGCACCTCGCCGTTTGGAGCATACGGCTACAATCCGGCGGGCATCCGCATCGGGCAGGACGGAAACCGGAATTTCCGTGCCGTGAAGGTCTGGGACCGTCGCGAGTTCAAGGACCTCGACGGCAATGTCGAACTCGGCGTGCGCAACATCAAGGTGGCGTTGCGGCGGCTGCGGAAGTTCGCCCGCACCGGCGCCGCGGAAGAACTCGATCTCGACACCACCATCAAGCAGTCGGCCAACCGCGGCTATCTCGACGTGCATCTGCGGCCGGAACGGCACAACGCGGTCAAGGTGCTGATTTTTTTCGACATCGGCGGATCGATGGATGCCTATATCGCGCAGGTCGAAGAATTATTTTCGGCAGCGCGGACCGAATTCAAGCACATGGAGTATTTCTACTTCCACAACTGTCTCTATGAGAGCGTGTGGAGGAACAACAGCCGGCGCTTCAACGAGCGGATTCCGACGTGGGACGTGCTGCACAAATACCCGTCGGATTATAAGGTGATCTTCGTCGGCGATGCGGCGATGAGCCCTTACGAAATCGCGGTGCCGGGCGGTTCGGTCGAGCACGTCAACGCCGAGCCGGGCGCGGTGTGGTTGCAGCGGGTGCTCCAGACCTATCCGCATGTCGTCTGGCTCAACCCTGAGCAACGGCGCTATTGGGATTATTCGGAATCCACCGCGATGATCCGCAAACTGCTCGAGAACCGGATGTATCCGCTGACGCTCGAAGGCCTCGAAGGGGCCATTCGCGAGCTGGTGCGATAACTACGAAATTATCAGGAGGTCCCATGGCTCAGACAATTCACCGCGGCATCAAGACGCTGCTCGACGAAGCCAACCGTGAGGTCGAGGCAATCAAGGCTCCCGACCTGATTGCGTCAGCGAAAGATGAGAACATCCTCATCGTCGATCTGCGCGATCCGCGCGAGATCGAACGCGAAGGCCGCATCCCCGGTGCGTTTCACTGTCCGCGCGGGATGCTCGAATTCTGGCTCGACCCGGAAAGCCCGTATGCGAAACCCGCCTTTCAGCAGGACAAGAAATTTGTTTTTCACTGTGCGTCAGGCTGGCGTTCGGCGCTGGCAGCCAAGACCGCGCAGGACATGGGACTAAAGCCCGTCGCGCATCTTGCGGGTGGTTTCACCGCATGGCGCGAGGCGGGCGGCCCGATCGAGCGTGTCGAGCCCCACAAGCCCAAAGAGTGATTGAGGATTGATCATGAGTGATCCGCTGGTTTCAACGTCATGGTTGCGCGAACACCTCATCGATTCTGACGTCAGAATCGTCGATGCAGCTTACCGCATGCCGGCAATGCGGCCGCCCACGGCAGCCGAGGAACATGCCGCGCGTCATATTCCGGGCGCTGTGTTCTTAGACGTCGATCAGGTCGCGGATCGTTCGCGTTCGCTGCCGCATATGTTGCCGCAGGCCGATCAGTTCGCGCGCGATGTCGGTGGGCTCGGCATCGGTAACGACGATCTCGTTGTGATCTATGATCGCGGCGACTACATGGGCGCGCCGCGTGCGTGGTGGATGTTCGGTGTGTTCGGTCACGACCGCGTCAAGGTGCTGGATGGCGGGTTGAAGAAATGGATCGCCGAAAGCGGCGCGGTCGAGAGTGCGGCGGTGACACCTGCGCCGAAAACCTTTCACGCACGGTTTAATGAAAAACGGGTGCGCGGTCTTGAAGATATGCGGAAGAATGTCGAGAGCCGCAGCGAGCAGGTGATCGATGCGCGCTCGCGCGAGCGATATGAAGGCACCGCGCCCGAGCCATGGCCGGGCCGCCGTTCCGGACGCATTCCGGGCAGCCTCAACGTGCCGTTTACCGACGTGATCGATCCGGCGACGGGTGAGATGCGCTCCGCGAGTGACCTGCGGAAGATTTTCAGCGCGGCTCATGCCGATCTTGGCCGCCCGATTGTCACCTCCTGCGGTTCGGGTGTAACAGCTGGCGTGCTGTCGCTTGCGCTGGCGCGTCTTGGCGTGGACAGCGCGCTCTATGACGGCTCATGGGCGGAGTGGGGACTTCCCGACGGGCCGCCAATCGCAACCGGAAAGCCGTGAAGGCCGGGCTCTAGTTTTGCTCGATTGAAAACCACGAGGGCGTTTTCCTACTGACGCGGCGGAACGGTGTTTGCGACAGTTGGCGTGGTCGTAGTTGTCGCGGGACCGAATAGCGGGAAGAAGGTTTGCTCCACGGGCGGTGGCGGCGCCGGGCGGACGACGCGTCGGCGATAGTGATGATGCGCACGAGCGCGCGCCCGCGCTTTGGCGCGCAGCGCAGCCCGCTTTCTCGCAACAGATCTGGTTTGGATTGCCGATGCAGGCGCTGCAGCAGGCTTGGCTGCCGGTTGCGGCGGCCCATCGACGCTTGCCGTCGTGATCGCGTCAGTCAGGGGAATCGGCGGCGGGTTGGGAATGATGATGACCGGAAGGCGCGCCTCATCGTCCGGCCTGGCTGCTTCCACTTCCGCAACAGGAGGCGGGGCGGGAGCGGGGACCGGAGCAGGTTCTGCCTGTTCTGAAATTGACGGCGCGACCGCCGGCGGCGTGACGGTTGGCGGTTCGGCAATGGCCGGTTCAGCAATCGGCGGTTCGACCTGCAGCACCGCAAGCGTCGGCGTTTCGACGACGAAATTGGAGGTGGGCGTCTGCAGGTTCCGCAGCGGAGCCGCGGCGAACTCCTCGTGAGTCGCGCGCAGCAACGCCGCCGCGCCGAGTCCGAACACCAGCAGGGATGCCGCAAGGACCACCGTGATCGCCAATAGCCGGAACCCGGGAAGCATGGTGCAATCGTGTCCTGCTGCAAACGCGCGAAATGAGAACCAAAGGCCCTGCTTGAACGACGGGTCACCAGTCACGAGCTCAATGAGCTGAAAATCACCGTCGAATCAGGATGATCCAAGGATAGCCCCGGACGGGCGGGCGTGCCGCCGAAAACCAGGTTGGGGCCTGAATTCACAGTGGATAGCGATTTTGTGTTCCCGACTGTCGCAAAAAAGTCAGCACAGGAAGGCTTTTTTGGTTCATGTCTTGAATGTGCCGCTATCGTAAGCGATTGCCATTAACGATACGGTTTCCGCTTCGCGCTATCATAGGGGCATGATGTCCAACCGCCTTTCGACAAGTCTTCTGGTGCTGGCTGCCAGCCTGGCCGGAGTTCCGGCCGTGCAGGCCCAGACCTATCAGCAGCCCGGCTATTATGGGCAACAGCCCGCGCCCTATTCGGAGCCCGCCCAGCAGGACCGCATGCCGGATTTCGACCGCGTCGGCGACCGCGGTGACGGTTCGCTGTCACCTCCGGGCTTCCAGCAGCCGGGTCCGCCGCAGCCGGGCTATCAGCAGTCATCCGCGCAGCAGCCGGCCTATCCGCAGGGGCCGATCCTGTCGCCGGATGATCCGCGCTATGGTCGTCCGCCGGATGCACCGCCGCTGAATTATTCCAATAACGGGCAGGGAGCGCCCCAGCCGCAGAACGCGTCCGGCTATGACAGCCCGCGTCCGCCCGGTGCCCTCGATGCTTCCGGCGCACCGCGTCCGGCCGTCGATTCACAGGGGCGGCCCATGACGGTCGCCACGTTGCCGGCCGATGATCAGCCGGAAACCGGGCCGCGTCAGGAATTGCCGCCGCGCCTGCGCCGTCAGGAAGTCAATTATCAGACCAAGGAGCCGGCCGGCACGATCATCGTCGATACGCCGAACACGCAGCTCTATTACATTCTCGGCCACGGCCGGGCGATCCGCTATGGCGTGCGCGTGGGCCGTGACGGCTTCACCTGGACCGGCGTACAGAAGATCACCCGCAAGGCTGAATGGCCGGATTGGCATCCCCCGGCGGAGATGATCGAGCGTCAGCCCTATCTGCCGCGTTTCATGGCAGGTGGCGACGGCAATCCGCTCGGCGCGCGCGCGATGTATCTTGGCAGTACGGTGTACCGCATCCACGGCACCAACCAGCCCTCGACGATCGGCAAGTTCGTCTCCTCGGGCTGTATCGGAATGCTGAACGAGGACGTCGAAGATCTGTTTGATCGCGTGAAGGTCGGCACCCGCGTGGTGGTGCTGCCGGGCGGTGCTCCCCCGGCTGTGGCCGCGACTCAACCCGCCGTCGATACGGCTGGGTATGGACGATCCGCCAATGCCGCGCCGCAAGGCTCGGTTGGCAACGGCGCGGCCGGTCAGCCGAACGCCAGCGCCAATCTCGGCGTCCCCAATCAGGGACCGGCGGTGGTGCCGCCGCTGCCGAGCCCGGTGACGGTGCGCTGAACGCAACCTTCTGAATCGAAAAAGGGGCTGGCTCGAACATCGAGCCAGCCCCTTTCTTTTTGCATCACATCATCGCGGCGGATCGGTCGAGATTGTGCCGATCCGTGCGGTTGTCAGACGATACCGAGCGCGCGCATGGCTTCGGCCACGCGGATGAAGCCCGCGACATTGGCGCCGAGCACATAATTGCCGGGCGCGCCATAGGTGTCGGCCATCTCGGCGCAACGGTCATGGATGTTGTGCATGATGGTTTCGAGGCGCTTCTCGGTTGCCTCGAAGGTCCATGAATCGCGCGAGGCGTTCTGCTGCATTTCGAGCGCGCTGGTCGCAACGCCGCCGGCGTTTGCGGCCTTGCCCGGCGCGAACAGGATTCCGGCGTCGAGGAAGACACGAACCGCTTCCGGCGTGGAAGGCATGTTGGCGCCTTCGCCCACCGCGACCAGACCGTTCTTCACGAGCGTGCGCGCATCCTGTCCGTTGAGCTCGTTCTGCGTCGCCGATGGCATCGCGACTTCCGCGGGAACATCCCAGACACGTCCTTCCGGCACGAAGGTCGCGCTGCGGCCACGGGCCTTTGCATAGTCGGAGATACGGCCGCGCTTCGTCTCCTTGATCTCCTTGAGCAAAGCGAGATCGATGCCGGCCTCGTCCACGACATAGCCCGACGAATCCGAACACGCGATGACACGGCCGCCAAGCTCCTGCACCTTCTCGATGGTGTAGATGGCGACGTTGCCGGAGCCGGACACGATCACCTTCTTGCCGTCGAAACCCTGCTTGCGCGTGCGCAGCATGCGCTCGACGAAATAGGTCGCGCCGTAGCCAGTCGCCTCGGTGCGGACCTGCGAGCCGCCCCAGGTCATGCCCTTGCCGGTGAATACGCCGGATTCGTATCGGTTGGTGATGCGCTTGTAGTGGCCGAACATGTAGCCGATCTCGCGCTGGCCCACGCCGATATCGCCCGCAGGCACGTCGGTATATTCGCCGAGATGACGATACAGCTCCGTGACGAAGGATTGGCAGAAGCGCATGATCTCGCGATCGGAGCGTCCCTTCGGATCGAAATCCGAGCCGCCCTTGCCGCCGCCGATCGGCATGCCGGTGAGGGCGTTCTTGAACGTCTGCTCGAAGCCGAGAAACTTGATCGTGCCGAGATAGACCGTCGGATGGAAGCGAATGCCGCCCTTGAACGGGCCGAGCGCTGAATTGAACTGAACGCGGAAGCCGCGATTGATATGAATGTCGCCTTTGTCATCCGTCCACGGCACCCGGAAAATGATCTGGCGCTCGGGTTCGCAAATACGCTCAATCAGAGCGTCCTCGGCGTAATGCGGATGTTTGGCGATGACGGCGCCGAGGCTGTCGAGCACTTCGCGCACGGCCTGATGGAATTCTTCTTCGCCGGGATTGCGGCGCAGGACATCGGTAAAAATCGGTTGGAGCTTTTCGTCGAGCATTTAATCCTTCACCTGTGAGTTCTCAGACACGACAATATGCAGCCGCTCTCGAAGACTGGCCCCGCGATGGTTGGATGTTGTCGTTTGCGCCCGGCGCGCAAAATCGTGGTAGGTGGCGCATGGG
Source organism: Afipia felis ATCC 53690 (assembly GCF_000314735.2). Taxonomy (NCBI): domain Bacteria; kingdom Pseudomonadati; phylum Pseudomonadota; class Alphaproteobacteria; order Hyphomicrobiales; family Nitrobacteraceae; genus Afipia; species Afipia felis. The sequence goes on along the minus strand of NZ_KB375270.1, from coordinate 1,697,682 downwards.
GCAGCGTCAATCGCTGAAAAAGGATGTGCGACATTCTGCGCGCTTGACGTTTGATTTTCTCCCCAGGCTTCCGGCAGCCGGAAGCTCCACAACTGGCCTGTCCGATCCCGCCCGATTTGAAATCAGTTCGGAACCGCGCTGTCCGCGTACGCGTGACGGCGTTCGTCAACGCAATGGCCCGAAGGCCTTATTTGTCGTGGGAAAAGGCGAAAAAACCTGACGTTTGAGTGCTTTCGAAGCAGCCGGAGGCGGCCGATGGTTGCCCTTTTCGGTCCGTCCCATTACATCAGCAGCAAGCAAAATTCCCACATACGTTGGCTTCCCGAGAGGCTCTGAAGGATCACGATGGCGCGCCAGTTCGTTTATTTCATGCAGGGTCTGACCAAGGCCTATCCCACCCGCAAAGTGCTCGATAACGTCCATCTTTCGTTCTATCCGGACGCCAAGATCGGCGTGCTCGGCGTCAACGGCGCGGGCAAATCGACCCTGCTCAAGATCATGGCCGGCATCGACAAGGATTATAACGGCGAGGCCTGGGTCGCTGAGGGTGCACGTGTCGGCTATCTCGAGCAGGAGCCGCAGCTCGATCCGAACAAGTCGGTCCGCGAGAACGTGATGGAAGGCGTCGCCAAGCAGAAGGCGATTCTCGACCGCTACAATGAGCTCGCGGTGAACTACTCGGACGAGACCGCCGATGAGATGACCAAGCTGCAGGACGAGATCGAAGCCCAGGGGCTATGGGATCTCGACAGCAAGGTCGATCAGGCGATGGACGCGCTGCGCTGTCCGCCGGACGACGCCGACGTCACCAAGCTCTCGGGCGGCGAGCGCCGCCGCGTGGCGCTATGCAAGCTGCTGCTTGATCAGCCGGACCTGCTGCTGCTGGACGAGCCGACCAACCATCTCGACGCGGAATCCGTGTCGTGGCTCGAAGGCCATCTGCGCAACTATCCCGGCGCGATCCTGATCGTGACCCACGATCGCTACTTCCTCGACAACGTCACGAGCTGGATTCTCGAGCTCGATCGCGGCAAGGGCATTCCCTACGAGGGCAACTACTCGTCGTGGCTGGTGCAGAAGCAGAAGCGTCTCGAGCAGGAAGGACGCGAGGACGCCGCGCACCAGAAAACACTGGCACGCGAGCAGGAGTGGATTGCGTCATCGCCCAAAGCACGTCAGGCCAAGTCCAAGGCGCGTTATCAGCGTTATGAGGACCTGCTCAAGCAGGCGAGCGAGAAACAGACCCAGACCGCGCAGATCATCATTCCGGTGGCCGAGCGTCTCGGCAACAACGTCATCGATTTCGAGGGCCTGACCAAGGGCTTCGGCGATCGCCTGTTGATCGACAACCTCACCTTCAAGCTGCCGCCCGGCGGCATCGTCGGCGTGATCGGCGCCAACGGCGCGGGTAAGTCCACGCTGTTCAAGATGATCACCGGGCAGGAGAAGCCGGATGCCGGCACCATCACCACGGGTGAATCGGTGCATCTCGGTTATGTCGATCAGTCGCGCGATGCGCTCGACGGCAAGAAGACCGTGTGGGAGGAAATCTCCGGCGGCAACGACCAGATTCTTCTCGGCAAGAAGGAAGTGAACTCTCGCGGCTATTGTTCGGCGTTCAACTTCAAGGGCGCGGACCAGCAGAAGAAGGTCGGCGCGCTGTCGGGCGGCGAACGCAACCGCGTGCATCTCGCCAAGATGTTGAAGTCCGGTGCCAACGTGCTGCTGCTCGACGAACCGACCAACGATCTCGACGTCGATACGCTGCGCGCGCTGGAAGAAGCACTTGAGGATTTCGCCGGCTGCGCCGTTATCATCAGCCACGATCGCTGGTTCCTCGACCGCATCGCGACTCACATGCTGGCGTTCGAGGGCGACAGCCATGTCGAATGGTTTGAGGGCAACTTCCAGGATTACGAGAAGGACAAGCTGCGCCGTCTCGGTCAGGACGCCGCCATCCCGCATCGCGTGAAGTACAAGAAGCTCACGCGTTGAGGCGATGGTGAGCGGGAACGAGAAGTTTTCGCCGCAGGCGGTCGCGCAGGCCTCACCGGACGCGATCGCGGGCAGCAGCGCGCTGACTGAACAGGAACGCGCTGCTCTTGCCATCGATGTCGCGTGGGTGGAGTGGCGCGCCGAATTTCGCCGCAAGGTGGTCGCATCCGGCGTGATGAAGCGGCCCTGGCGCAGCGTGTTCGAAGCGGACATGATTTTCAGCATCGTCGCGCATCGCTGGTTGGCCGGACGGCCCATCACTCATAAAGAGCTTGCGACGTACTTCGCGGAGTTCGCGACCGAGGCCACGGTGTCGCGCCATGTCGAGGACATGGAATATGCCGGAATGCTGGTGCGGCGAACGGACGAGGCCGACAAGCGGCGTATGTTTCTGTTGCCGACCGAGCGGCTGGAGACGGTCGGCCGGGAGTTTCTTCGCTCTCGCATTCGCCTGATGGGCGCACACGGTTTCGCATGGACGGCGCCTGCCGAAGATGACCGCAAAACTGCAAGCGATCCTGCGTGATCGCGGCCCGGGGCGCCGATAAGGAGTGATCTTTCCAATTGCAGAGGAAAGATCATGATCCTTCGATTTATCTCATTGGCATTGACGTTGTTGCTGTTGACGCCAGGCTCGGTCCTCTCGGCCTGGGCGGACGACGTCGGCCTGTCGGCGTCCGAGCGGGCAGCGAACCTCAAAGCCTATAACAAGCGCAAGGCGCAGGGGAACGAGAAGGACGCACCTCGCGCAAGACGTAACGGCGCAGGGCCGCAGCGGCAGGCGATGGAACGCGCGCGGCGCTGTCATGAAGCGGTGGCGAACGCGCAGCAATCCGCCAACAATATCGCGATGGGGTCGATGGCTCTGTCCCAGGCAGCCTCCTTCATTCCGTTCGGCGGCGGCATGGCCTCAGGCGTCGCAGGTGCGGCGCTCGGCGCGGGAGCTATGGTCGCGGGCGAGGCGGCCCGGCAGAAAGTCGCCGATGCGGCAAACGGTTGCTGAACGATCTATCGTAAATCCCGATCTGGCCATCGCGCGCGAGGTGACGTAAAAAAGTTGCCAGCAAGAGGGAGCGTCGCGATGGCTGATTGGGATGCGCGTCAATATCTCAAATTCGAAGATGAGCGCACCCGTCCATCCCGCGATCTGCTCGCGCAAGTCCCGCTAACCGCGCCGCGCCATGTGATCGACATCGGCTGTGGGCCGGGGAATTCCACCGAGCTTCTCGCAGCACGCTGGCCGGCTGCGAAGATCACCGGCATCGATACTTCCGCCGACATGCTGCGCCAGGCGCGCGAGCGTCTGCCGGGCGTCGAATTCACCGAGGCAAACATCTCGCACTGGAGGCCGCCGGCGGATGCCGACGTGCTGTTCGCCAATGCGATCTTCCAGTGGGTGCCCGACCATCTTTCGCAACTCAAGAGACTGCTCTCGGCACTGCCACAGGGCGGCGTGCTGGCCGTGCAGATGCCGGACAATCTCGCCGAGCCGACGCATGTGCTGATGCGCGAGGTGGCGCTGGACGGGCCCTGGCGTGACGCTCTTTCGAACGTCACGCGGCTGCGCGATGTGCTGCCGCCGCCGCGTGTCTATTATGACACTCTGAAGCCGCATTGCTCTCGATTCGAGATCTGGCACACCGGGTACAATCATGCCCTCGATGATGCGACCGAGATCGTCGAGTGGGTCAAGGGAACGGGCCTGCGGCCGTTTCTCGACCCGCTGGATGTGCCCCAGCGCAAGGAGTTCCTCGCGCAATATACGGCGCGGGTAGCGGCGAGCTATTTGCCGCAGCAGGACGGCAAGGTGTTGCTGCATTTCCCGCGTCTGTTCCTGGTCGCGGTGCGCTGACGGCGGCGGAAAAAACGTCGGGACGACGAGGTCGGCAAAGCGCGGGGATGGCGAATCTGGCATGATTCCCGCCCAAGAATTCGTACCTCCCGGAGCTGTCCTTTTATGTCGATGACCCCAGAGACGCCACTGCCGCCGAAGGGGGTAGTCCTGCGCCCGATCCCGATGCTGATCTTCAGCTCACGCTGGCTGCAATTACCACTGTATGTCGGCCTGATCGTCGCGCAATGCGTCTACGCCATTCTTTTTCTCAAGGAACTTTGGCATCTCATCAATCACTCATTCGATTTTACCGAGCAGCAGATCATGCTGGTGGTGCTCAGCCTGATCGATGTGGTGATGATCTCGAACCTTCTGGTGATGGTGATCGTCGGTGGCTACGAGACGTTTGTTTCGCGCCTCAATCTTCAGGGCCATCCGGACGAGCCGGAATGGCTGAGCCACGTCAACGCCAGCGTGCTCAAGATCAAACTCGCGATGGCGATCATCGGCATCTCGTCGATCCATCTGTTGCGCACCTTTATTGAGGCAGGCAACCTTGGCGGGGTTGGGCGGACCACCAACTACACCACCGAGGGCGTGATGTGGCAGACCATCATTCATGTCGTGTTCGTCCTGTCCGCGCTCGGCATCGCGTGGGTGGATCGCATTTCGGCTGGACTCGAGGCCACCGGCCATGAAGCCGGTCATGCTGCGCATTGAGGGGACAGGACTTGGTCGCAAGGACAATCAGTTGCCGCGGTTTTGCGCTGGCGCTTTGTCTTGGCCTTGCACTCTGTCTCGGTCGGACGGCACCCGCCCGCGCCGCCGATGAAGGCTTCACCCGCTTCATCGCGTCGCTCTGGCCGGACGCGGAGAAGGCCGGCATCACGCGCGCGACGTTCGAGACGCAGACGCGCGACCTCAAGCCCGATTACAAGCTGCCGGATCTGATGCTGCCGGGCCGGCCCAAAACCGGTGCGCCGTCGCAGGCTGAATTCGTCCAGGTGCCAGCGGATTATGTCAAAGAAGCGCGCATCGCGCGGCTTGCCGTCGATGGTCAGCAACTGGCCGCGAAATATCGCGATACGCTTGCCGCCATCGAGCGCCGCTTTGGCGTGCCGGGCACTATCATTCTCGCGATCTGGGGACGGGAGACCGATTACGGCCGCTATCAGTTGCCCTATGACGGGCTGACGGTGCTTGCGACGCAGGCCTATGTCGGCCGCCGTAAGGAGCAGTATCGGGGAGAGTTCATCGAGGCGCTGAAGCTGATCCAGCATGGCGACGTCACGCGCAAGGGGTTGCGGACGTCCTGGGGCGGCGCGACGGGGCTGACACAGTTCCTGCCGTCCGAGCTCGCCAAGCACGGCGTAGATTTCGATAGAGACGGACACGTCAACATCTGGACTTCGGTGCCGGACGCTCTCGCCTCGGCCGCGCAGCAGCTCGTCAACAAAGGCTGGCAGCGCGGCATCCGCTGGGCCTATGAAGTGAAGGCGCCGCCGCAAGCGGATTGTACCGAAGGCGTGCCGGAGGTGACGAAGCCACTCAGCGAATGGCTGCGCGAAGGATTCGTGCCGGTTCGCGGCCAGCGTTTGAGCGCGGCCGAGAAAGCAACGCCCGCTTCGCTGTTGCAGGTCGAGGGCATCTACGGCCCTTCCTTCCTGGTGACGAAGAACTACTTCGTCATCAAGGAATACAACTTCTCCGACCTCTATGTGCTGTTCGTTGGCCACCTCAGCGACCGGATGAATGACGGCCAGCCGTTTGCAACGGCGTGGTCGGCGTCATCGCAATTGCGCACCGCCGATGTCGAGGCGATGCAACGCAGGCTCACGAGCATCGGTCTTTACACCGACAAGATTGACGGCAAGGCGGGCATGCTGACGCGCGCAGCGCTTGGCGCCTATCAGAAGCGCGCGGGATTGAAGGTCGATTGCTGGCCGAGCGAAAGCGTGTTGCGGGCGATGCAGGCGGGACGCTGATCTTTACGCCGTTGCGCGATCAGTTGCAGACCTGAATGCTTCGGACGTGCCAGCCGTAGCCATCCCACCAGCGCTCGGTGCCGAGACGGCATCCCGGCACGACATAGACTCGCGGCGGCGGGACATAAACCGGTGCGCGGTTGTCCGGAAGATCGGCAGCGATGGCCGGCATCGCACCGGCGAGCAGGGCCGAGGCTGTTGCAATGATGAACAGGGCGCACAGGGCCTTCATGGACCTCTCCTCGGAGCAGTCGGGTGGTCCCGCTAATAGAAATGGCAATCCTTAAGGGATCGGAATCAAAACCCCCCTGCCGATTGATCGGCAGGGGGGTTGGTATTCAAAGCCTTAAACGGCTTCTGAATGGCTTAGTCGCAGATCTGAACGCGACGGACGCGCCAGCCGTAACCGTCCCAGAAGCGCTCACGGCGCCAGTAGCAGGGCGGGCCGGCGACGTAAGCCGGGCCGGGGCCGTAATAGGCCGGCGGAGGAGCGGACGCGGCAGCGCCGCCAATGATGGCGCCTGCGGCGAGACCACCGAGGACGCCCGCAGCGACGGCACCTCCGTCGCGCGCACTTGCCGGCGCAGGCGCAACGAGGCTTGCTGCTGCAAGCGTGACGGCCGCTGCGGCTGCCAGGATCATCTTCTTCATGGCTTCACCTTTCGAATTATGAACGGCCCGGACAACGGTCACCGCGCCTGAAGGTTGCACCGGACGCTTTGAATGGAGGCTGAACGGGCGCGCCTGCTTTCTGCCACGAACTTTTAATCCGCGCAGCAAAAATTCGGATATTCAGGCCTGAATTTCGAATTAAGGCGCTCACAAGGCATTGAATTTGAGAACAATTCCAAACGATCGAAATATCGCGCCGAGCCTTCGTCGAGCATCCCGGCTGCCGGAATCCGACTGTCGATGAGCGCGAGGAAACGCGTGGAAAGAGAATCGAAACCCTAATTCGCTTTCGCGGCGGCAGGTGTCGTCTGGAGCCGCTCAGCCTCGGCGGCAAAGCCTTTTGCCAATGCGTGATACACGCCTTCCGTGCAAATCAAGCGCGAGCTCGCGTAGGCGATCAGCGACGCCGTCATCAGCGGCACCACCATCGCGTGGTTGTCGGTCATCTCGGTCACGATCACGAAGGCGGTGATGGGTGCCTGCACCACGCCGGCAAAGTAGGACACCATCCCGAGCAGCATCAGGGCGCTCAAGGCGGTGTCGTGAAACAGCGCCGCGATATTGGCGCCGAGACCCGCGCCGATCGCCAGCGATGGCGAGAAAATGCCGCCGGGGATGCCGCCGATCGCGGCAAACGTCGTCGCCAGAAACTTCAGTACGCCGAAACTTTCCGGCAGGGGGTGTCCGCCCTCGAGCGCGGCCTTCACTTGCGCATAGCCGGTGCCGTAGATCGTATCGCCCGATACAATTCCGCAGATCGCGACGGCGAAGCCGCACACCAGCGCGAACAGCAGTGGATGGCTTTTGATCGCGCGGCCAGCGGGATTTCGAATCCCGCGCGCCATCAGAATGAGAATGCGGCTGAACAGGCCGCCCGCAAGGCCACCGACGACACCGCACACCGGAACGGCGAGCCAGTCCATGCCCACGCGAAGCGTCGCAGGCGTGCTGCCGAAATAGGAGTAGTTGCCCATCAGTGCGAGCGACGTCAGGCCTGCGGCGATGACGGCCGCGATGATGAGACTGCTGGTTCGCGTCTCGAACGCGCGGCTCATTTCCTCGATGCCGAATACGATGCCCGCAAGCGGCGTATTGAAGGCCGCCGCAACGCCAGCCGCGGAGCCCGCAAGGATCAGGCCGGGCTGTCGGCGCGGAGAAAAACGGCCGAGCGCGAACATGATCGATGCGCCGACCTGCACCGTCGGGCCTTCGCGTCCGACCGATGCGCCGCAGAGGAGGCCGAGTAGCGTCAGCAGCACCTTGCCGATGGCAATGCGGATCGAAACCAGTGTGTTGCGGGCGTTCGGATCGGTGAGGTGACGCGCGGCAATCGCCTGCGGAATGCCGCTTCCCTGCGCGTTCTGGAAATATTTGTTGGTCAGATAAACCGACAGCATGAAGCCGAGCGGCGTCACCAGAAGCGAGGCGTAGCGCGCTTTCGCGATCAGCATTGCGAATGCGGCCTGTGCCTGATCGGCCGCCAGGGCCAGCCCCACCGCCGCGCCACCCACTGCAACGCCGCCCAGCAGGAAGATGGCCCGTCGCTGCCAGCGGGCTGAAATCACTCGGGCAAGGCGTGCGTGACGTTCGTTTCGGAAAGGTGTCATGTGCAGGGCATGCCGACGGTGAGTTGTTTGATCAGAACCGTGTCATGCATGGTACGTGCCAAAAACGCCATGCTGTTCGTGGTGGAGGCGGACGATATTTTCATCACAACATCGGCAGGCGAGATGAATGGCGCGCATTCGATCTTCCGAAACGAAAAAGGCTCCGGCACTGTGCCGATTGCATCGCACAGCGCCGGAGCCCGGATCTGACATCGCCGAGGCGATGCGAAAATATCAGAAGAGGGAAGCGTACTGCGTGAGGCCCGCGCGCTGCGCGAAATTCATCGCCACCTGACGCTGCCGCTCATCGAGAGTTTCCAGGAGTGGCGTGACGGACGGAGCCGCGCGGCGAACCGCTTCCTCGGTGACCGGGCCGCGCGACAGCGCGCGCAGGGCCGCGACGACCGCCGGCCAGTACTTCTCCTGCTCGGCCTTGAGCTTGAGCGCTGCGTGGCAGCGCATGATCGCCACTTCGCTCATCGCGATACGGAAGGTGGAAACCTTGGCGGGCGTGACCGATGCTTCCTGTGCGACAACGGGGGCGCTCATCGACATCAGGGCAACAGCAATGGCAATCGGAAGTATCCGCATGGTCCTCACTTCGTATTTTTCGGGGTTCAGGCATGCGCGACGTACGTGCGCTATGTGACCAAAATGCGATCAAGCGGTTAAGAAACCGCCAATGCGCCAGCGCTGGGGATAATTTAAATTATTGGAATTATTGGACTTTCGTGAGGTTATGCAGTTTTGCCGTAACACTCGTCCATGATTGTTGATCGGTTAGCGTCCAATTCTTGCGGAACGGGCCGACTGGGAGGGATGCGAGTTGAGACGGAACCTGGAAACGGTCCAGTTTGGAATAGCTTGAAACTGGGCGTTTTGCTTTTGCATCCGGTCAGGGAGGATGACATATCGGAGAGGGCCTCTCTTACCGCCAAATGTTGGTGCTGATGATCGTCTGTTCCTGCAATGTGTTGAGCGACCACGATGTTCGCGGTGTCGTCACTGACACAAAGCAGCCTCCCCGGACGGCAGGGCAGGTCTATGGGTGCCTCGGTTGCAGCGCCCAGTGTGGCCGTTGTGCCCGCACCATCCGCAAGATCATGGACGAAGCTCTCGGGACCTGCGCCAAATCCTGCTGCGCCGGTTGCCCGCATACCGCTGCTGTGGCGGACAACACTGATTCCGTTGAAGAAGCTTCCCTCACCGAAGCGGCCTGATCCCGTAGCCCTCACGTTTTCCACCGACGACCTCATGCGCCCGTGCAGGCTTGCCCGGGCTCCAAATCTGATTTAGAAACGTTCTAAATTAGGTTTTGGCCCGTTTTGGAATGAGGAGTGGCTATGAAGGGTGATCCGAAGGTTGTCGATTATCTGAACAAGGGTCTGCGGAGCGAACTCACGGCCATCAACCAGTACTGGCTCCATTTCCGTCTGCTGGATAATTGGGGTCTGAAGGAAATGGCCAAGCAGTGGCGCAAGGAATCGATCGAGGAGATGCATCACGCCGATCGCTTCACCGATCGCATCCTGTTCCTGGAAGGGTTCCCGAACATGCAGGTTCTGGATCCGCTGCGCATCGGCCAGAACGTCAAGGAAATCCTGGAGTGCGACCTCGCCGCCGAGCACGGCGCGCGCGATCTCTATCAGGAAGCCGCCACCTACTGCCACAGCGTCAAGGACTACGTGTCGCGTGACCTGTTCGAATCGCTGATGAAGGATGAGGAAGGCCATATCGACTTCCTCGAAACCCAGCTCGATCTCGTCGAGCGCATCGGCATCCAGCTCTATCAGCAGCGTCACATGGGCCATATCGGCGACGAAAATCCGCCGGGCGAAGGCTGATCGCTTCCATAACGCGTTTTACGATTTTGCTCTCTTGTCCCGCATCGGCTCCGCTGCTGCGGGACAATTTGTAAGGACGGCATCGATCGCGGCCTTGCCGCCGTCGGTCTGGAAGTCCGCCACGGTGCGGCCCGCATTCAGCGACCTGATCCGCACCACCAGTGACTTGGACGCCGACAATTCGTCCGTGAACTGCGCCACCGCTGCGCTATCCTCGATCACGATCACCCTGTAGCCGAGCAGCACGCGCGAGGGCACGTTGTCGTGGCCGGGTCTGTCGTCGAACCGATAGCCGAGCACTGAATTCAGATCGCTGCCGATCTTGAACTCGAATGAGAAGCGGACAATCGGCCTGTTCTCGAAACAGGTGAGTTGAATGACTGCGGGCTTCGAATGAGGCGCCGCGCTGTTGGAGGACTGTGTCGTCGCAAGCTGCGCACTCGGCACCGGCACGCCGGTGATGCGGTCGGGCGTCCGTTCGATCCGCCAGTTGCCGGCAGCGGTTGTGTTGGCCTCGTTCTGGAAGACGGATGAATCGCGCGTGCTGCACGCAGCCACAGAAGCTGCGAGCGCCGCAATCGCGATGCTGGATGCTATCCTCTTATGCACACTCGCGCCCCCACGAGAGCCGTCAGTCTGCAGCCGGACGTGGCTCGGTGCAAGAGCCTGCGCGTGCAAGCCTAGCGGGACGACTGCAGGTCGGTGGCGCACATGGCGACGACGATGGCGAGAAGCAGGCACCAGAAGCCGACATAGGAAAACAGCAATGCAGAAATCGCGCAGCCGCAGGCAAAGGCCGCGATGGTGCCGCACAGCCGGTTGAACCGCGCGCGCGTGGCCGCCTTCTGTTCGGGATGGGCATGGGTGATGAGATCGACCGCGTCGAGCGTCGCCTGCACGGTGGAGCCCGTCATCATGGTGGAGGGCGGCATGTCAGCGAGGTGCACCCGCTGCACGGCGGTCTGCATCGCCATCGCGGCGACGCCCGCAGCGCTGGTCCACAGCGCGATCGGCGAGTCGCCATCGGAGAATGGTCCGTGCCAGATGGCCATGCCGCTGAATGTAATGAGCAGCAGGATCATGGTGACGAACAGGATCGGCATGGCCGGCCAATTCCATCGCCGCATCGTCGTCCCGGCGAGACGGGCGAGGGCCACCACGATCACGAATTCCGGCAATGCCAGCAGTTTGCCGATGAAGCCCTGACCGCCGCCGACGATCGCCGCGCCCATCGTCACGAAGTTGCCGGTGACATGGGCAACGAACAGGCCGTGCAGGCCGAGAAAGCCCGCGGTGTCGACGACACCGCCATTGAACGCCAGCAGGATCGCGATGGTGAGCGGGTGGGTCAGGTATTTCATGCGGCGCCTCGCAGAGGAATCCTTGCCCTTCGAACTATGCCGAGCGGAATGATTCCGGCAAGACGCGCGAACGTCGGAAGTGGCTCTGATTTTGATCGCCGTGCTGAAAAAAATGTCAAAAAGCCCCGGCCAGGGATCGGGGCTTTTTGTTTGTTGCAAGGGCGGAGCGGTACCGCGCCTGCCTCACTTCGCCGTTTGGGCGAGGAAATCGCGAAGTGGCTCGCTGTAGAACTTCGCATTCCCCGTGGTCAGGTGGCCGCGCGTCTGTGTGCTCGCCGGAATGAGATAAATCTTCCCGTTCTTCACGCGCTTCATCGCGGCGTCCGTCACGCCGGTTTCCGGCGGGTTGCGTTCGTCGTCGGCCGCATTGATGAGCAGAACCGGCGCTGTGATCCTGTCCAGCGCAGGGGAGGGGTTGTAGTCGTGCGACGCCTCCCACTGATAGACGAAGTCGTTGGCATCGGCGTGGAAGGGCCCATTGATGCGTGCATCATACATCTTGTCGGCCTTCTCGCCGGTGGGCGCGAGTGTCTGGTAACCGAGCGTGCCGCCAGCCGACGCGAGGCCGAACGCCGCCACCGCGTATTTGATCATCGGCGGCTGCGTCGTGTAGTTGCCGTTCATGTAGCCGGGATCGTTGCGGATCGTCTCCAGCATTGCGCGACGTAACAGCCAGTTGCGGGCCGCCATCTCGGTCGGCTGCGAGGCCATCGGCACCAGTGCATCCATGAAGGAGGGATACTTCTCGCCCCAGAGCCATGTGTGCATGCCGCCCATCGAATTACCAATGATGAGCCGCACGTGCTTGACGCCAAGTCCCTCGGTCACGAGGCGATACTGCGCCTCGACCATGTCGTCATAGTCGTATTTTGGAAACGCGGTTTTCATGCCGTCGGACGGCTTGGCGGATTTGCCATGACCGATGCCATCCGGAAGGATGATGAAATATTTGGTGGCGTCGAGCGGCTGGCCGGGACCGAACAGCTCTCCCGCGAAGGTCGGCGTCAGCATGGTCTGCGCGCTGCCGCCGGAGCCATGCAGCACCAGAACCGGCTGCCCCGTGGGTTCGCCCACGGTGGTGTAATGCAGCTTCAGCTCCGGCATGGTCTCGCCGGTGTGAAACTTGAAATTCTTGGCGATGAAGTCGCCCTGTTTCGGTGGGGGATAATCGGCAGCTTTGGCTGCGCCGAGCGAAAAAGCGGCGAGAGTTATCGCGAGGCAGGCGTAGAACAATTTCATATTGTTTCTCCCCAAGGCGGCCACTTGCCGGGCCACTCGCTGAGAAAAGTACCATGACACCAGAATCGCACGAGGTGAGATTTTTGTGAGAGGCGATGGAATAAATTGCTAGGTCGATGATGCTTCGCCGCGTTTAATCGATAAGAGCGCGTCACATGAAAGCCGGGAGACTTTGATGAAAAAACAATTCTTTGCCGTATCGCTGTGCGTGGCCGCATCGATCGTGCTGATCCGGAATTCGGACGCCTGCACGCGCATTCTCTGGAATAACAACAAGCTGTCGACGTTTGTCAGTCGAACCATGGACTGGCCCGAAAGCACTGAGCCGAAGCTCGTCGTGTTTCCGCGCGGCACAAAACACGACGGTGGTCTGATCGGCCGCGGCCCGGCCAAAGCCGTTCAGGACAATCCCGCGAAGTGGACGGCGAAGTACGGCAGTATCGTCACCACGGTTTATGGATTGGGTGCCGTCGATGGCATCAACGAGAAGGGCGTCGGCATTCATCTGCTTTATCTCAACGCCACCGATTTCGGGCCGCGCGACGTCAGCAAGCCGGGCCTTCATGCCGGCCTGTGGGGGCAATACGTTCTCGACAATGCCGCGAGCGTCGACGAGGCGCTGAAGATTCTGGAGAAGGTCCAGATCGTGATGGTGGAGGCGCGCGGACGCAAGGCGACGGTGCACCTCGCGATGGAGGATGCGAGCGGAGATTCCGCCATCGTCGAATATGTCGACGGCAAGCCGCTGATCCATCACGGCCGCCAGTACACGATCATGACCAACGACCCGAAATACGACGAACAGCTTGCGCTGCTGAAGAAGCAGGACTTCTCGAAACCGTCGAGCACGATGCCGCTTCCGGGCAACGTCAACCCGCAGGATCGCTTCCAGCGCGCGACCTATTATGCCTCGATGCTGCCCGAGCCGAAGAATGACCGTGAGGCCGTCGCGGGTGTGCTCGCGATCGCGCGCAATGTCTCCGTGCCGTTCGGCGCGCCTTATAAGGATTTCGGTATCTATAACACCGAGTACCGGACGGCGATGGATCTCGGCAAGCGATGGTATTTCTTCGAACTGACGACATCGCCAAGCCTGATCTGGGCTGATCTTATGAAGTTCGACCTCAAGCAAGGCGCGCCGGTGATGGCGCTCGACCCTGACGACATCGCGCTGGCGGGCAATGTCACGACCAAGTTCAAAAAGGCCAAGGCGCCTTTCTAGGTGGCAATGGAAGTGTGAGGCCGCATGACACCATCGGAGAAAATCGACCAGTTGATCGCCGGCATCGCGGACTGGCGCGGCGCGACCTTCGCCGCTCTGCGCAAAGCGATTCTCGATGCCGACAAGGAGATCATCGAGGAATGGAAGTGGATGGGCAGTCCGGTGTGGTCACGCGACGGCATCATCGCGGTCGCCAATGCGCACAAGGGAAAGGTGAAGCTGACCTTCGACCACGGCGCGCGACTGCCCGATCCGGACAGACTGTTCAATGCGGGTCTCGAAGGCAATCAGCGGCGCGCGATCGATTTTTTTGAGGGCGACAAAGTCAACGCGCGTGCGCTGAAAGCTCTCGTCCGTGCGGCGGCTGCGTACAATCAGAGCAGGAAGAAGGCGCCTGCGGCCAAGAAAGCGAAGGCGTCAAAGAATGCGGCGAGGAAATAGTCTCGCGCCGTATCCGGACGGCACGAGACTATTGATGCTCAACTGTGCCGGAGCGGAGTTTCCGGCTTCGATCCCGGCACATCAAGTCCGTCGGTGTTGTATTGTCTGATCTTGTTCCGCAGCGTGCGTACTGACACGCCGAGGACGCGCGCCGCGTGTGTACGGTTGCCGTCGCAGCGGGCGAGCGTCTGCAGGACGAGTTCGCGTTCGATTTCGCCAACCGTTGCGCCGATCAGGAACGGGATGATCTGATCTGGAGCGAGCGGCGGTTTGGCTGGCAACTCCAGTGTTAGGAGCGATGATGTCTGGTTCATCGGTACCTCCGATGTTTCCCGGCCTGAACCGGGATGGAAGAAACGAAGCCCCAATCCCCACCACAAGGGTCGCCCCGTATGGTTAATAAATACTTAAAGTATCGTGTAACCCCTTATCGGTGCTGATGAATTGGAACCGGGTGGGAACCTTGTGGCGAGAGCGTGGCCGCAACGAAAAACATATCGTTTCAAAGGGTTTGGCGGAAAGGTATCGCGTTAGTTTCGGTGCGCCGTGACGGCAGGCGCGGCAAAATGGACAAGACAACAGACGTAAAAAAGGCCGGGCATTTGCCCGGCCTTTCCATTCTTGGAGCGGTGTAGCTGCTTACAGCGCCTTGTTGCTATTCTTCACGGCGTCCGCCTCGACATAGACCTGATTGCCCATGGCTTTGAACTTCTCGCTCATCTGCGCCATGCCGTCCTCGATAGTGCCCTTCATGGTCATGCCGGCCTGAAGGCCGAGCGCGGCCTTCTCGTTGTCGCCGAGCGTCGCCGCATAGTCGCGCACGTCCTGCGTGATCTTCATCGAGCAGAACTTCGGTCCGCACATCGAGCAGAAATGCGCGACCTTGTGCGCTTCCTTCGGCAGCGTCTCGTCGTGATAGGCGACCGCCGTTTCAGGATCGAGGCCGAGGTTGAACTGGTCCTCCCAGCGGAAGTCGAAGCGCGCGCGAGACAGGGCGTCGTCACGCAGTTGCGCCGCCGGGTGGCCCTTGGCGAGGTCGGAGGCATGCGCCGAGATCTTGTAGGTGATGACACCCACCTTCACGTCGTCGCGGTTCGGCAGGCCGAGATGTTCCTTCGGCGTGACGTAGCAGAGCATCGCGCAGCCGAACCAGCCGATCATCGCCGCACCGATGCCGGAGGTGATGTGGTCGTAGCCCGGCGCGATGTCGGTGGTCAGCGGCCCAAGCGTGTAGAACGGCGCTTCGCCGCACTCCTTGAGCTGCTTGTCCATGTTGATCTTGATCTTGTGCAGCGGCACGTGGCCGGGGCCTTCGATCATGACCTGACAGCCCTTCTTCCACGCGATCTGCGTGAGCTCGCCGAGCGTCTCGAGTTCGGCGAACTGGGCGCGGTCGTTGGCGTCCGCGATCGAACCCGGACGCAGGCCGTCGCCGAGCGAGAACGACACGTCGTACTTGCGCATCAGGTCACAGATTTCCTCGAAGTGGGTGTAGAGGAAGCTCTCCTTGTGGTGCGCGAGGCACCACTTCGCCATGATCGAGCCGCCGCGCGACACGATGCCGGTGACGCGGTTGGCGGTGAGGTGGATGTAGGGCAGGCGCACGCCAGCATGGATAGTGAAGTAGTCGACGCCCTGTTCGCACTGCTCAACGAGTGTGTCGCGGTAAAGCTCCCAGGTCAGCTTGACCGGATCGCCGTCGCACTTCTCCAGCGCCTGATAGATCGGCACGGTGCCGATCGGAATCGGCGCGTTGCGCAGGATCCATTCGCGCGTGGTGTGGATGTTGCGGCCGGTGGAGAGATCCATCACGGTGTCGGCGCCCCAACGGATCGCCCACACCATCTTGTCCACTTCCTCCTCGACCGACGACGTCACGGCGGAGTTGCCGATATTGGCGTTGATCTTGGTGAGGAAGTTGCGGCCGATGATCATCGGCTCGAGTTCGGCGTGGTTGATGTTGCTTGGGATGATGGCGCGGCCGCGCGCGATCTCGCTGCGCACGAATTCCGGCGTGATGAACAGCGGCACTTCGGCGCCGAACGACTCACCGTCGGCACGGGCGGCTTCCGCGCGCTCCAATTGCTGCTTGCGGCCGAGGTTCTCGCGCTCGGCGACGTAGATCATCTCCTTGGTGATGATGCCGGCGCGGGCGAATTCGAGCTGGGTGATCGGCGCGTCACCGACACCGCGGATCGGTTTATGGTGCGCCTTGAAGGCAGCGGCGGCATGCTTGGCGCCGACATTGCCGTTGTCTTCCGGCTTGATCTCGCGGCCTTCATATTCCTCGACGCCACCGCGCTCCTTCACCCACTGCATGCGAGTGCGGGGCAAACCGGCGTTGACGTCGATCAGCACGTTCGGATCGGTGTAGGGGCCGGAGGTGTCGTAAACCGGCAGGTTCGGCTCGCCCGCGTTTTTCGACAGGATGATCTCGCGCAGCGGCACGCGCAGGTCCGGTGCGGTCTCCGGCGTCGAGAAGATCTTGCGGGACGAGGGCAGCGGGCCGGTGGTGACGGCTGGCAAGGTCGAATCTGGGTTGGAGCGAATGTTCATGGCGTTGTCTCCCGTTGGGGTGATTTGTTCAGTGATATCCGAAGAAGCAGAAGATCAGTCCGATCACGAGCCAGATCCCGCCGGCGATCACCGGCATGGAAGGGGCGCGAACAATGTTGCGGGCCTGCGTGACCACGAAACCCGGCGCGAGCAAGCGGATCAGGCTGCTGACGATGAGTAGCCATCCGAAGATCGTAATCAGCACGCGCCAGTCGCTGCTCCAGACGTTGTGGACGAGAGCGATGGCGATGCCAGCCGGCAGAAAGACGATGCTCGACAGGAAGAGGAGCACCGGATGATCGATGATGTCGCGCGCATAGGCTTGGAAGCGATCGCGATTGAACAGCACGGCGAGCGCAATCGCAGTCATCGTCGGGCCGATGAGCTTGGCCAGAAAGACTGATGTCTGCATCGTATGCCTCCATCAAAGTCATGCGGGAACTGCCACGGTATCGAGCCATGCCTTGACGCGCGCGTCCGGGTCGGCGTTCTGGGTGACATCGCTGACGACGGCGATGGAATCCGCGCCGGCGACGAAAATGTCAGCGGCATGTTCGAGCTTGATGCCACCGATCGCGACCAGCGGGATATCGCGGATGGCCTTTTTCCAGATAGCGATGCGCTCGATTCCCTGTGGCGCGAACCGCATCGACTTCAGTGTGGTGAAGAAGATCGGGCCGAGCGCGACGTAATCGGGCTTCGCGCCGAGTGCGTTGGCAAGTTCTTCCTCGTCATGGGTCGAAATGCCGAGCGTCAGCCCCGCCTTCCGGATCGCCGCGAGGTCGGCGTCCGCGAGATCTTCCTGGCCGAGATGCAGATGCTGCGCGCCGTTATCGATCGCCGCGCGCCAGTAATCGTTGACGACGAGTTTCGTCGATGTGCCGCGCACGGCATCGAGTGCGTCGCGCACGAGCGCATTCGCCTTGGCATCGTCCAGCTCCTTGGCGCGCAACTGCACGGTGCCGACGCCAAGTTTAGCCAGCCGCGCAACCCACGCGACCGTATCGACGACAGGATAAAAACGATCAGGATACGGCATGCCAGAACGGTGTCCCAACGACAGGAGTGGAGGGTGAGGCGAGGTCGCGGGCTTCCATCAACCCGGCCTTGAACCCGGCGCGGCCCGCTTCGACAGCCAGACGAAATGCATTCGCCATATCGACGGGGCGCTCGGCTTTGGCGACCGCGGTGTTGAGCAGCACGGCGTCGAATCCGAGTTCGAGCGCCTGTGCGGCGTGGCTCGGTGCGCCGATGCCGGCATCGACCACCAGGGTGATGTCAGGCAAGCGGGTGCGCAGCAGTTTCAGCGAGTCACGATTGGTGATGCCGCGTGCGCTGCCGATCGGTGCGGCCCAAGGCATCACCACGCGGCACCCCGCATCGACGAGGCGCTGTGCCACCGACAGGTCCTCAGTGCAATAAGGGAAAACCTGGAAGCCGTCCTTGATGAGAATGTCCGCTGCCTCGACGAGACCGACCACGTCGGGCTGCAGCGTCTCATTGTCGGCGATGACCTCAAGTTTGATCCAGGACGTGTTGAAAAGTTCGCGCGCGAGCTTCGCGGTGGTCACGGCCTCGCGCACGCTCTTGCAGCCCGCGGTGTTCGGCAGAACCGTGACGCCGAGTTCGCGGATCAGCGACCAGAAGGCGTCGCCGGTCTTGCCGCCTGCCGTTTCGCGGCGGATCGAAACGGTGACGATCTCGCTGCCGGAGGCGCGGATCGAATCCTGCATCACTTTCGGCGACGGATACAGTGCCGTGCCGATGAGAAGGCGCGAGGAGAATTCCTTGTCGTAGAATTTCACAGTGTCTTGCGTCACCATTACCCTCCCTGCCGTGGCGTGAGGATTTCAACCAGATCGTTGTCGTTCAGCGGCGTCTCGCTCCAGCGTGCGCGGGGCACCACGTCGTAGTTCAGTGCGACCGCGAGATGCGTGCCTTCATATTCAAGCTCGTTGAGAAGCTCCTGCACATGGGTCGCCTTGATCTCGCGGCGCTCGCCATTTACGGTTACGAACATTGCATCACCTCATTGTCGATTAGGCCGCGCGCGACGTAGTTCACCGTCAGCTCAGCAAGCGCGGGCGCCAGCAGGAAGCCGTGGCGATACAACCCGTTGACGTTGATCCGGTTGCCGTCGATTGCGATGCGCGGCAAATTATCGGGCAGGGCAGGGCGCAGGCCCGCGCCCATTTCGAGAATGCGCGCCTCGCCGAAGGCGGGATGTAATGCATAGGCCGCTGACAGCAGTTCGAGCGCGGAGCGGACGCTGACGCGATTGTCCTCGCTCTCGATCGAGGTCGCGCCGATCATGAAGCGGTGATCTCCGCGCGGAATCACGTAAAGCGGCCAGCGCGGATGCATTACACGCACGGGGCGGGACAATGAGACTTCGTCGGTCTCGACGATGATCATCTCCCCCTTGACGCCGCGCAAATCAGAGACGGCATCGCGCGCGAAGATGCCGCGGCAATCGATCACGAGGCCGCCATCGCTTGCGACCGTCTCAGGTTCGCACTCGCTGTTGAAGCGGATTTCGCCGCCGGCCTTGGTGATCTTCTCGTGCAGTTGCGGCAGCACGCGGCGTGGCTCGACATGGCCTTCGGCGGGGAAGAATAGCGCCTCGCGGAAACGGCCTTCGAGCGACGGTTCGAGTTTGTCGATGGCGGCGCCGTCCAGTCGCTCGTAATCGCTGGTGATGCGGGCGAAATGATCGAAATCGGCGCGGTCGCGCGGATGCGTCACCACCAGCGAGCCGTTGAACGGCGTGTCGGGCAGTTCGGTGCGCCACAGGTCGAGCGAGCGGATGCCGAGGCGGGTGATGACGGGTTCGGAGGTTTCCTGCTCGCACCATGGCGCCAGCATGCCACCCGCGAAATGGCTGGTGGCGGACGTCATCGCCGCGTCATCGCGCTCGATTACTTTGACGCTGTAGCCCGCCTTGGCAAACGACAGCGCCTGCCATGCACCTGCCACGCCCGCGCCAACGATGGTGATGCGGCGGTTTGCGGCGTCCTGAAGATTTGCCGCGTCCTGAATGTGATGAGTTGCGTCCGACGACGCCGATTTCTGAAACATCCCTGTCCCTTCGCCGGCATGACCCGGATCAGGTTCAAAGGGTCACCGCACCATCGCGGTATCTCAGCTCCTGTGACGGAGCCCCCCTCGGAACACGTTAACGATAGGCTTTGGCCCCCTAGGGGTCAATACTTTAGATGTAATCCAGGTTTCAGAATTTACCTGGAATTATGGCCGTGCGCCTTAAAGGTTGTGGAACCGCCACCGTTCCAGGGACGCCATGAGCCTCACCAGCATCGACGCTGCCGGCAAGTCACGCGCCAACGAAAGTTCGCTCGCTGCAGTTCCGGCATGGGCATGGTTTGGCGCGGCTGCTTTCGTGCTGCTGGTGATCGGCGGCAACCGCCTCCTTTACGATGCCGACACCTACTGGCAGATCGAGGTTGGGCAATGGATTCTCGATCATCGCGCCTGGCCGCACACGGATATTTATTCGTTCACCAAAGCCGGTGAGCCGTGGATTTCGACGTCGTGGCTGGCACAGGTGATCTTCGCCACCTCATATAATATTGCGGGCTGGGCCGGTCCGGTGTGGACCTCGGCGCTCTCCATCGCTGCGGCGTTCGCGCTTTTCGTTCACCTGCTAAGCAAATGGCTTGCTCCGCGGCATGCGGTGCTGATCGCGCTCGCGGCGGTGCTGATGTCGATGGGGCATTTTCTCGCCCGTCCGCATGTGCTGGTGCTGCCGGTCATGCTCGCATGGGCAAGCGGTCTTGCTGCAGCAGACGACGCGCGACGCGCGCCTTCCATGATATGGCTGCCGCTGATGGTGTTGTGGGCCAATCTGCACGGCAGTTTTGTGTTCGGCGTGGCGCTGGTCGGACCCTTCGCGCTTGTCGCGATGTGGGAGGCGGAGGCGAGCGCGCGCCGCGTTCTGTTCGTGCGCTGGTTCGCGTTCGGCCTTGCGACGCTCGCGGCCGCGTGCCTCACGCCCTATGGCTGGAATTCCATTCTCGCCGCCAGAAAGATTCTCGATCTTGGCGAGGCGATGGCGCTGATCCCGGAGTGGCAGCCTGCGAATTTCGCCAAGCCCGAATTTTTCGAAATCGTGGTGATGGTCTGCATCGGCGGTCTGCTGGCGCGCGGTCTCACACTGTCATGGCCGCGCGTGCTGCTCGTGCTCGGGCTTCTGTTCATGGCGTTGTCGCACAACCGAAGCAACGAAATCTTCGCATTGCTGACGCCGCTGGTGATCGCAAAACCTCTCGTCGCGCAATGGCGGCTCGCGCGGGTTGAGCAGCGGGCGAACGCTGCATCTGCGGGTATCGCGGCGTTGGCGGCCGTCGTTGTTGTCGCGAGCGCGATCTTCACGGCGATGCATCCGTTCATGCCTTACAGCAAGATCACACCTGTTGCCGCGGTGGAGGCGTTGAAGGCGCAGCATCCGCGTCGCGTTCTCAACACCGCGGGATTGGGCGGGTATCTGATTACGCAACGGATTCCTGTTTTCATCGACGGGCGTGCCGAGCTTTATGGCGCACAATACGTCGTCGATACGCTGAATGCGTTTGCGTTGAAGGATGTCGATCTGTTTTTGAATCTTCTCAAGACAAATGACATCGATGCGACGCTGCTGACATCCAATACGCCAGCGGTCAAGCTGCTCGATCACCTTCCCGGCTGGAAACGAGTCTATGCCGACGATCGCGCCGTGGTGCATGTGCGCACCGCAATAACAGCGAAAACTGAATCGCTGCATTGAAATTGTTCCAATTATAAAAATCTGGTTCCCGCGATTCTTGTCGCGACGCAGCGTTTATTCTCGTGCACGGCTGCAACGCAGCATATGCAGTGTTATTTTCGACGATGCGTCACTTCGTCGTTCGCTCTGTCGCAAATCAGTTATATGCTTATGGCACGAAGCAACCGAAAGGCAGCCTTTCATCATGCTGATCCTGATAACGATGACTTCGAATGCCGAACATCTCTCCCCGAATGTTCTCTCGCCTCTGCGAGTATCGCTGCGCCAGACCGTCGATGCGGCCTGCGCGATGACGGCTGCGTGTCAACGCTCATCCGCCTGAAACCTTTTCAGTCATCTTGCGTTAGTGCGCCATCAGGGGGCCGGAGTAATCCGGACAAGGACGAAATGTCAGACACCTATATTATCGAAGTCAGTTCCGAGCCGGCGGGAATCGTGGTGAGGGACAAGGCGGGATTCAGATTCTTCGCCGCAAGCCACCGCTTCAATCCACTGGAAGGCCGTTTGTTTCGCAGCGCGCGCGAAGCCGAGCGCGTGGCGCGGGAGCTGTTGAGCGGCAAGGCCAAGGCCGAAGCTGCCGCCTGAGGCAGCAGCTTCAATTGGTCTGACCGAACGGCAAAATAAAAAAGCTGACAACAAAAAGGCCAGCGCCTGAGCGCTGGCCTTTTTGTTTTTCTGTTGAACGTAACTCAGGCCAGCGCAGGATAGTCCGTATAACCCTTGGCCGCGCCGCCATAGAAA
Source organism: Afipia felis ATCC 53690 (assembly GCF_000314735.2). NCBI lineage: Bacteria > Pseudomonadati > Pseudomonadota > Alphaproteobacteria > Hyphomicrobiales > Nitrobacteraceae > Afipia > Afipia felis. The sequence goes on along the minus strand of NZ_KB375270.1, from coordinate 1,675,405 downwards.
GTGGCTTGATCCCACTGGTTCAACTGCGCGCCCGCCTTCAGGCGCTCGACCAGATCGGGGTTGGAAATGAACGCCTTGCCGAACGCGATCAGATCGGCGTTTCCGGCGGCGAGTGTTTTGTTTGCCAGGGCCAGATCGTAGCCGTTGTTGGCGATGTAGGTGCCGTTGAAGCGCCTGCGCAGACTGCCGTAGTCGAAAGTCACATTGTCACGCGGGCCGCCGGTCGCACCTTCGACGACATGGAGGTAGCCAAGCTTCAACGCGCTCAAGCCGTCGACGATATGATCGAACAGCGGTTGTGGATTGCTGTCCGAAATATCATTGGCAGGTGTCACGGGTGAAATCCGGATGCCGGTCCGATCTGCACCCACTTCAGCGGCCACCGCCTGCGAGACCTCCAGCATCAGCCGTGCGCGATTTTCGATCGACCCACCATAGGCATCGGTACGCTTGTTGCTACCATCGCGCGCGAACTGATCAAGCAGATAGCCGTTGGCGCCGTGAATCTCCACACCGTCGAAATTGGCCTCGAGCGCATTCACGGCAGCTTTTTTGTATGTATCGAGCAAGCCGGGAATTTCGCCGAGCTCCAGCGCGCGCGGTTGCGAGACTTCGGCGAACTGGCCGCCGACAAAAGTCTTGCTGTTGGCGCGGATCGCGGAAGGCGCGACTGGCGCACCGTTGCCGGGCTGCAGGCTGGTGTGAGAAATCCGGCCGACATGCCAGATCTGGATGTAGATGTGGCCGCCCTTGGCGTGCACGGCCTCGGTCACCTTTTTCCAGCCGGCGATTTGGTCTTTTGAATAGATGCCGGGCGTATCCTGATAGCCCTGACCCTGTTGTGAAATCTGGCTGGCCTCGGTGACGAGCAAGCCCGCGGATGCGCGCTGGCCGTAATATTCGGCAGCGAGCGGGCCCGGGACGAAGCCGCTCGCGGCGCGGTTGCGTGTGAGAGGTGCCATCACGATGCGGTTGGAGAGTGTGATGGCACCGAGTCGGTAAGGCTCGAAAAGTTTCGATGAGGTCATTTCAAAGGCCTGGTGGTCGATGCACCTGAAAAGAAACGGCGATGTTGATCGGGCTGAAAATTCGTCAGCGTGAGCGTTAGTTCGCGCCGAGGAAATCCAGCTTGCCCAGTACAACGCCGTTGTGGCGCAGGATGTTGTAGGCCGTCGTGCAATGGAAGAAGAAGTTCGGCAGCGCGACGTGGTTGACGAATTTCTGCCCCGGCAGCGTCTGGGTGGTGTTCCCTCCGGTGCCGAAAGTGATGTCGCGGGTATCGCCGCCTTCATACTTTGCGGCGGGAATCGACTTGATTCCTTCGATGGTCTTGGCGATGCGCTGCTGTAATTGTTCGAAGGTGGTTTCGGTATCGGGCGTGGAGGGGACTTCCGTTCCGGCGAGTCGGGCGCAGGCCTTGCCGGAGAAATCGCAGGCAAGCTGGATCTGCCGTGTCAGCGAAAACATATTCGGATAAAGCCGCGCATTGAGCAGTACTTCGGGCGCAATGCCTTGCTCTTTCGCATAGGCTTCGCCCTTGGCGAGCACCTTCGAGAGTGCGATCAGCGCGTGGGTGAACAGCGGAGCGGTACCATCGTAAAATGACATGGGAGGCCTTTCGGGAATTCATGCGGTGAAACAGGCGAGCCGGATGTAGTGCGTCAGCGGACGCGTACAAGGCACACTCCCGTGATCAACAGGCGCAATGATCCGGCAGCCGAACTGCGGTAATCCCCGACTTACATGTCCCGCGCACTCGAGAACGAGAACGATGACACGCGCCGCGTGGTCTCGTCGAGAATGAGGGTCCGCGTCAGTGGCGGTTCGGCACGCTGACTGCAGTTTTCCCGCTCGCACAGGCGGCAGTTGACGCCGATCGGCGTGCCCTCGGCGCGGTCGAGGTCGAGGCCTGCGGTATAGACGAGCTTCGAGGCATGACGGATCTCGCAGCCGAGCCCGATGGCGAAGCGCGGCTGCACGTGCGGCCACGGCACGGCGGGACGGCGCAGCGTCTGCGCGATCGAGAAGTAGCGGCTTCCGTCCGGGAGTTCGATGATCTGATGCAGCAGGCGATCCGGGGTGTCGAAAGTGGAGTGCACGTTCCAGAGCGGACATGTGCCGCCGAATTTCGAGAACGGGAATGTGCCCGACGAAAACCGCTTCGAGACATTGCCCGCATTGTCGACCCGCAGCAGGAAGAACGGCACGCCGCGTGCGTTCGGCCGCTGCAGCGTGGTGAGGCGGTGGCAGACTTGCTCGAAACCGGCATTGAAGCGCCGGGTCAGCACGTGCAGATCGTAGCCGAGCGTCTCGGCGGCGCTCAGGAATGGCTGGTAGGGCATCATCACCGCCGCCGCGTAGTAATTCGCAAGCGTGATGCGGTAGAGCTTGCGCGTGGTGTCGTCGAGCGGCCCGGCGCGGTTGATGATGGACTCGAACTGCGCGCCTGCCTCGGAAAGGCCAAGCTGCATCGCGAGCTGGAAAGTGCGCCCGGCGCTGTCGACCAGCTCGGAGATCAGCACCTGGCGGCGATGGCGATCCCAGCGTCGCAGCGTCTCGCGCATCACGTCCACCGGCATGATCCGCACCGTGGTCGAATGTTTTTCGCGCAGCCGGTTGATGAGAGCCGCGCGCAGGCCCTGCGGATCGGTGTCGATTTCGTCGCGCAGCGTCTCGGCGGCGGTTTCCAGTTCGGGGAAGTAATTGCGGTTGGCTTCGATCAGGTCGCGCACGCGCTCGATCGGATTGGCCTCATAGTCGTGGCCGCCGCCCTTGTCGCGATCGGCGAACTGGGCCGCGACCAGCGTCTCGCCGCGCCGCGCTTCGGTGTAGGCGGCATAGACCCGCTGCAAGGCGTGAGTGACGCCGGGGCAAAGCTCGGCGAGATCGCGCAGTTCCTGCTTCGGCAGATCGATCTGGCGAAACAGCGGATCGGAAAAGATTTCATTCAGTTCGGCAAAGAAGCGGTCCTCGTCGGAGGTCGCGAGGTCACGCAGGTCGAGATCGTAGGTCTCGGCGAGGCGCAGCAGCATCTGCGCCGTCACCGGACGCTGGTTGCGCTCGATCAGGTTGATGTAGCTCGGGGAGAGGCCGAGCCCCTCGGCGATCTGCGTCTGTGACAGGTTGAGCTGTTTGCGCAGGCGGCGGAAGCGCGGCCCGACGAAAAGTTTTCTGCCCGTCTCAGTAGGGGTGCGCATGTCCGGCTCCTCCGCGCCCGCTTTATTGTTACAAGATTTACAAGTTAACCGGCTATAACTTGTAAAACTCGTACAACCCATCACGAACGAGTTTCTGTATATCTAGACGATATTCGATCTGTAGCGTTGGATGCAAGGGTCCTCTTCGGCGATGCCATGTAACAAATGTAGGCAATAAAATGAATTATCAGACGCGCGATATCACCGCCCACGCCATCCCGGGTTCGTCTTCCTATCAAAGCGAGATCAAGGCGGCTGAAGCCTTGCTTAAGGACAAGCCCACCTGGAGCGGCGTCACGGCGGAAGCCATTGCCCGCATGCGTCTGCAGAACCGTTTCAGGACGGGTCTCGATGTTGCGCGCTACACGGCCGCCCTGATGCGTGCGGACATGGCCGCGTACGACGCGGACCCCACCAAATTCACCAGGTCGCTCGGCTGCTGGCACGGCTTTGTTGCGCAGCAGAAGCTGATCTCGATCAAGAAGCACTTCGGCGGTAAGACCGACCGTTGCTACCTGTATCTGTCGGGCTGGATGATCGCAGCGCTGCGCTCGGAATTCGGGCCGCTGCCGGATCAGTCGATGCACGAGAAGACCTCGGTGCCCGCGCTGATCGAAGAGCTCTACACCTTCCTGCGTCAGGCCGACTCGCGCGAACTCAACGACATCTTCCGCGAGCTCGATGCGGCACGTGAGGCCGGCGATAAGGCCAGGGAAGCAGCGGCGATCGCGAAGATCGACAACTTCCAGACTCACGTCGTGCCGGTCATCGCCGACATCGATGCGGGCTTCGGCAACGCTGAGGCGACTTACCTGCTCGCCAAGAAGATGATTGAGGCGGGCGCCTGCGCATTGCAGATCGAAAACCAGGTGTCGGACGAGAAGCAGTGCGGCCATCAGGACGGCAAGGTCACCGTGCCGCACGAGGTCTTCCTCGCGAAGATCCGCGCTTGTCGCCACGCGTTCCTCGAACTCGGCGTGGAGGATGGCATTATCGTCACCCGCACCGACTCGCTCGGCGCCGGCCTTACCCAGCAGATCGCGGTCAGCCACAAGCCGGGCGATCTGGGCGACCAGTACAACAGCTTCCTTGATTGCGAGGAAGTCGATGCCACCAAGATCGGCAACGGCGACGTCATCATCAGCCGCAATGGCAAGCTACTGCGCCCGAAGCGACTGGCGAGCAACCTGTACCAGTTCCGTCCGGGCACGGGTGCGGATCGCTGCGTGCTGGATTGCATCACCTCGCTGCAGAACGGCGCCGATCTGCTGTGGATCGAGACCGAGAGGCCGAACATCGCGCAGGTCGCGAGCATGGTCGATCGCATCCGCGAGGTGATCCCGAACGCGAAGCTCGCCTACAACAACTCGCCGTCGTTCAACTGGACGCTGAATTTCCGCTGGCAGGTGTTTGACGAGTGGAAGGCAGCCGGCAAGGACGTCAGCAAGTACAACCGTGCTGAGCTGATGAAGGCGGAATACGACGACACGCCGCTGGCGATCGAAGCCGATCAATTGATCCGTACGTTCCAGGCGGATTCGGCGAAGCGGGCCGGTGTCTTCCACCACCTCATCACGCTGCCGACCTATCACACGGAGGCTCTGACGATGAACAACCTCTCGAAGGATTATTTCGGCGACCAGGGCATGCTCGGCTACGTGAAAAACGTTCAGCGCGCGGAAATCCGCCAGGGCATCGCCTGCGTCAAGCACCAGAACATGGCCGGCTCCGACATCGGCGACGACCACAAGGGATATTTTGCCGGTGAAGCGGCCCTCAAGGCGGGCGGCATTCACAACACCATGAACCAGTTCTGACGATTGAACCGACTTCAACCTGACCAATGGAGGCTCAGATGAGTGGCAGCAGTTACTGGGTGATCGGTGGAGAGTTCGGTTCGATGAACTTCCACAAGCTCGTGCATGGTTCGGCCCAGGTCCAGGGGCCGTTCAAGACCCGCAAGGAGGCCGAGGATGCCTGGCGCGCGGTGTCGGAGGAAAATCGCCATCGCGGCAGCGTGCGCTTTTCCATCGTAGAGGAGCCGCAGCGCGTGAGCGCGTAAACATCTTTCCCAGGGTGAGGCGCAATCTTGCGTCGAACTCTCTACTGGCCCCGCCCCTCAAAAGGCGGGGCTTTTTCTTTTGGGACGCCCCCGGAGGAGGGAAACAATCGCCGAGGGGATGGTTTTTCAAGGCTGTAGCGGGCCGTTTTGGTTACTGCTAGGTTAACCTCTCGGATGGTGAAGGGTAACCGCATGGCGGATCAGGGTCTCGACGGAGCGGCAAGGAACCCCGGCGTGGGAAGCCTGCGCGCGGCGCTGCACAAGGCACGAATCGAGGCGGCAGACCGCACCGGGGTCGTGGTCGATCTGCGCGACGCCGAAGCCGCGCGGCTCGAAATCCTCAACGAGGCGCTCGACCAGCTCTTCAGTGAGATTCCGCCCGGCATCGATCTGTTCGATCGGGGCATCAGCCAGGGCGATACCCCGCGGCTGTGGATCGATTCCATCGCCCATGTCGCGATGGGACGCGACAAGCGGATTTACCGTTTCGTGCAGGACAGTCGATTCGGCCGCACCGTGCTCGCCGAATCGCACGACGTGCCGGTGATGGTCGATGCCATTACTGATTACATCGCGCGCCGGATCATCGAGCGCGATCACGCGCTGGTCTCGGCGCTGCCTGCGGATATTATCGCACCAGCCCGCACCGCGGTTGTCGCGGAGAAGCCCGCCAGCCGGTTCTGGCCGTTCGTGCTTGGCGTCGTTATCGGGATGGCGGGGCTGTTCGGCATCGCACTGATCGCAGCGCTGCGGAGCATGTAGGCTTAGCGAAGCCGCTCGCTTTTCAATTCGACGATTCCATCGGAGGCGTTGCCGCCGAATCCGCGCACGCGGCGCGTGATACTCCAGTGGCCGTTGTCGACGCGTTCAACTGAAATCAACTGATACGCCGCCGGCTGGTGATGACCGCCGGATGAGGCGGAAGCTGATGGCACGCCGATTGATGCGAAGCGGCCGCGTTGACTTTCGAACCAGACGGTGGCGTGGCGATGGTCGTGGCCATGCAGCACGAGGTCGACGCCGTGACGCTTGAGGACATCGATCAGCGCGGCGGCGTCGGTCAGGCGCGCGCTCCATCGCCCACGCGCCGAACGCAAGGGATGGTGGATGAGCACAACACGGCATAGTTGTTCGGACTGGACTCGCGCCAGCATCTCGTCGAGGCCTGCAAGTTGTGTGTGGCCGATCCGCCCCGTTGCCATGAACGGCGCGCTCGGCACGGCAGTGGTGAGGCCGATCAGAGCGAGCGGTCCGCGGCGGCGCAGGTAGGGAAAGCGAACTGCGGTCTCCCCGTCGCCGTGCATGTAATCCGCCCATGACAGCGCGAACTGGCCCCCCGCCGCACGCGAGTAGGCATCGTGATTGCCCGGCACCAACGAAACGTCCTGCGGGGAGCCGACCCCTTCAAGCCACGTGCGTGCCTGCGTGAATTCGGCCGGCAGCGCGACGTTGACGAGGTCGCCCGTCACCGCAATGTGATCGGGGCGCTGGGCGTGGATGTCCGCGAGAATTTGCGCCAGCACGTCGCGACGATGAATCGCGTGACGTCTGCGCTTCCAGTTTGCGTAGCCGATGGCGCGCTTGCCGAGCAGTTCGGCAATCCGCGCCGGCGGCATCGGGCCGAGATGCGGATCGGATAGATGGGCGAGGGTGAAACTCACGTCAGGCACTTCCGATCAGGATGCCGGCGAGAAACACCAGCGTTCCGCCGACTGCGATCTGGAATGTAGCCTGTAGCCAAGGCGTGTCCATGAAGCGATGGCGAATCCACGAGATCAGCGCCAGTTCGATCACGACGACGATCACGGCCAGCGTGGTCGCGATGGTGAAGTCGGGAATGAGGTAGGGCAGCGTGTGGCCGAGGCCGCCGAGCGTGGTCATCAGGCCGCAGACGGTGCCGCGGATCCATGGCGAGCCGCGTCCGGTCAGCGCTCCGTCGTCCGACAGCGCCTCGGCAAAGCCCATCGAAATGCCGGCGCCTACGGACGCCGCAAGCCCGACCAGGAATGTCGCGAACGGCTGGTGGGTGGCGAAGGCAGCGGCGAACAGGGGCGCCAGTGTCGAGACCGAACCATCCATCAATCCGACCAGACCGGGCTGGACGTATTGCAGCAGAAAAGTACGGCGCTGGGTTTCGGTCTCGGCGGCGAGCGCATCGGGCGTCAGGTGCTGCTCGGTCAATTCCTCGGCGAGCGCCTCGTGGCGTTCTTCTTCCTCGGCGAGGCCGAGGAGCAATGTGCGGAGTGATGCATCGTGCGTGGTATCGGCGGCCTTGCGATAGAATTGCGCGGCCTCGACTTCCATCTGGGCCGCATATTGGCGTACCGCATTGAGACCGAGTGGCCGCATCAGCCACAGCGGCTTGCGCTTGATGAAGCCCGAGACATCCTGCCGCCGCACCAGCGGCAGATAATCTCCGAAGGTCTTCCGGTAGAGTTCGAGCAGGCGGTCGTGATGGCCTTCTTCTTCCCTCGCCATGTTCGTAAAGATCGCGGCGGAGGCAGGGAACTGTTCGGCGAGGGCTTCGGCGAATCCATGATAGATACGGCTGTCGTCCTCCTCGTTGGAGATGGCGAGCGCCAGCATCTCGCGCTCCGTCAGATCCGCAAATTTCTTCATCGCAAGGATATCCTTGAGCGTGCAGTGAAAACGGTTGTGGCAAGCAGTCCGCCGCGGCGCAAGCAGCAAGACGCAAGGGGTTCGCAGATGATTTCCATTCGCAGGATTTTTCGATGAACCTCCAGTCACTGCGGCTGAGATTCGAGCCGGTGATCCGCCGTGTGTTTCATTTTTATGCGCGGTTCGCGCGCGGCATGACGCTGGGCACCCGTGCGGTGGTGCTCGATGCCCGGGGGCACGTCTTTCTGGTCAAGCACAGCTACGTCGCCGGATGGCATCTGCCGGGCGGTGGAGTGGAGACGGGCGAAACCATCATCGACTCGCTGCGGCGCGAGTTGCACGAGGAGGGCGGCATCGAACTCACCGGCGAGCCGCGCCTGCATGGCGTCTATTTCAACCGCCATGTCTCGCGCCGCGATCATGTTGCGGTCTATGTGGTGCGCGATTTTCGTCAGGAGAGAATGCCGGAGCCGAACCACGAGATTATTGCCTGCGGCTTCTTCGATCCTGCCGATCTGCCGCCCGACACCACGCGGGGGACGCGGTCAAGGATTGCCGAAGTGCTCGAAAACAGGACAATTCCGGCGGACTGGAGTTAACGGGCGAAGCCAAACCCGCCTCCCGTCGGAAAACTGGCCGATGGACCGGCGGCGCGGCAAATGCTATTCGCGCGGGCGATGACCGATCTCTCTCTCACCATTCTGGCCGAGACGCCGAACGACGCGCAGGCGATCGAACGGCTCCACCAGCGTACCTTCGGCCCCGGCCGTTTCGTTCTCAGCGCCTACCGGCTGCGCGAGCATGTCGGTCACTTGCTCGACCTGTCGTTCACCGCACGCATCGGCACGCTGCTGGTCGGTTCGGTACGGCAATTGCCGATCTGTATCGGCGACACACCCGCGCTGCTGCTCGGGCCGCTGACCGTCGAGCCGCCGTTCCGGGGGCGCGGCATCGGAGGCGCGCTGATGGAGCACGCGCTGAACCAGGCGAAAGCGAAAGGCCATCGCCTTGTCGTGCTGGTGGGGGACGAGCCGTATTACAGCCGCATGGGCTTCAAGCGGATTCCGAGCGGCATCACTGCGATGCCGGGCCCTGTGGACCCGGCGCGGCTTCTGGTACGCGAGTTGGAAGAGGGTGCATTCGAGGGCGTCAGCGGCGCGATCCGTCCGGACTGGCGTGCGGCGCCGTAAGCTTCACTCGGCCGGGATCTCGTCCGCACGCAGCCAGCGCGGAAACGGATCCGGCAACGCCGACCATTCATCGGTGTGCATTCCGGACTTGCCGTTGACGAGGCAGGCATCGAGCCGCGCGCGGATTGCGTCCTCGTCCATGCCCGTCCCGATGAATACAATTTCCTGACGGCGGTCGCCGTAAATATCGTTCCAGTTCTTCTTCAACGTCTGGCGCCAGAACGGATCGTTGGGCCAGCGCTCCACCGGCACGTTCGCCCACCAGAAGCCGAGCCCCTCGGTCTTGACGATGGCGCCGGCTTGGCTCAGCTCACCGAGCCATTGCGGGCGCGTCGCCAGCCAGAAATGCCCTTTGGCACGGATCACGCCGCGCCAGCTTTCGCGCAGGAATTGCTGGAATTTGACCGGTTCGAACGGGCGGCGCGCGCGATACACGAAGCTCGTGACGCCGTATTCCTCCGTTTCCGGCACGTGGTCGGCGAAGCCGTAGAGCTCCTTGGCCCATAGCGGGTGCTGTTGCGCGCGCTCGAAATTGAACCGGCCTGTATTGAGCACCCGATGGTAAGGCACGCGCGCGTAATTGGTCTCGATGATATCGGCATCGGGATTGAGCGCGCGGACGATCTTGCGCGCGGCGTCACGTTGCCCGGCGCTCGCAGCGTCGATCTTGTTGAGAATGACGATATCAGCGAACTCGATCTGTTCGACGAGCAGATCGACCAGGGTCCGCTTGTCATTGTTGCCGACGGATTCACCGCGATCCTTGAGAAACTCGACCGATGCGTAGTCCCTGAGCAGGTTCACTGTGTCGACGACGGTGACCATGGTATCGAGCGCGGCGACGTCGGACAGGCTGTCGCCGTTTTCGTCGCGAAAGTCGAACGTCGCGGCGACGGGCAAGGGCTCGGAAATGCCGGTCGATTCGATCAGCAGATAATCGAAGCGGCCGCTTTCGGCGAGCAGGCGGACTTCCTTCAGAAGATCGTCGCGCAGCGTGCAGCAGATGCAGCCGTTCGTCATCTCGACGAGCTTCTCGTCCGTGCGCGACAGGTTGGCATCGCCCTCACGGATCAGATCGGCATCGATATTGACTTCGCTCATGTCGTTGACGATCACCGCCACCTTCAGACCGCGGCGATTGTTGAGGACATGGTTCATCAGCGTGGTCTTCCCCGCACCGAGGAAGCCGGACAAGACTGTGACGGGGAGTTTTTGCATCGAAATCAAAGAGCCTGTGTAGGGCATCGAGCCTGGAGCGATAGGACATCGTTCCTCATATGTTATGTTATAACATAACATACTTTATGCCTTAGATGTCAAGAGAAGCCTCAAATGCAAGAAGACCCCCAACGAAAACGGCCGCCCGTGGGCGGCCGTTTTGCTCAGGCTTGAGAGAGCCTCAGTATTTGATGTTGGCGAACAGCCGCACGCCGAGGCCCGGCAGCAGCACTTCGTCCTTTGTGTAGGACACCGCGTTGCGGATGTCCTCGTTGAGCAGGTTGTCGCCGACGATGCCGACACGAACTTCCTGCGCCCCCCACCAGTCGGTCTTGGCGAGCTTGGTCGTGTAGCTCAGTTCGGCCTTCAGCCGGTTGTAGCCCGGCGTTGATGTTTCGATACCGCCGATGTCGTTCTGCGCGAAGGCATGGAGCAGGTTGACGCGCGCGAGCCAGTTGGCGTCACGATAGTAGACGCCGCCGCCGAGCCGTTGCGGCGGGATGCGCGGCACGTTGCTGCCGTCGTCGAACGTTGCTCGGACAATATCGTACTGCCCTTCGACGCCGAACGTTCCGAACCACAGCGGCATCACGTCGTACTGGAACTGGAATTCCGCGCCCCGGAAATGCGCGTTGCGCTGTGAGTAGATCGCCTGATTGAGTTCGAGGCTGTTGTTCGCCACGCACGCCGTGCCGTCGCAGGTGTTGCCGGTGAGATTGCGGTAAATGAAGCCATCGAAGTGGGTGTCGTAGCCGGTCAGTTCGAACCGGAGCGGCCCGGTGTTCTTGCGCAGGCCGATCTCGATTGACTTCGCGGTCTCAACCTTCAGGTTCGGATTACCGATGTCGAACGTGACTGTCGCATCATGACCGCCGCGCGAGAACAGTTCGGCAGGCTTCGGCGCGCGTTCAGTGTATTGCCCGGTGATGCTGGCAACGAGGCCGTAGGGCAGGTTATGGATCAGGCCGATGCTGCCGCTCGCGGGCGTGAAGGAGAGATTGCGCGCGACCGCAGGTCCGATAGCCGAGGTGTCGTTGAACAACTCTGGAATGAAGGACGGCGTCGAGCCGGAGAGGTTGACGTGCTCGATGCGGCCCGCAATCTGCGCCTTGGTGGTGTTGTTGAAAGCGAATTCGTTGAACGAGTAACCGGCGACGCGGGTGTTGCTGTTCGGATCCCACAGGCCATTGAACGGGCTGCCGATGTCGTCAGGGCTCGGCGCAGTCAGTTCCTGATGTGAGGCCTGCACGCCGACGGCCGAGGTCATCGTTGCGAATTTCACATTCACAGGCGCGAACTGCACCTCGAGGCGGCCTTCCTGCTCCTTGTTGGTGAAAGTCTGGCGCACGCCGTCGGTGCCGTCGTCGCCGAGGCCGATTTCATTGTGCTTGTAGTCCGTCGCGCCCACCCAGAAGCGGATCGCGTCGATTGCGGCCGCGTCCGGACGATACTCGCCCTTCGCTGTGAACTTGGTCTGCTTGGCGTCGATGCGCGTGTTGTGCTCTTCGCCGTCGATGCCGGGGATATGGTAGAGCGAATTATTCTGCTGGATCGCCGCACCGATATAGCCGCCGGTGAAGAAATAGGTGCCGCCGACCGATCCGCCGTAGGAGCGCGTGCCGGAGTTCGGCTGCGTGCCGTTGAAGGGCCGCGTCGGATCGAAACGGTAGGGCGAATTCGGGATCGCGTAATTATCGGTCTTACGGTCGAAGCCGTCGGCATGGATCGCGAAGTTGCTGCTTGCCGCATCCAGCAGTACCGCGCCTTCACGGCCGTTGTCGACGCTGGAATAGCCCGCGCGCGTTTCGAAATTGGCGCAGTAGCCGGATGTCGAAGGCGGCGCCTTCACGTCGTAGCCCCAGGTTTGCGCGGGCGTTACCGGGTTGCAGGGCAGTGCGTCAGGAATGCGGTTGTTGACGGCGCTGACCACGCCGCCGATTGCGGTCGAGCCGTAACGCAGCGTGGCCGGGCCACGGATCACCTCGACCTGATTGGTGGTGAGCGGATCGATCGGCACGAAATGGTCTTCGCCGAGATCGGATGCGCCGTTGCTGCCGATGCCGTTCTCGACGATGCCGACGCGGTTGACGTCGAGGCCGCGGATGATCGGACGGCTTGATGCGCCCGGCGCGAAGGACGAACCGGTGATGCCGGGCTTGTCGTTGAGCAGGTCACCGAAGGTCTGCGCGCCGCTGCGCCGGATTTCTTCGTTCGGCACAACGGTCACGGTCGCGAACTGATCGGTGACGATCGGCAGCGCGCCCTGCGATGGTGCAGGCGCAGGCGCGTTCTCGGCAACAGCGGGCGCGGCAGGTTTTTCTTTCGGCTTGCCGTGAGCGCGCGCCGAGCCGCTGCCGTGCCTCGCCGCGACGACAGGGCGATGCCTGTGATGGTCGATGGGGCTCGGTGCATGCACCATGATTTCCGGCAGCACCGTGCCGGAAGAAGCGGCAGGCGCGGGCGTTGAAGCGGGTGGGGCCGCGGGCGGCGTCGCCTGTTGCGCGTGGACGGAATGGCCGAACACGGCAAGCGAAATCGCCGAGGCGCTGGCGAGCGAAGCGCGAAGGTGGAAACGGGACATCTTGAACTGATCCTGACACCGCGAACTGCACATCGGCAGCGGTCGCGGGTGATTGAAATGCGGCCGCTGGAAAACGGCCGTAATGGAGGTCAGGTCAGGACGGGGGGAGGGGCACGCGAATGAAATGCAGCGGTGCGCGCGGGCGGCGCGTCGTTGAGTGCCTGCAGCGCGAAGGCGACGGTCGAGAACGACGCAGGAAGCGGCAGCACGGGTGCGGCCGCATGCAGGCCGCTCGCCGCCATCGCGGCGGTGACGCAAACTGCGCAGATCGCGTCGGCGTCGTGATGGGCGGAAGGACCGCCGGTCGAGGAATTGGCGGCGATCTGGATCCGATCGGCGGACCACGCCGCGACATGGGTGTGGCCGAACGACAGCCCGATCTGCATCGCCAGCGCGAAGAGCGCCAGCAACGACAGCCGTTTGGCTTTCGACCGAACCCAGTCCATGACAGACAAATTCCCCATGCCGGGACTTAAGGTCACCGGATGTTACAATGTAACATCGGAAGTTCCGGGGATGTCAATCTGGCGCTGGGGATGGCGGCGCAGGCCGTCGCCATCTGTGGCTTTGCGGTTACCGTCCTTCGCGCACCCAGGTGGCTGCGAAGGCGCCGAGCAGCAGCAGGAGCCCGATCAGGCCTGCGAACACCGGGAAGGCGCCGATGCCGCGCACCACGCTGGCATCGCGCATCTTGAGGCCGAGCCAGCCGGAGCCCTCGAACACGGTTGAGCCGTGGATCGGCAGAATGCGCGGCAGTTCGACGGTGCCGGATTCTGAAATTCGTCGCGTGTCGCCGCCGGTTGCTTTGGTCAGCGGCGCGAGGGTCTGTGTCGTCGAGGTGACCTCGGAGAATTCCTTCGGGTTCGTCGGCCCGACGCTGATGAGCGCCTTCAGTGAGCCATCGGTTGCCTGCCACAGGCCGAGTTCGTCGGCGGGAAGCGTTGCGCGCCACACGCCGGGCTCGCTTGCGGCGAGCGTGACCTCGCGGATCTTGCCTGAAGGTGATGTCACCGTCACGGGCTTGACGGTGTCGGCCATGGTCTGGCGCGTGACGACGAGATCGTGGCCTTGCGTTTTCAGCCGCAGCGCCTCTTCGTCGAGTTCGGGTTGCTTCATCAGCCAGTGCGACAGCCGCCGCAGCAGGTCGAGGTGCGGCCCTCCGCCTTCATAGCCGCGCGCCCACAGCCAGATCTGATCCGAGAGCAGCAGCGCGACGCGGCCTTCGCCCTGCCGCGACAACAGCAACAACGGCTCGCCGTTCGCACCCTCCATCACCGGCGGCACGGTGGGATTGCGGGTATCGACGATGCGGAAGAACCGGCCCCAATGCGGCGGGTCGCTCGCCGCACCTTGTAGTCCGCGCGTGACCGGATGGCGCTTGCCGATGTCGGTCAGGCGGGCGTGAAAGGCCTTCTCGGTGACGTCGACAGGCTCGGCCGGCAGTACGGCGTCGAGCGGCGTGCGCCAGATCGAGGTCGGGCTGGCATAGTCCGGTCCGGCCGCCACGAGGACTGCGCCGCCGTTCTTCACGTAACGCGTGATGTTGTCAAAATATGCAGTCGGCAGAACACCTTGTCGGGCATAGCGATCGAAGATGATGAGCTGAAACTCGTTGATCTTCTGCTGGAAGAGTTCGCGCGTCGGGAAGGCGATCAGCGACAATTCGTTGATCGGCGTGCCGTCCTGCTTCTCCGGCGGACGCAGAATGGTGAAGTGGACCAGATCGACGCTTGCATCGGACTTCAACAGGTTGCGCCAGGTGCGCTCGCCCGCATGCGGTTCGCCGGAGACGAGCAGCACGCGCAGCTTGTCGCGCACGCCGTCGATCGAAACCACGGCGCGGTTGTTCACCGGCGTCAGTTCGCCCTCGAGAGGCGACGCTTCGATCTCGACGATGTTCTGGCCTGCATGGGGAATCTCGAGCCGAATGCGCCCGGTCTCGCCGCTCGTCAGCGTGCGGCGGCTCAGCACTTCGCCGTCCCGCCGGATGGTGACCTCGGCGCGCTCGCCCGTCACCCCCTGATCGTCGAGCTTGAAGGTGATGGTCTGCGCCTGCCCGACGATGCCGAAGCGCGGCGCGGAGACGATGGCGATGCGGCGGTCGCGCTCGCCGGAATGGCCGCTGATGAGCGCATGGACCGGCGCCTGGAAGCCGAGTGTTGCGGCATTGGCCGGAACGTCGTGCACACGTCCGTCGGTGATGAAGAACGCGCCCGCGATGCGGTCGGTTGGAACATCGGAGAGCGTGGCCGAGAGTGCGGAGAACAGTTTCGTGCCGTCGGTCTCGCCATCCGCCTGTCCGGCGTCGGCCACCCGTACGTCGAGGCCCTTGATGGCGCGCAGCTTCTCAAGCAGCGCGTCGCGCGCCCGGTCGGTCTGCTTGGCACGGTCGCCGAAGCTCTGGCTTGGACTTTTGTCGACAATGACGGCGGCGACCGAGGAGAGCGGCTCACGCGCCTCGCGGGTCAAGGAGGGGTTGGCGAGCGCGAGCAGGATCATGGCCAGCGCGGCTGTGCGCCACAACGCACCGCGCGCGCGACGCAGCAGCGAGACCGCCACGATGACAAGCGTCGCCGCAAGCCCGAGCCACAGCACGAACATGGGGACCAGGGGGGTGAACGCGATGCCGTACTGCGTCATTGCCCGAGCCTTTCAATCAGAGCAGGGGCATGGACCTGATCAGCCTTGTAGTTGCCGGTCAGGGTGTACATCACGATGTTGGCGCCAGCCCGGAACGCGAATTCGCGCTGGCGCGGCTCGCCCGGTGTCAGCGGAAGCATCGGCTGGCCGTCGGGCCGCAGCGCCCACGCACCGGCGAGGTCGTTGGAGGTGATGATGATGGGCGAGACGCCGTCGCCACCGCGCGCGGGGCGTTCCACGCCGTCATCGTCGCCATCGCGCGGCAGCGCTTCCACCCAGGTCTGGCCCGAGGTGAAGCGGCCCGGAAAATCGCGCAGCAGATAGAAAGTCTTCGTCAGCACATGCTCGCGCGGGATCGGCTCCAGTTCGGGAATGTCGAGCGATGATAGGATCTGCCGCAGCGCCATCATGCCCGGCGTCTGCGATTCTCCGTTCGAGGTCGGCGGCGCGTCGATCGCGTCACGGGTGTCGAACAGCACCGTGCCGCCGTTCTTCATGTAGGCGTCGAGCTTGTTGATCGCTTCCTGCGATGGCTTCGGCGCGTCCGCGATCACCGGCCAGTAGATCAGCGGGAAGAATGCGAGTTCGTCCTTGGCCGGATCCACGCCGATCGGGTCGCCCGCCTCGAGTGCCGTGCGCTGCGCGAGAAACAGCGACAGGCCACTGAGGCCCGCCTTGACGATGTTGTCCACCTCGGCATTGCCAGTGACGACATAGGCGAGGTGCGTCTGCGATACCGCCTTGATGGCGAAGTCGTCTTTGGCGGCGTTCGAGGTTGCCGCAGGTTTCGCGGGCGGGGTTTGCGCATCGAGAGCGTGCGGACCAAACGCGCTCAGCATAACAGCCAGAGCGAGCGCCGTGGTAACGGTGCGCCGCCGCAGCAATCCGGCGATTGCGCCACCGAGGATAGCGATGATGATCGCATCCAGAACGAACAGCAGAAGCGCGAGCGAGAGCAGGGTCCCGCGCAGGTCGCGCGGTTCGGCGTTAGTGTAACTCGCGCGTGTCGCGTTGAGCGATGACGTATCGAGCGGCGTCAGGCGGTCGGTGGCTGCGAGCGTATTCACTGCAACGGGACCGTCGACCGGGCCGTAGAATCCGGGCGGATGATCGAGGCTGGCGCGGCCGCGATAATCGGCCTTCACCGGCTTGGCGGTGGAGGGTGGCGCGGTGAAGGCGCCGAAGCCATCGAGGACGCGCGTCGGCGCCACCGTCTCGACCTTGGTGTCGGAATTGAAGCTGCTTCCGGCGACATCCGCATAACCCGCCATGTCGACGATCCGGCGCAGCATTTCGACGAACGTGCCGGACAGCGGCAAATCCGACCACCGGGTGTCGCCGCTGACGTGGAATAGCGCGAGCACGCCTTTGCCGCGCCGTTCGCCAGTGACGAGCGGCGTACCGTCGGCAAGCGAGGCCCAGACCTTTGAGGCGAGCGCGGGATCGGGGTCTGCGAGCACCTGCCGCGTCACAGTGACGTCGTCAGGTACCGGCAAACCGGCGAATGGTCCATCAGCTGCAAAGGCCGCGAGGTGTTGCGGCTTCTCCCACGTCAGCGTACCGCCCAGGCTACGGTTGCCGCGCCGCAGCTTTACCGGCACCAGATCGTCGTCGCCGGCCGCGAGGCGAGGCCCTGCGAAACGAACCAGCACGCCCCCTTGCGCGATCCAGTCGTCGAGCCGCGCATGCAATTCCGGTGACAGCGTGCCGACATCTGCGAGGATCAGCATCGGCACTTTCTGATCGAGCAACTGCTTGATCGCGTCGTCGGGCGCGCTGTGTTCTGCTGTGCGCACATCGGCGAACGGTGCAAGCGCCTTGGTGAGATAGAAGGTCGTGGCCAGCAAGGGTTGCGAGATATCGGTGCTGGCGCCGGAGACGATGCCGATGGCGCGCCGCCGCCATCGCTTGTCGAGAAGCTGAACGGCGCCCGCGGAACGCTCACCTGCGATCTCAAGACGCGCGATATCGTTGCGCAATTCGACCGGAAGATCGAACGCTGCTTCGGTCTCGTGCGCGGCGGCGTCGAACGCGAAACGTGTCTCGCCGATCGGCGCGCCCTTCTGGTCAAGCGCGCGCACGATGCCGGACTCGATACCGCCGCTCGCGCGCAGCACCTTTACGGTCATTTTCGCGGCAGCATTCTCGGCGGCGGCGAGCGCATGCGCGGGCGGCGTGCCACCCTCATAGATCGTCAGTGCGCGGTCACCGATGGCGTCGCGCAAGCCGCCCACGAAGTCTGCGCCGCGCCCACTATCGATTCCATCATCAAGCCAGACGATGCTGGCGTCGCCGATCTCACCGAGAAAACGCTTGATGAGCGGGAGCGTGATGCTGCGGTCGATGCCGTAGGGTTTCGGCGCGAACTGACGCAGCGCGACGCGCGCGGTGCCTGCGGGCATCAGGCTGATGTCGCGTGCAGGTTCGGACAGAGGCACGAGCGCGATCGCGCGGCGGGATGCATCGGCCTGCGAGATCAGTTCATCGGCGGAGCGGATGCGCGCTTCCCAACTTGCGGCCGCACTCCAGCCGTCGTCGAGCAGGATCACCAGCGGGCCTGAGGATGCGCCCGCGCCGCCCTTCGGATTCCAGACCGGTCCTGCGGCGGCGAAGATGACCAACGCCGCAGCGAGAAGCCGCAACATTGTCAACCACCACGGCGTACGCGACGGTGTTTCCTCGCGGGGCTTGATGTCGAGCAACAGCTGGGTCGGTGGAAAGTCGACCTTCACCGGGCGCGGCGGGATCACGCGCAACAGCCACCACAGCGCGGGCAGGGCGATCAGCCCTGCGAGCAGCCACGGTTCGGTGAAGGAGAGCGGCAATCCGGTCATGCCGGCCATCCCGATCTGGCGTTGCCTTCGCGCGACGCGGCAAGCGCCTGATGCAGATACAAGAGCAGTTCAGCAGCGGAACGGTCGGTGCGATGGGTGGAGAACAGCCAGCCGCGCCGTGCGGTTTCCGCGCGGATGCTGTCGCGGTGCTGCGCGAGCTTCGCGGTGTAATCGTCCTTCCAGTTCTGCGCGCGCCCCGCAATAATCGCGCCCCCGCCTTCGGGTTCATTGAATTCGACGCGGCCGGAATAGGGGAAGGTTTCCTCTGCCGGATCGACGATCTGCAGCAATACGCCGCGTGCGCCGGACGCCGACAGGCCCGCAATCATCGCCGCGATCTCGTCGAGCGGCGACCAGAAATCCGAGAGCACCACGATTTCGGCGAGCGAGGCGGGCACAAAGCCCGGCGGCAGGCTGTCGCGTGTGGACACATCGTGCAGCAGCACCTGCGCCATCCGGTCGATGATGCCGCGGCTTGCGCTTGGCCGCATCAGGCCGGGAATGCCGACGCGCTCGCCGCCCGCGACCAGCAGTTCAGCGAGCGCAAAGCTCAGCACGATGGCGCGCTCGAGCTTGCTGTCGCGCGCCGCCTTGGACGCGAAGGCCATCGATCTGGAACGGTCCGGCCACAGCCACACCGTGTGTGCGGCCTCCCATTCCTGCTCGCGAACGTACAAGTGATCGTCGCGCGCCGAACGCCGCCAGTCGACGCGCTGTGCCGCCTCGCCGGAGACGAAGCGACGATACTGCCAGAAATTCTCGCCGGTGCCTGCTCGTCGCCGCCCATGCAATCCGTGGATCACCGTTGCAGCGATCCGCCGTGCTTCCAGCACGAGACGCGGCATCGACGCGGCGAGCGAGCGGCTTTCGCCGTCGGCACGCCGGATCGCTTCGATTTCGGTGAGCGCCGGTTTGAGGGCCGCGGCCATCAACCGATCCGTGCTTTCAACTGCCCGATCACGCCGGTGACGGTTTCGCCTTCGGCACGGGCGGAGAAGGTCAGCGCCATGCGATGCTTCAGGACCGGCTCGGCGAGTTCGAGCACGTCATCAATGGAGGGTGCAAGGCGGCCGTCGAGCAGTGCGCGGGCGCGCACCGCAAGCATCAGGGCTTGGCTCGCGCGCGGGCCCGGACCCCATGCGATGGATTTCGCAGGCTCGCCGCCGTCTTCGCCCGGACGCGCCGAGCGCACCAGCGTGAGGATCGCCTCGACCACAGAATCGCCGACCGGCAGTCGGCGCACTAGCCGCTGCGCTGTGATGAGAGTGTCGGCGGTCATCGCCGCCTTCGCCGTCGTCTGCTCCGCGCCGGTGGTGTCGAACAGAATCTTGCGTTCGGCCTCGCGGTCGGGATAGCCGACGTCGATTTCCATCAGGAAGCGGTCGAGCTGCGCTTCGGGCAGTGGATAGGTGCCTTCCTGCTCGAGCGGGTTCTGCGTGGCGAGCACATGAAACGGTGCCGGCAGGTCGTGCCGCGCGCCCGCCACCGTGATGTGCTGCTCCTGCATCGCCTGCAGCAGCGCCGACTGCGTGCGCGGCGAGGCGCGGTTGATCTCGTCGGCCATCAGAAGTTGGGCGAATACGGGACCGGCGATGAAACGGAATGAGCGCTTGCCCGCCGCGCTCTCGTCGAGAACTTCCGCGCCGAGGATGTCGGACGGCATCAGGTCAGGCGTGAACTGTACGCGCTTGGCGTCCAAGCCGAGCGTGACGCCGAGCGTCTCGACCAGCTTGGTCTTGGCGAGACCCGGCACGCCGATCAGCAGTGCATGGCCGCCCGCAAGGATCGTCACCAGCGCGTTGTCCACAACGCGCTCCTGGCCAAAGATCACGGTGGAGACGGCTTGACGCGCGGCGCGGATGCTGCCCGCCAGTTGCTCGGCGGAACGAACGATCACGTCTTCCAGTTTCTCGACATCTGCGCTGTTCATTCCTGCTCCTTGCCGCTTTGTTCGCGGATTGGGATGATGTTAGCCCGTACCTGCGGGAAATATTCGGTCCGCGCGCCACCGTCCCCATTTTAACGGCCCAACGGGATGACATCCATCACGTTGCGTCGATTGGGCGTGAACGTTTGGATGTGGAAAATCGTGCCTAAATCGTGCCAGATTGCGCACGGTCAGGGAAAACAATGGCGAAGCAAGGGCAGCCGACAGGCGCGGAGGAGAGCGGCCAGCGTCTCGATGCGCTGGCGTCGGCGGCGCAGCGCGTCAATGCATCCGGCCTGCCGCCCGTGGAACGATGGAATCCGCCGTTTTGCGGCGAGCTCGATATCCGTATCGCCTCCGATGGCACCTGGTTCTATCTCGGCAGCCCGATCGGGCGTCCCGCATTGGTGCGGCTGTTCTCCAGCGTGCTGAAACGCGAGGGCGATCGCTATTTTCTGGTCACGCCGGTGGAGAAAATAGGCATCGTCGTGGACGATGCGCCGTTTCAGGCTGTCGAAATGAGGATAGGGGAACAGGGCGGATTGCCGCTTTTGTCGTTTCGCACCAATGTCGGTGACTGGGTCGATTGCGATGCCGACCACGGATTGCGCTTCGAGGACGCGCCGCGGGGCGGTCTTGCGCCCTATCTTCACGTCCGCGCGGGCCTGTGGGCAAAGCTGACGCGGCCGCTATATTATGAACTGGTCGATCGCGGCGAGATTCGCCAGATCGGCGGTGAGGAGATTTTTGGCGTAGCCTCGGGCGGTGCGTTTTTCGCGATCGCCGACGCCGCGCAGTTAAAGGGTCCGGCTTGAACGACAGCTTTCTGAAAGACAAAGCGGGTGCCAATGCGCTTCCGGTTCCGCACCGCGCTTCGATTGACATGGGATCGAAGGAATTCTTCAAGCGCGCTCGCGCGCGGCTGAATTTCGAGGTGCCCCCCGCATTGTCCGATCCGAGCATCGTCGCCAAGACCGGCGACCGGGGCACCGACTGGATGCTGGAGATCGTCGCGCGCGAGAAGCCGATCCGGCAGGCGGCGGTGCTGATTGGTATCGTCGAGCACGAACAGCCTTCCGTTCTGCTCACCACGCGCGCCGGTCATCTCGCCGACCATCCGGGACAGATTTCGTTTCCCGGCGGCAAGATCGATCCAAAGGATCTCTCGCCGATGGACGCCGCGCTGCGCGAGGCGAAGGAGGAAGTCGGCCTCGCACGCGACTTCATCGATCCCGTGGGCTATCTCGATGTTTACTCCACGAGTTTCGGTTTCCGAATCCTGCCGACACTCGCGCGGATTCGTCCGGGCTTCGACCTCACCATCAACACGGACGAAGTGGATGATGCGTTCGAGGTGCCGCTCGCATTCCTGATGGACCCGGCGAACCACAAGCAGGGTACCAAGGAATATCGCGGACGGCTTCGCTATTTCTACGAAATGCCGTACGAGCAACGCTACATCTGGGGCGCGACGGCAGGCATGCTGCGCGTATTGTATGAGCGGATCTACACACCATGATCCGACCGCTGCTGACCGAAATCGGGATTTTCCTGATTCCGTTCGTGGCCTATGCGCTGTTTGTTTTCGCAAGCCGCCGCGACGTGCTGCATCGCTCATCATGGCCACTGCGGATCGTGGTGATGCTGGCCACCGGCGCTTGCCTGCTGGTGATTTTAAGTCTCGTTTTACTGGCGAATTTTTCCGGGGCGCCGCCGGGCGCAACTTATACGCCGGCGCATGTCGACAACGGCAAGTTCATTCCGGGGGCCGATAAATGAGCGAGCGGCCCGCTACCCCAACCGCCACGATCATCGGTGCGTGGCTCACCTCCGGTCCGGCTGCGCGCGTGCTTGCGCTTCTGAACGCGGACGGTGAGGAAGGGCGGATCGTCGGCGGTGCGGTACGCAACGCACTGCTCAATCTCCCGGTCGGCGAAATCGATGTCGCGACCACGGCGTTGCCTGAGGAAGTTGTGCGCCGCGCACGCGCCGCGCGGATCAAATGCGTGCCGACCGGCCTAGAGCACGGCACCGTGACGCTGGTGATCGAAGGCACACCGATCGAGGTTACGACGCTGCGCGAGGATGTCGAGACCTACGGCCGCAAGGCCAAGGTCGCGTTCGGCCGCGACTGGGTGCGGGATGCCGAGCGTCGCGACTTCACCATCAATGGGCTGTCGCTGTCCGCGGACGGCAAGGTGCACGATCACGTCGGCGGTCTCGCCGACATCGAGGCGCGGCGCGTGCGCTTCATCGGCGATCCCGCGCGGCGCATCGCGGAAGATTTCCTGCGCATTCTGCGCTTCTTCCGCATTCACGCCGCCTATGGGCAGGGCGAGCCGGATCGCGCCGCGGTGGAGGCCTGTATCGCCGCGCGCGACGGATTGGCGTCGCTGTCAGCGGAACGGCTGCGGATGGAAATGCTTAAGCTCGTCGTGGCGAAGGGCGCCGCCGACGCTTTGGTTGCGATGGAGGATGGTGGCCTGCTTGGGCGCATCACTGCGGGCGTCAGTTATCATGGTCCGTTCGCCAATATGGTGGAGGCCGAGCGGATGCTGGGTTTCGCCGCCGATCCCATTCGCCGCCTTGGTGCGCTGACGGTCGCGACGCCTGAAGACGCCAAGCGCCTGTCCGTGCGGTTGCGGCTCTCCAACGCGGAGACGAAGCGGCTGGACTCGATGGGGCATCGCTGGTGGCGGATGCGGGAGATGAGCGACGAAGTCGCGCGCCGCCGCATCTATCGCCTTGGCGCGGACCGTTACACTGAACGCGTGATGCTGGCGTGGGCGCGCGCGGGACAGGATTTCTCCGCTGCACGCTGGCGCGATCTCGCAATGCTGACGCGGCGCTGGAGCGCGCCAGTCTTTCC
The DNA here is from genome assembly GCF_000314735.2 of Afipia felis ATCC 53690. Lineage (NCBI taxonomy): Bacteria > Pseudomonadati > Pseudomonadota > Alphaproteobacteria > Hyphomicrobiales > Nitrobacteraceae > Afipia > Afipia felis. The sequence goes on along the minus strand of NZ_KB375270.1, from coordinate 1,652,268 downwards.
ATTGAAGGCGGCGGATTTCATCGCGCGCGGACTGAAAGAGGGGCCGGCGCTCGGTCATGTTCTGACGCTCGCGGAAGATGCATGGCTCGCCGCGAATTTTCCGCTTGATGCCGAGAGCGTTGCCGCGATTGCCGAGCAGACGCTGGAGCGCTTCCGGCACGATCACCGGCTTTGAGTCTTTTCAGGAGATGAGGTTCGCGCCGATCAGGCCGCTTCGTCCTCATCATCTTCGTCGTCTTCGTCCTCGTCGTCATCCGACCGGTCGATTTCTACGACTTCGAGTGCGATGGCGGGCAGCGTTTCCCGGAACAGATCGCCTTCAGCACCCATCCAGAGGCATTCGACATTGTCGCCGTCGACTGCGGCGATCGTCAGCGGCTGCCCGCCCGATTTGAGAATGGCAACATCACCCGCTTTCAGCGTCATGGTTCGTCTCCTTTTGAGATGAAGCCTTGCGTAGCAGGGCGGTGTGACGGCGCGACAAAGTGCGGGTGGCAGAATCATGGAATGCAAAACAAAAGCCCCGGAGCGATGCTCCGGGGCTTCCTTGATCTAGGTGAACCTGATCGGTCTTAGTACTTCGCGACCAGCGGGCTGCCCCAGTTGAAGCGGTAGACCAGCGAGGTCTGCACCGTCTGGACGTAGGGCTTGAACGTCATGCCGAGGGGGGTAAGCGACCCGTCCGGAGCGTAGACTTGGCTGGTCTTGCGGTCGTATTCGGCCACGCGATACTCGGTCTTCATGAACCAGCCCGGTGCACTGATGCCGAAGATGTTCAGGTCGTTCTCGACGCCGCCGCCGATGAACCAGCCATCACGGTGCGACTTGTTGGTGACGAGGCCGTTATCAAACGTCACGCCCTTGAAGTCGGCATGGCTGTAGCCGGCGTTGACGTAAGACAGTGCGTTCGGCGAGATCAGGTAGCCGAGGCGCGCACCGGCTGCGTAGTTGGTATCGTTCTTCAGGCGGCCAGTCATACCGATCGTTGCATCCGCCAGCGAGCCGCTGATGTCGCCGAACTGGGCATCGCCGAAGATGCCGACGACCCAGGTCGGGTTGATCTGCCAGTCGTAACCGCCTGCAATGGTGCCAAAGTAACCGCGGCCGCCCGAACGGGTGTCGGTGCTGATAGGTCCGCCGCCGAACAGGGCATGCTGGTCGGCCGAGAACAGGCCGTAGCCGCCGCCGCCCGCGAGATAGAAGCCGGTCCAGTTGTAAGCCGCGGTGCGCGCTGCCTTAGTATAGAACGGCGTACCGGCGTCGGTGCCCGGCGTCACGTGCGAGTTGAAGCGGTAGACCAGCGAGGTTGACACCGTCTGCACGTAGGGCTTGAACGACATGCCGTTGCCGCTGCCATCAGTGTACAGGTTGTTCTTCCGTTCATATTCGGTGACGCGGTATTCGGTCTTCATGAACCAGCCCGGCGCTTTGATGCCGAAGAAGTTCAGATCGTTCTCGACGCCGCCGCCAATGAACCAGCCGTTACGGTGCGAGCTGCCAATGGTCGTGACGCCATCATCGAAGGTTGCGCCCTTGAACTGGCCGTAGCTGTAACCGGCATTGACGTAGGACAGCACGTTCGGCGCAACCAGATAGCCGAGGCGGGCACCAGCGGAATAAGTGGCGTCGTTCTTCAGGCGAGCCGTGATGCCGTTGTTCAGGTCGATGAGGCTGCCGCGAATGTCGCCCCATTGCGCATCGCCGAACACGCCGACCACCCAGGCCGGGGTGAGCTGATAGTCATAGCCAAGACCGACGGTGCCGAAATAACCGCGTCCGCCCATGCGGCTATCGAGCGCGGTGGCAATGCCATTGGTCGTCGAGTGCTGGTCGGATTCCATCAGGCCGTAGCCGAAACCGCCGAACGCGTAGAAGCCGGTCCAGTTCGACACCGGCGCGATCGGAGGCGCCTTGGTGTAACGGGCAGCGAGATCGGCCGCGTTGGCGGCGGTGCTCAAAGCGATCAGGGCAACGGAGCCCAACAGAAACTTTTTCATGAAAATCCCCAAACCCGGTCCAGAATTGGATTCTGCCCAAAAGCTAGAGGATTTTACCGAAACGCGATGTAGCCCGCGGGCCACAGTGGACGGCAAAGCCCGTGGGAACTGTGGTTTACGGCCACTTAACTTCGGGTGGCATGGAGGACAGGATCGACTCCACATTGCCTCCTGTCTTCAGCCCGAAGATGGTGCCGCGGTCGTAGAGCAGGTTGAATTCGACATAGCGCCCGCGACGCACGAGTTGCTCCTCGCGGTCGGCGGGCTGCCACGGCGTCTCGAAATTGCGCCGCACGAGTTCAGGGTAGATCGCCGCGAAGGTGCGGCCGACGTCCTGGGTGAAGGCGAAGTCGGCATTCCAGTCGCCCGATTCCAGCCAATCGTAGAAAATACCGCCGATGCCGCGCGGCTCCTTGCGGTGGGCGAGAAAGAAATAGTCGTCGCACCACTTCTTGAACTTGTCGTAGGGCGCAACCGCCGTGTGAGCGTGACAGGCTTTGCGGAAAGCCTCGTGGAAGGAAATGGTATCGGGGTCTTCCTGGGTGCGCCGCCGGTCGAGCACTGGGGTGAGGTCCGCACCGCCGCCGAACCAGCGTTTGGTGGTAACGACGAAGCGGGTATTCATGTGCACTGCGGGCACGTTCGGATTGCGCGGATGGGCGATCAGCGAGATACCGGAGGCCCAGAATCGTGGATCGTCGGCCGCGCCGGGAATTTGCGCGCGGAATTCGGGAGCGAACTCGCCGAACACGGTCGAGCAATGCACGCCGACCTTCTCGAACAATCGCCCGCGCATGATCGACATCACGCCGCCGCCGCCCGGCGCGCCGGTGTGGTCGCTGCGCTCCCACGGCGTGCGTTCGAATCGTCCCGCCTTGTCGCCGTAGAGCGAGGCGGGCGCTTCATCCTCCAGCCGCTCGTATGAGGCGCAGATATCGTCGCGCAGCTTTTCGAACCATGCGCGGGCGGTGGTCTTGCGATTCTCGAGCAGGGAGACGTCCATGTTTCAATCCATCATTTGGGTTGTGGCCCGAAATAGGTGCAGCTCTCGCCGCAGCTGTCGCGATGAACGCTGACGCGCGTCACCTCGCCCGCGCCCTGGACGCGATCCCAGATGTAGCGCGACAGATTTTCCAGCGTCGGCAGGCCGAGCGCCTCGATCTTGTTGAGGAATTTATGATCGAGCTCCTTGCGCACGTCGGCGACCCGCCGCTCCAGCAGGCCGAGGTCCATCACCATACCGGTCGCAGGATCGGGCGTGCCGCGAATGGTCACCTCGGCGCGAAACGAATGGCCGTGGATTTCCTGGCTGATGTCGCCAAGCGTCGTGCCGGACAGCGAATGCGCGGCCTCGAAGTGAAAGGATTTGGTCAGTTCCCACATTACGAACGGTTACTCCAACTCATCTGTTCTCTTACCTGATCCCGATGGTCTTGTGGGTCTGCACGCTGAGCCGCCATTGCGGATGGCGCAGACAATAGTCAATCGCATGCTTCGTATTTTGCGCCAGATCAGGCCCGTCCATCGGCTGCAGCAGGAAATGCTGGAAGGCGAGGGCGGTGTAATCCTCAGGCGCGTTCTGCGTCTGCGGATAGACCAGTTTCAATTCGTGCCCCTGCCGGATTGCGAGTTCAGTGTCGGCCTTTGGGCTGACGCATATCCAGTCGAGGCCGGGAGGCGCGGGCAGGGTGCCGTTGGTCTCGACCGCGATCATGAAGCCGCGCGCATGAAGCGCTCCGATCAGCGCGTCATCGATCTGCAGCATCGGTTCGCCGCCGGTCAACACCACGAAACGATGGTCGGGATGAGGCCCCCAGGTCGTAGCGATTCGCTCTGCGAGATCGTCGGCGGTGGCATAGCGTCCGCCAAGCGTGCCATCGGTGCCGACGAAATCGGTATCGCAGAACTGACATACGGCATCCGCGCGATCCTGTTCGCGGCCACTCCACAGATTGCAGCCGCTGAAGCGGCAGAACACGGCCGGGCGGCCAGCCTGCATGCCTTCGCCTTGCAAAGTCAGGAAGATTTCCTTCACCGCATAACTCACGGCGTATTGTCTCCATTTGTGACAGCGTGGGCCGTCTGTCGCAGTGCCTCGCCGAGCGCCATCGCGGCGCTGACGGCGACATTGAGCGAGCGCATACCGTCCGCGATCGGGATCACCAGCTTCCGGTCAGCGCACGCGGCGACCTCGTCCGGCACGCCCGCGCTTTCCCGCCCGAGCAGAAGAATATCAGTATCTTCATAGCGATGGGCCAGATAGGAGGTGGCGCCCTTGGTGGTCAACAGCAATAGCCGCCCGCCATCCGCCTGCTGCCATGCGCGAAACGCGGTCCATGACACATGGCGTGATATGGAAACCCGATCGAGATAATCCATCCCGGCACGGCGGAAATGGCGGTCGCTCACCGGAAAGCCCGCCGGTTCTATAATATGCGCCTCGGCCCCGAGGCACGCGCAGAGCCGAAGAATCGTCCCGGTATTCTGGGGAATGTCCGGTTGATACAGGGCGATCCGCATGGCGATCAGGCTCGGAAAAAAGGGGGCAAAAACCGTTGCTATGCGCCGAATTTGCGCATCGCACGAGCGGGAGCCGATACCGGGCTTGCGCTCAATCGGCAAGGGTGCCAATAGATCGATTCTAGATCACCTGTTCTGCCCGGCTGAGTAGAACAAGTGAGTTCTGCTCCCGCGAGGCCCGCGGGCACCGGCTGACGTTTCCGGCGCGTTCGTCCGCGCAATAAAAGGGGTCGTCGGGCGGTTGCAGTTCGGAAAGGGTTTGCAAACGTGACTGCTTCTTCTTCGGCACATCCGGCGACGCGCCGTGATTTCCTGTTCGTCGCGACCGGAGCCGTGGCTGCCGTGGGCGGCGCGGCGGCTGTCTGGCCGCTGATTTCCCAGATGAACCCCGATGCCTCGACCATCGCGGCCGGCGCTCCGATCGAAGTCGATCTGTCGCCGATTGCCGAAGGGCAGGACATCAAGGTGTTCTGGCGCGGCAAGCCGATCTACATCATGAACCGCACCAAGAAACAGATCGAGGAGGCGCGCTCGGTGAACGTGTCGAGCCTGCCCGATCCGCAGACCGACCAGTCCCGCGTCAAGGAAGGCCATGACAATTGGCTGGTCGTGATCGGCATCTGCACCCATCTCGGCTGCATCCCGATCGCGCATGAAGGCAATTACGACGGCTTCTTCTGCCCGTGCCACGGTTCGCAGTACGATTCCTCGGGCCGCATCCGCCAGGGGCCGGCGCCGCTCAATCTGTACGTCCCGCCGTACAACTTCGTTTCCGACACCAAGATCAAAATCGGCTGACGTCAGTCGCCTCCACCTTCCAGGATCGCAACTCATGAGCGGACCCTCTACCTACGACCCGCAAAATCCAGCCTTGAAGTGGATTGAGCAACGCCTGCCGATCGGCGGCCTTATCCATTCGTCCTTCATCGCCTATCCGACGCCGCGCAACCTCAACTACTGGTGGACGTTCGGCGCCATTCTTTCGATGATGCTCGGCGTGCAGATCATCACCGGCGTCATCCTGGCGATGCACTACACCCCGCATGTCGATCTTGCGTTCAAGTCGGTCGAACTGATCGTGCGCGACGTCAACTATGGATGGCTGCTGCGCTACGTCCACTCCAACGGCGCATCGATGTTCTTCATCGCCGTCTACATCCACATGTTCCGTGGTCTCTATTACGGGTCCTACAAGGCGCCGCGCGAGATCCTCTGGATTCTCGGCGTCATCATCTACCTGCTGATGATGGCCACGGGCTTCATGGGCTACGTGCTGCCATGGGGCCAGATGAGCTTCTGGGGCGCGACCGTCATCACCAACCTGTTCTCGGCGATCCCTTACGTCGGCGACAGCATCGTGACCCTGCTGTGGGGTGGCTATTCGGTCGGTAACCCGACGCTGAATCGCTTCTTCTCGCTGCACTACCTGCTGCCGTTCGTGATCGCGGGCGTTGTCGTGCTGCACGTCTGGGCGCTGCACGTCGCGGGCCAGAACAACCCGGCCGGCGTCGAGCCGAAGACCGAGAAGGACACCGTGCCATTCACGCCTTACGCGACCGTCAAGGACTCGTTCGGCATGGCCTGCTTCCTGATTTTCTTCGCCTGGTTCATCTTCTACATCCCGAACTATCTCGGCGATCCGGATAACTACATCCAGGCCAATCCGGCCGTAACGCCCGCGCACATCGTGCCAGAATGGTATTATCTGCCGTTCTACGCGATCCTGCGTTCGATCCCGAGCAAACTCGGCGGCGTCATCGCGATGTTCGGCGCGATCATCGTGCTGGCCTTCCTGCCGTGGCTCGATAGCTGCAAGGTGCGTTCGTCGAAGTATCGTCCGCTCGCCAAGCAGTTCTTCTGGATTTTCGTCGCGACCTGCATCGGTCTCGGCTATCTTGGCGCGCAGCCGCCGGAGGGCATCTATGTCATCGCCGGCCGTGTGCTGACGGTGATCTATTTCGCCTATTTCCTGATCGTGCTGCCGGTTCTGTCGCGGATCGAAACCACGCGTCCGCTGCCGAACTCGATTGCCGACGACGTGCTTGCCAAGTCCGGCAAGGTTGCCGCAGTCCTCGCGCTTGCCGTTGCCGGTTCGCTGGCGATGGGTGGCATGGACAGCGCCAAGGCCGCCGATCATGGCAGCACGCCGCCGTCGATGAACTGGTCGTTCGCCGGTCCTTTCGGCAAGTTCGACCAGGGCCAGCTGCAGCGCGGCCTGAAGGTCTACAAGGAAGTCTGCTCGAACTGCCACTCGCTGGACTTCGTGGCGTTCCGCAACCTCGCCGATCCGGGCGGTCCGGGTTATTCTGCGGCGCAGGCGGCAGCCTTCGCGGCTGAGTACAAGGTCAAGGACGGTCCGAACGACGCAGGCGACATGTTCGAGCGTCCGGGTCGCCCCGCGGACTACTTCCCCGCGCCGTTCCCGAACGAGCAGGCGGCCCGTGCCTCCAATGGTGGCGCAGCTCCGCCGGATCTGTCGCTGATGGCGAAGGCCCGTGGCTATGAACGCGGCTTCCCGCAGTTCGTCTTCGACGCCTTCACTCAGTTCCAGGAGAAGGGACCGAACTACATCCACGCTCTCCTGAATGGCTACAAGGAAAAGCCGGCGGACTTCGCGTTGCCCGAGGGTTCGTACTACAACACGTACTTCCCGGGTCATTCGATCAAGATGCCGCCGCCGCTGTCCGACGGTCAGATCACCTACGACGATGGCTCGCCCGCAACGGTCGAGCAGTACTCGAAGGACGTTGCCGCCTTCCTGATGTGGACTGCGGAGCCGCGTCTCGAGGACCGCAAGCGTCTCGGCATGCAGGTGATGCTGTTCCTGATCGTGCTGTCGGGTCTGCTGTACTTCACCAAGCGCAAGATCTGGGCCGACGCGCACTAAGCGCTTTCGCTAAGGCCTCGCAAAGATCAAGGGCTCCTTCGGGAGCCCTTTTTCGTTGGGCGACAGTTGAACCAGCGCGGCTTTGCCTCGTTGCACTCCAGCGCCGCAGGCGGCATTGTCTGCGTCAATTCCATTGCGACTTCCGAGGTTTTTTATGGGTACCAGCATCAGCTTTTCCCGTCCCGACGGCAAAGAAGCCAAGGGCTATCTCGCCAACGCCGCGCGCGGCAATGCACCGGGCGTCGTCGTCATTCAGGAATGGTGGGGGTTGTCCGAACAGATCAAGTCGATGACCGATCGTTTCGCGATGGCAGGCTTCGATGCGCTGGCACCGGACCTGTTCGAGGGCGTCGTGGTGCCGTATCATGACGCGGATGCCGCCGCGAAGGAGATGAACTCACTGAACTTCATCGAAGCTGCCGAGCAGAACGTGCGCGGCGCGGTGCAATACCTCAAGCGCAACGGCGCCCAGGTCGGCCTCACCGGGTTCTGCATGGGCGGCGCGATTACCATCATCGGTGCAGCCAAAATTCCCGAGCTGACGGCCGCAGTGTCGTTCTATGGCGTGCCGTCCCCGGAGGCGGTGAAGCCGGCTGATGTCAGGGTGCCGTTGCAGGGCCACTTCGCCAACAAGGACGATTTCTTCACGCCGCAGGCGGTCAGCGCCTTCGAGGAAGGTCTGAAGAAGGCACGCAAATCGTGTGAGTTCTTCCGTTACGACGCCGACCATGCCTTCGCCAACGAGCAGCGCGCCTCGGTCCATGACCGGCAGGCGGCGGAACTGGCGTGGGGTCGGGCGATCGAGTTTTTCAAGAAGCATCTGGGGTGAGAGGCAGTCCGGTGGGGTGCAGGGGAGTTTGCTCCCCTTGACATCCGCCCGTCCGGGTGATGATTTGCCGCCCATGATCGCAGCAACCCGCACGTCCCTGATCTGGTGGCGCACCTTGTAAAAGGTGGCCGGTGCGATTTTGCTTGAAATCACGTTAGGGCCGCCATGCATGGGCGGTCTTTTTGTTTGTCCTGTGTGGCGTTCCTGGTGGAAGTCTCTTAAGAGGAACCCATGAACAGGACGGTTTTTTCCCTTCCCGCCACGGCGGATTACACCACGGCGCGGGGCCTTGAGGTCTCGCGGCGGGTCACGTCGTTCTCCGGCGGACAGAAGCTGGATGCGCTGATCGATCTCCTCGACCGCCGCCGCGGCGTGGTGCTGTCGTCTGGCACCACGGTGCCGGGGCGCTACGAGAGTTTCGATCTCGGCTTCGCCAATCCGCCGCTGCGGCTGGAATCGGTCGGCGAAAAATTCTTCATCGACGCGCTGAATGCGCGCGGCCAAGTGCTGATCGCCTTTCTCGCCGCGACGCTGAACAATCCTGCCGTCGCGATCACGTCCAAGACCGCCGAGCGCATCGAAGGCCATATCGTGCGCGGCGATGCGCCGGTCGAGGAGGAGCAGCGCACACGGCGCGCCTCGATCATGTCGCTGGTGCGCGAGATCATCGCATCGATGAGCTACGCGGGCGAGCCGTTGCTCGGTCTGTTCGGCTCGTTTGCCTACGACCTCGTGTTCCAGATCGAGGACCTCAAGCAGAAGCGCAAGCGCGACGCCGACCAGCGCGACATCGTGCTCTACATTCCCGATGAGCTGCTCGCCTATGACCGCGCCACCGGACGGGGTGTCGTGGTCGAGTATGAATTCGGCTATGGCGGCGCGACCACGCGCGGGCAGGGACGCGATACGCCCGACAGCGTTTATGCGTTGACCAAGCGCGAAGGTTTTGCCGACCACGCGCCGGGCGTCTATCAGGCGACTGTCGAGCGGGCCCGCGAGGCGTTCGCGCGCGGCGATTTGTTCGAGGCAGTGCCCGGGCAATTGTTCGCCGAGCCATGCGAACGCACCCCGGCCGAAGTGTTCAAGCGGCTGTGCATCATCAATCCGTCGCCTTACGGCGCACTGCTCAATCTCGGCGACGGCGAGTTTCTCATTTCGGCGTCGCCCGAGATGTTCGTGCGTTCCGACGGCAAACGCGTCGAGACTTGTCCGATCTCCGGCACCATCGCGCGGGGCGTCGACGCCATCAGCGATGCCAAGCAGATTCAGGAATTGCTGAACTCGCAGAAGGACGAGTTCGAACTCAACATGTGCACCGATGTCGACCGCAACGACAAGGCGCGGGTCTGCGTGCCGGGTTCGATCAAGGTACTGGCACGACGGCAGATCGAGACCTATTCGAAACTGTTTCACACGGTCGATCACGTCGAGGGCATGCTGCGCCCCGGTTTCGATGCCATCGACGGCTTCCTCACTCATTGCTGGGCGGTGACGGTGACCGGCGCGCCGAAGCTGTGGGCGATGCAGTTCGTCGAGGACAACGAGCGCTCCTCGCGTCGCTGGTATGCGGGCGCGCTAGGCTTCCTCGGCTTCGACGGCGGCATCAACACAGGCCTCACCATCCGCACCATCCGCATGAAGGATGGTTTGGCTGAAGTGCGCGTCGGTGCGACGTTGCTGTTCGATTCCGATCCTGTCGCAGAAGAAAAAGAATGCCAGACCAAGGCGGCGGCTTTGTTTCAAGCGCTGCGCGGCGATCCGCCGAAGGCGCTCTCGACATTCGCTCCGGATGCGACCGGTTCGGGCAAGCGCGTGCTGCTGGTCGATTGCGACGATTCCTTTGTCCACATGCTGGCGGATTATTTCCGGCAGGTGGGAGCGAATGTCAGCGTGACGCGGCATCTGCATGCGATGCAGCGGCTCAAGAACGAGAAGTTCGACCTGCTGGTGCTGTCGCCGGGGCCGGGGCGGCCGGAGGATTTCGGCGTTTCGAAATTCATCGATGAGGCGCTGGAAAAGAAGATGCCGATCTTCGGCGTCTGTCTCGGCGTGCAGGCGATCGGCGAATATTTCGGAGGCCAACTCGGCCAACTCGCGCAGCCTGCGCACGGGCGTCCCTCGCGGATTCAGAATCGCGGCGGAACCTTGATGCGCAACTTGCCGAACGAACTCACCATCGGCCGCTATCATTCGCTGTTCGTGGGGCCTGACACCATGCCGGAGGTGCTGGTTGTCACCGCGAGCACAGAGGACGGCATTCCGATGGCGATCGAGCATAAGGATCTGCCGGTCGGCGGCGTGCAATTCCATCCTGAATCGCTGATGTCGCTGGAAGGCGATGTCGGGCTGAAGATCGTGGAAAACGCCTTCCGGCTGGGGCAGAAGTGAAATGGCGGAAGCATCCATGACCATTGCTGACGATTTGAAAGCCTCGGTTCGCGCGATCCCGGATTATCCGAAACCGGGCATCATCTTTCGCGATATCACCACGCTGCTCGGCAACGCATGGGCGTTTCGCCGCGCGGTAGACGAACTGGTGCAGCCGTGGGCGGGCTCGAAGATCGACAAGGTCGCGGGCATGGAAGCGCGCGGCTTTATTCTCGGCGGCGCGGTCGCGCATCAGGTCTCGGCGGGCTTCGTGCCGATCCGCAAGAAGGGCAAGCTGCCACACACCACCGTGCGCATCGCTTATTCTCTTGAGTATGGCCTCGACGAGATGGAGATGCACGCCGATGCGGTGAAGCCCGGCGAGCGCGTCATCCTGATCGACGATCTGATTGCGACCGGCGGCACCGCGGAAGGCGCCGTGAAGCTGCTGCGCCAGATCGGTGCGGAAGTCGTCGCGGCGTGTTTCATCATCGATCTGCCGGCACTCGGCGGCGCAGCGAAACTGCGCGCGATGAACGTGCCGGTGCGCACGTTGATGGAATTCGACGGACACTGACCGTTGGTCAGTCCTGCAGCTTCAGCCGCTTCTCCAGATTCCTGAACTTGGTGTAGTTCGCGCGCGTCCACTGATGCAGTTCGGACGATGAATCCTGCGCTGTACGCAGATAGTGGGTGAACGAGAAGTTCGTCCGTTGCACGATCGAACGCAGGAAAGCGGGCAGCGCCGCGACATGAAGCGGCCTGACACCTGCGAAATCCTTCGGTGCCTCGCCATGCAGCACATGCTCGTTATCGATCGCGATCAGCGGTGAGACGGGGAAGGTCTTGCGCAGCGTCGCCCACGCGTTGGACGAGGTGCGGGTGGAGTCGGGAATGAACAGCACAACCGGCTCGATACCGCGTCGGATTGCTTCCTTCATGAAACCGATCTCATCGACGAGCCTGAAGAAATCGTCGAACGCATGCAGCCCGAGGTCGACCACCTTCGAGACGCGGTCGTTGACGATGAGGCGGTCCATCAACGCCATCTGCGATTGGGTGTCATTGATCGCGGCGGTCTCGGTGGTGCGGGGCAGGTAGTCCAGCAGCGACGGTTCGCGCAGGTTGATGTCGAAGGCGAGCATATTGCCGTTCTGCAGCAGCAGAAATTCGCTCAACACGCGTGAAATCAGCGTCTTGCCGACATCCGGACGCGGCGAGCAGACGATGTAGACGGGCGTACGCGGCATCGTTGAAACCAGCCGAAAGCCGTGGTCTGGCGCGGCTGTTATTTTTAATCTGCGGCGGCCGGACGGGTGAAGCCCTTGTCCGTGCTGCCGACGATATCGGTGAGCTTGATGCGGTCGAACTCGCCCCAGACATTACCGAGCCAGTGCCGGACATAGCCGCGCAGCACGAAGGAGTAATTCGCGGTCTCGTCGCTCGGGCCCTTGTTGGCCACGAATTTCAGGAACGGCACCGACGAGACTTCGACCTGCTCATAAGCCATTTCGTTGAGCTTCGGAATCGTGATCTCGGTCGCGTTCTTGATGCGCTTGAAATACGAGTTGTAGGTCGCCTGATCCCACTCGAAGAAGCTCGTGTTGTTGATGAAATTCTTCACGAGGAAATACTTCGCGCCATCCATGAAGTTCGCGGTTTCGGCGATCTCGTCGAGCGAGGCGATCGATGGGCCAAGAATGTGGAATACGGCGAAGGTGATCTGGCCGGAGCGGGCGGCATCAAGGAAGCCAATGTCGCGCAACGCGGCGAGGGTGGGCGACATCAGGCCTGCGCGCACGTCAATCACGGTGACGTTGGCCGTCGCCGTGTTGAGTGTATCGAAGATCTTCATCTGGTCGGACGTCGTCGTGACGTCGACGATCTCGGTGACCTCGGGGTGGAAGCGCTTCAGCGTTCCGCGCGGCGCTTCGGTGTCGAACGCCCGCGTCGGAATGTTGTTAGCGGTGAAATAGTCCAGAACGGTGCGCGACACCGTGGTCTTGCCGACCCCGCCCTTGTCCGCGCCTACCACGATAACTGCCGGCTTCGCCATGAGATTTCCTTAACGCCCGTTATGCCCGGACCGATTCCGTCCGGGATCACGTATATCCTCTTGTCAAAGCAAGATCAGTCCGGAAACGGGCCGTCTCGCCCTCCGGGATCATGCCTTCGCCTGCTCCTTCGGAACATGGCAGAAACAGCGGATAATTCAATTCTTTACCTGCCCGATACACCCCGCTCGGGGCCAAAACTGTGGGTTGTCAGCGCCGCCAGGGCCAGCGGCGTGGCCCCCAGGGGCCAATGGGGGAATTGGCGGCGGGTGGGTGCGAAATCTGGGCACCGTCCCATGGGCCCAGGGGCCGGGTTTGTGACACTTCCGTTTCGCCATCCCCCGAATCCGGCGCCGGCAACGGCAACGGTCCGGGATCGTGGCCTCCGGCATAGCGCACCAGCGCGTCGACCCGCGCCTCGACCGAGGGATGGGTCGCGAACAGGTCGGCAAATCCCTCGCGCGGATTGTCGAGGCACATCTCCATCACCGCCGATGTCGCGCCCGGCAGTTCGCCGCGACCCTCGATCTTGCGCAGCGCGGAGATCATCGCGTCCGGATTCTTGGTCAGTTCGACCGATCCGGCATCGGCGAGGAACTCGCGCGAGCGCGACAGTGCCAACCGCACCATCTGGGAGAGCGTCCATGCTACCCCGATCAGCAGCACCGCGATCAGGAACACGCCCATGGCAGCCCCGCCGCCACCGCCGCCCCTTCGTTCACCGTCACTGCTTGATCGGCTCCGGGAGATGCCGCCGAGATTCCAGCTCGAATTGACGAACAGGCGGAAGAACAGTTCGGCGAAGAAGCCGATCACGCCGGCGATAATCACCGCGACCACCATCAATTGCACGTCGCCGTTGCGGATGTGGGTCAGCTCGTGGCCGAGCACCGCTTCGATCTCGTGATCGTCGAGTGCGGCGAGGAGGCCGGTCGTGACCGTGATAGCGTATTGCTGCTTATTGAGGCCGGTGGCGAAGGCGTTGAGCGCGTCGCTGTCCATGATCTTCAGCTTCGGCATCGGAATGCCGCGTGAGATGCACATGTTCTCCAGCAGGTTATAGAGTCGCGGTTGTTCCTGCCGCGTCACGTCGTGACCGCCGGTCACCATGTCGATGATCTTCTGATGGAAGAAATAGGCGATCACGATCCAGACGACCGTGCCGATGGTGGCATAAGGCAGCGCATGGACCAGATCGCGCAGGCCAAGCGCGATGTAGGCCTCGAACGTCAGGCGGCTGTCGCTCATCACCTCGGCGATCAGCGCACCGGCGAACACCATCACGTAGATGAGGCAAAACAATCCGGCGAGTAGCAGCATCGAACGCGTCTTGTTCGATGCGATATGCGTGTAGAGACCGTATGCAGCCATGGTGCGCGGCCTTGCCGGATTGCGATGTCAGCGGGCGAGCGGACGGCCTGTCAGAATTTGACTGAGGGCGCCTGCTCAAGCTGGCCGCGGCTTTCGCCGAGATCGAAAAACTCCTTGCGGCTGAAGCCGAACATTCCCGCGAACAGCGCCGCTGGCATCTGCTGGATGCCCGTGTTGTATTCCTGCACGGCGTTGTTGAAGAAACGCCGGCTCGCTGCGATCTTGTTCTCGATATCGGAGAGTTCGCTCTGCAACTGCTGGAAGTTGGCGTTGGCCTTGAGATCAGGATAGGCCTCCGACAGCGCAATCAGGCGGCCGAGCGCGCCGGAGAGCTGGGCTTCTGCGGCGGAGACCTGCGCCGGTCCCTGCGCCGAGAGTGCGGCGTTGCGTGCCTTCACCACGTCGTCGAGCGTGCCGCGCTCGTGAGTGGCATAGCCCTTCACCGTTTCGACCAGATTGGGAATGAGATCGTGCCGCTGCTTGAGCTGGACGTCGATGTCCGCGAACGCCTGGTTCACCCGCTGCGATAGCGCCACAAGACGGTTGTAGGCGCCGAAAGCGAAAAGCACGAGAAGGACAATGATGCCGATGATAATCCAGCTGGACGACATGAGAGCAAACTCCCTGAGGACGAAAGGAATACGCTAGCAGATATAGGCGTTCCCTGCATGTGCGCAGGGTGCGTCCATTGGTGTCTGCAGGGCAGATGAGTTCAGGCGGGATACGAAAAACCCGCCCCCTTGCGGAGGCGGGTTGCGGGACTGAGCTGTGTTCGCAGATGGTCCGGCGGATGATTACGGCTTGGCGATGTGCCAGGCGCCGTTCAGGAAGCCGTCGCCCTTCACGTCGCCGGCGGCGGTGTCCTGCTTGAAGGTGTAGAGCGGCTTGCCCTTGTAGGCCCACATCTTGCTGCCGTCGTCGCGGGTGACGACGGTCCAGTCGCCGGAGGCCTTGGCGTCGGTGGATGCGGCAAGGATTGGCCAGTTGTTAGCGCAGGGGCCGTTGCAGGCGGACTTGCCGGCGGAGTCCTTGTCGAAAGTGTAGAGCGTCATGCCCTTGGCATCGACGAGGGCAGGACCTTTCGAAGTCTGGGCGGTTTTGGCCGGGGCTGCGGCCTGCGCAAAGGCGAGCGTGCCGAAGGCAGCGGTAAAAGCGAGTGCGGCGGCGATCTTGAGCGAGGTTGTCGGCATATGGATACTCCCTGTGAGAACTACGAAACGCGGACGCGTCACAGGGACAAACTCCGGGTGGTCCGGTTTATTCCGCGACTTTGCCTGGAACGGCGTCACCCCAGTCCCACCGTCGCGCGGCGGCGTAGGCCGACTTGTCGCGACGGGGCACGGACACCAGCGAAAGCCCGGCTTTGGTGCAGAGCTTGGCGCTGACCGCAACCTTGTTGAGCGTCGGCTGTGCGAGCACGCGAGCGGTATTTACCATGAGCGGTAGTCGCGATAGCGCCACATAGATGAATCGCTCGTCTTCGAACGGCACGTCCGCGCCCTTGAGCTGCTTGTGCGCGCGGGAGCGCGACAGCCGCTGTGAGAAATGACACCAGTCCGGCGCAGTGAGCGGGCAGGCATTGTCGTGTGGGCAGGGGGCGATCACATGCGCGCCTTGTGCGATGAGCCGGGTGCGAAGCGTGAGGATCCGCGCATAGCCCGCAGGCGTGCCCGGCTCGATCACCAAAAGCGTATCGCGCGCCCTTTGCCACATCAGATCCGCGAGCGCGTCACGATCCACATCGCCGAGTTCGTTGATGACGTAGCTCGCGATCACGAGATCGGCACTCTCCATCGCCGCGAGTCCGGCAAGCACGTCGTTTTCAACATAGCGCATCGACGCAAGGCGGCTGTCTTCAACCGTGTCGCAGGCGAGCGCACGCAACGCCGTGTTAGCGTCGATGGCGGCAAAGCTCGTGAGTGACTCGAACGTCTGTGCCGCCGCCCAGCTTGCGGTCGCGGGACCGGCGCCGACATCGAGCAGCGTCGCGGGTACGAAATCAGGGCGCTGTTCGCGCAGTGCGTGGAGGCTTGCGGCAATCGCGGAATAGGTCGCGGGCATCCGCGCCAACGCATAGGCGAGCGCGTCCCGCTCGGTGCGGATCGGCGCGGAAGTGCCGCCGCCGCGATAACTCTCCGAAATCGCGCCTGCGCGCTTCGCTGCGTCAACGCGCGACAGTCCTTCGGACTTTCGTACGAGCGCGGCTTTCAAGTCGGGCGGAAGATCAAAGGCGGCCATGAAGCGATGTTACACGTTTGGCCATCCTGATGCGCGCGAAGAACGGCGCATCAGGCTTCGCGGCGTTACGCCACGTTCTGGTCGAGCACCTTCATCGCGCCGTCGAGGTCGACGGACACAAGCTGTGATACGCCGCGCTCGGCCATGGTGACGCCGAACAGCCGGTTCATCCGCGCCATGGTGATCGGATTGTGCGTGATGATGATGAAGCGCGTCTCGGTCGAGCTCGTCATCTCGTGCAGCAGGTTGCAGAATCGCTCGACATTGTGGTCGTCGAGCGGTGCGTCGACTTCGTCCAGCACGCAGATTGGCGATGGGTTCGTGAGGAACACCGCGAAGATCAGCGCCAGCGCCGTTAGCGCCTGTTCGCCACCGGACAGGAGCGACAGCGACTGCGGCTTCTTGCCGGGCGGCTTGGCGATGATCTCGAGGCCCGCTTCCAGCGGATCGTCGCTCTCGATCAATTGCAACTCAGCCTGGCCGCCGCCGAACAGTTCGGTGAATAGCCGCTTGAAGTGATCGTTCACGGTCTCGAACGAGGTCAGCAGGCGCTCGCGGGCTTCCTTGTTAAGGCTTTGGATGCCGGTGCGCAGCTTCTTGATTGCTTCGACGAGGTCGTCGCGTTCGGTGGTGAGGCCGGTGTGCTGGGTCTCGATCTCGCGCAGCTCTTCCTCGGCGCGCAAGTTGACGGCACCGAGCCGGTCGCGGTCGCGGCGCAACTTTTCGAGATCGGTTTCGACGGACGTGACTTCCGGCAACTCGGTTTCGGGCGTCACTTCGGCCATCGCGGCCACGCCGTGCGGCTCGACCTCGAGCATGTCGCGGATTTCGCGCTCGATGTCTTCGAGGCGGCGGCGGGTCGCCTCCATGCGCTCCTCGGCGCGGGCGGTGGCTTCGCGCGCGGCAGACAGCGCTTCGAGCGTGGCGCGTGCGGCCTTGTCGGTTTCCGCCATCAGGTTTTCGGCGGTGGCAAGCGCATCGGCGGCCTCGCGGCGCGCGGCCTCCGCGGTCTCGATCTCATTGATGATGCCGCGGCGCTTCTCGGCGAACAGGGCCGGCGCGTCTTCGAGTTGCTCGCGCTCGGCCTGCACCTCGGCGGTGCGCTCCTCGATGGTTGCGATCTGCGCGGTGGCGTTGTTCTTGCGGGTCTGCCATTCGTTGCGCTCGGAGGCGATAGCCTGCACGCGGCGGTCGGCGAGTTCAGCCTCGCGGGCGAGCGCCTGCGCTTCGGCGCGCACCTGTGCGGCACTCTGGCGCTTCTCGTCCATCGCGCCGCGCGCAGTGGCGAGTTGTGCTTCCGTCTCGTCGCTCGCGGGCAGTTCGGCGATGGCCTGTGTCGCGACGGTGTGAGCGCCATCGGCTTCGGCACGGTCGGCGGCAAGGCGGGTCTGCGCTTCCGCGAGTGCGGAGCGGCGCGCGGCGTGGCGGTTGATCTCGCGCTCGGCGGCCGCATGGCGATCACGCGCGGCATCGGCATCGCGTTGTGCTGCACGGGCGGCTTCGCGCGCGGCGGACTCGGCGGCTGCGGCGAATTTCAGTTCGGACTCGGCGGCTTCCAGCGCCTGCCGCTTGGCGCTCGCATCGGCGCGAGCCTGTTCAATTTCGTGCTCGATGTCGGCGAGACGAGCGCGTTCGGCCAGACGCCGCGCCGCGCCGGTCGGCGCATGCGCAGCGGCAACGAAACCATCCCAGCGCCACAGGTCGCCTTCGGTGGAGACGAGTCGCTGGCCGGTCTTCAGGCGGCTGACAAGTTCTGCGCCACGTTCGCGGCTGACGACGCCGATCTGCGCAAGACGCCGCGCCAGTTCCGGCGGCGCGTTGACGTGGGTGGCGAGCGCTTCGATGCCATCGGGCAGCGCCGGATCGTCGGCCATGATGCCGAGATTCGACCAGCGCATCGGCGCGGACGCATCGGTTGGCGCGTCGAGATCGTCGCCGAGCGCGGCGCCGAGCGCCTTCTCGTAACCCTTGGCGACACTGACGCCGTCAATGATCGACGGCCACAAATTCTTGGTTTCGCTGGTGACGAGCTTGGCGATGGTCTTGGCTTCAGTCTCCAGCCGCTGCACGCGCTTGTCGGCTTCGACGACAGGCGAACGCGAGCCGTCGAGCTTGGCGCGCGCGGCAACATGCGCGGCTTCGCTGGTCTGCACGGTGCTGGCGGATTGCGCGAGCGTTTCCTGCGCGGCGACTGTCGCCTGCGCGAGGGTTTCGAGATCGGCGAGGCTGCCAGTCTCGGCGTCGAGCCTCTCGACGTCGCTGCCGACATTGGCGATTTCCCGGTCGATGCGGGCGAGGCGTTCCGCATGGGTACGGGCGTTGGCCTCGATCTGACGGCGGCGCGCGGTGAGATCGGCGAGCGCGGTGGTGAGTTCGGAGAAGGTGCGCTCGGCGGCGACAAGTGCGGCGTCGGCTTCCGCCACCCTGGCGTCCGCGCCGCTGCGGGTTTCGACGCGCGTCTTGATCTCTTCCTTGAGAGTCTCTTCCTCGGCACCGAGCCGCTCGACGGCAACGTCGGCGTCGGACAACTGGCGCTGTTCGCGCACGATGTCGGCGGTGAACTGCGTCAGGCGACGATCGAGTTCGGCGGCGCGCTCCTTGGCCAGCTGCTCCTCGCGGTTGAGCATGTCGCGCGCGTTGGTGAGGCGCTGCAAACCGGCGGCAGCGCGCGCTTCGTTCTCGCGCAGCGCGGGCAACTCGGAAGCACGGATCGCCTGAATGCGCGCGGCTTCGGCCTGGTGCTGAACACGCTCGGCCTGCTCGCGCACGGCGAGGTCGTGGGTGCGGCCGGATTCGGCGACATCCTCGTTGGCCTGCAGCCAGCGCAGATGAAACAGCAACGCCTCGGCCTTGCGGACCTTGGCCTGTACCTCACGATAGCGGATGGCCTGCCGCGCCTGCCGCTTCAGGCCGTCGATCTGGCTCGACAACTGGCCGATCACGTCCTCGACGCGGGTGAGGTTGGTCTCGGCCGCCTTCAGGCGCAGCTCGGCCTCGTGGCGGCGGGCGTGAAGACCGGCGACGCCAGCGGCGTCTTCCAGCACGCGGCGGCGCTGGTCGGGACGGGCCTGAATAATTTCGCCGATCTTGCCCTGGTGGACGAGGGCGGGTGAACGCGCGCCGGTCGCGGCGTCGGCAAACAGGATCTGCACGTCACGCGCGCGGACGTCCTTGCCGTTGATGCGATAGACTGATCCGGCCTCGCGCTCGATGCGGCGCGAGACTTCAAGCAATTCGGAATCGTTCACCGAGGAGGGGGCGGAGCGATCTGAATTGTCGATCGTCATCACGACTTCGGCGTGGTTGCGCGCGGGGCGGTTGCCGGAGCCGGAGAAGATCACCGCATCCATGTCGGCGGCGCGCAGCGATTTGTAGGACGTCTCGCCCATCGCCCAGCGCAGCGCTTCCACCAGATTGGATTTGCCGCAGCCGTTCGGTCCGACCACGCCGGTGAGGCCGGGTTCGATCAGAAAATCGGTCGCCTCGACGAACGATTTGAATCCATGCAGGCGAAGGCGCGTCAGTTTCATGCGAGACTTACTCTGTTGGCGGCCCCTCGCGGGGCCTGCCGTACCCATATCCATTGCGGATGTCATTGCCATCCGGCGACCGGAGGCATGAGCGAATCACCCAAAGCCACCGTTCAGGCCGGACAATGGCCAGCAGGCGGGGGCAGGGCAACGTCCCCGCGTTCGTTTCCGGGGGATTTCGGCCGATTTTCCAACGGTTTTAGGGCGATTTTCGCGGTTCCAGGAGAAGGAAAAGCGAACAAAATCGCCGGATACTGCCCCTCCGGACGTCGGTTCCGGAATCGAGGCTGGACCCGCTCAGCTCTTGAGCAGCGGGTCGATCATGCCTTTGAAGCTGTCGAAGGAGGTTTCGCCCTTCACCAGCTTGCCGTTGATGAAGAAGCTCGGTGTGGAGTCAATCTTCAGCGTCTTGTTGGCATATTCGCGGTCGGCAAGGATGCCCTTCTGCACCGTGAGGTCGTCCTGCACGCAGGACTTGATCATCGCCTCGCTGAAACCTGCCTGCTTGCCGACGCGGTTGATGGTCTGGAACGCCTGGGTTTGCAGATCCGCCTGCTGGTTGAACAGGATGCCGATGATGGCGAAGTATTTGTTCGAATCGTCCTTGGCGACGCAGCGCGCCAGCGCGGACGCTGCGAGCGCCACCTGATCGAGCGGAAACTCGCGGAAGATGAAGCGCACCTTGCCGGTGTCGATGTAGGTCGACTTGATCTGCGGGAAGACTTCCTTCTCGAACGCTGCGCAGTGCGGGCAAGTCATCGAGGCGTATTCAATGATCGTCACCGGGGCGTCTTTTGAGCCCAGCGCCATGTCGCCGAGTGTGCTCGGCTTGGCGATCTGCGCCGGCTCCTGCGCGTTTGCCGCGGAGATCAATTGCCATGGAGATGCGCCGATCGCGGCCGCAGTGCCTGCGAAAGCCAGAGCGGTATTGAAGGTACGGCGCGTGATCATCGCTGGAAACTCCGGATTGCGTGTGCGCAGGGGCGCGGGGTGAGGGTTGTCTGCTAGCTTGAAACCACAATTGTGGCAATGCCGGGTGCGTCCGACCCGGCTGGAAGGCGTCAATTTCGCTTGATCGAGGCGCCTAGCCGCGCGATCGCGGTGCGCAGACCATCGTTGTCCACGGTGTCCAGTTCGCGGGCCTGTTCAGCGATGGCGGCCTCGCTCGGAGGCTTTCTGGTCTTTCGTTTCTCCCGGTGCGCGAGCGGCGCCTGCCGCAGCGCAATTTTGCCGACTGCATTCCAGCCGAAGAAGCGGTTGACGCGCTCTAGAATGACGGTCGAAGAATGCTGGATTTCCAGCGCGCGTGGTCCTTCCACGCGCAGGATCAGCGTGGCCGGGATATCTGGCTGGCCTTCGACCGGCCGTTGCCACTGGATCTTCAACGGCTCGGCATAGGCGGCGATGTCTGCACCCACGATCTCGCTCCAGCGCGTCACCAGTTCACGCGAGGCAAAGCCCTGCCGCTTGAAGGCGTCGTTGAAGACGCCTGCAAGAAGCGCGGATAACGGCTTGGAGGTAAGACGGCCGGGCTTGCTCATGACTGCCTGTGATGCCTAAAAAGTCCCATGACTCTAGCAGGCGCCACAGCCCGGCGAAACAAAGTCACGGCGTCCGGCGGGAGGAAATCCGCCTCGCGCGCGGAACTGCTGCTGCAATGGTACGACCGCCATCGCCGTGTGCTGCCGTGGCGTGCGCTGCCCGGCGAACTCGCCAATCCCTACCGCGTCTGGCTGTCGGAGATCATGCTGCAGCAGACCACCGTGAAGGCGGTCGGTCCGTACTTCCTCAAATTCATCGACCGCTGGCCAAACGTCACCGACATGGCGGCAGCATCTCTCGACGATGTGCTGCGGATGTGGGCCGGGCTCGGCTACTACTCGCGTGCGCGCAACCTTTACGCCTGCGCGGTGGCGGTGACGTGCGAGCATGGTGGCGCATTTCCCGATACCGAGGATGGCCTGCGCGCATTGCCCGGCATCGGTCCCTATACGGCGGCGGCGATCGCGGCGATCGCGTTCGGGCGGCAGACCATGCCGGTCGACGGCAATATCGAGCGGGTGATATCGCGCCTGTTCGCTGTGGACGACGAACTGCCGAAAGCGAAGCCCGAGATTCAGCGTCTCGCCGCGACACTGCTCGGATCATCACGCGCGGGCGATTCCGCGCAGGCGTTGATGGATCTTGGCGCAACGATCTGCACACCGAAGAAACCAGCCTGCGTGCTGTGTCCGCTGAGCGATGATTGTCTCGCGCGCATGCGAGGCGAACAGGAGACGTTTCCGCGTAAAGCGCCGAAGAAGACCGGCGCGTTACGGCGGGGCGCTGCGTTCGTCGTCACGCGCGGCGAGGAACTGCTGGTACGCACGCGGCCCGAGAAAGGTTTGCTCGGCAGCATGACCGAAGTGCCGGGCTCGGATTGGCTCGTTGCACATGATGAGACAACGGCGCGTGCTCAGGCGCCGGTTTTAAAAGATATGTCGCGCTGGCGGAGGAAAGTGGGTCACGTGACGCACGTTTTCACGCATTTTCCATTGGAGTTGTCCGTATATGTGAGCAAAGTATCTCCGAAGACCAAAGCGCCGCACGGAATGCGCTGGGTCAAAATCGCGACGCTTAAAGACGAGGCGTTGCCGAATGTGATGCGCAAGGTCATTGCGCACGGATTGGGAGACTGAAATGCTCGAGTTTTACTATGGGGTTGGAACGTGCGCGCTGGCATCGCATATCGCGCTGGAGGAAGCGGGCGTACAGTACAACGCGCACCGCGTCGACATGAAAGCCAACCAGCAGAATTCTCCGGAATATCTCGCGATCAACCCCAAGGGCCGCGTGCCCGCGCTGGTGACGGATCAGGGCGTGCTGACCGAGACGCCCGCCATCCTCGCTTACATCGCGCAGACCTTCCCCAAGGCGAACCTCGCGCCTGTGAACGATCCGTTTGCGTTCGCACAGGTGCAGTCGTTCAACAGCTATCTTTGCTCGAGCGTGCACATCGCCCATTCGCACAAGGGACGCGGCGCACGCTGGGCCAGCGAAGAGAGTTCGCTGGAGGACATGAAGCGCAAGGTGCCCGAGAACATGCGTGCGTGCGTCGCCATGATCGAGCAGAACATGCTGCGCGGCCCCTGGGTGATGGGCGAAGCCTACACCGTCTGTGATCCATATCTGTTCACGATCGGAAACTGGGCGAAGGCCGATGGCGTCGATCTCGCGGAATTTCCGAAGGTGAGCGCGCATCGCGAGCGCATGAAGGAGCGCCCGGCGGTGCAGAAGGTGCTCGACAGGGAAAAGGCCTGAGGCCGTCGCACGATCTGCAATTACCAAACGAAAACGGACGCCTTGCGGCGTCCGTTTTTATTTGCAGGATCGTTTTGTGGCTCAGGCCGTTTGCATCTCGCGGCGGATTTCGGCGCGCAATTCGTCGATCAGGCGCAGGCCCTTCTTCGTCTCGACGTGCCAGAAGGACCAGCCGTTGCAGGCTTCCGAGCCTTGCGCCACCGCGCCCATGCGATGAATTGAGCCGACCTTGTCGCCGAGCATGATGGCGCCGTCGGCGCGCACCAGAGCGGCGTGCTTCTTTTTCGAATCCACGAGCTTGTCGCCTGGCGAGATCATGCCGCGCTCGACCAGTTCGGAGAACGCGACGCGCGGTGCTTCGCGCGCGGTCATGAACGGAGCGAGCGTCGCGCCCGGCAGCGGCAGAATTTCCGCGATCCGCTTTTCAGCGGCGGCGGCATAGGTCTTGTCGCGCTCGAAGCCGATGTAGCTGCGGCCGAGCCGCTTGGCGACCGCGCCGGTGGTGCCGGTGCCATTGAACGGATCGATCACGAGATCGCCGGGCTTCGATGAGGAGAGCAGCACGCGCGCCAGCAGGCCTTCCGGCTTCTGCGTCGGATGCACTTTCTTGCCGTCCTTGCCCTTGAGGCGTTCCTCGCCGGTGCACAGCGGGATCAGCCAGTCGGAGCGGGCCTGCACGTCCTCGTTCGCCGCTTTCAGTGCATCGTAGTTGAACGTGTATTTGGTTTTTTCGTCACGTGCCGCCCAGATCATCGTTTCGTGCGCATTGGTGAAACGGCGGCCGCGGAAGTTCGGCATCGGGTTGGACTTGCGCCACACGATGTCGTTGAGGATCCAGAATCCGAGATCCTGCATGATCGCGCCGACGCGGAAGATGTTATGATAGGAGCCGATCACCCAGATCGTCGCGGTCGGCTTCATGATGCGGCGGCAGGCGAGCAGCCAGGCGCGCGTGAAATCATCATAAGCGGAAAACGATGAGAACTTGTCCCAGTCGTTATTGACCGCATCGACATGCGACTCGTCCGGGCGCTTCAGTTCGCCCTTGAGCTGCAAGTTATAGGGGGGGTCGGCGAACACCAGATCGACGGAGCTCGCAGGCAGTTTCGTCATCTCTGCGACGCAATCGCCGATGACGATGCGCGAGGACGGCGAGGTTTCAAAATTAGTGCGGGGCGCCCTTGCAGACGCCCCGCGACGCGACACAACCATGACTCAAACCTGACTCAGGCGACGCAGTCGGCGACGCGGGACCAACAAATCCGACTTGTCTTCACCATGAATGTCCAAGGTAAAAATCGACTTAATCGTTTTCCGTTTTCGAAACTTGATTTTTTATTTTTGAATCCGCGGCGCGCATCATCGAAAATGTATCGCGTTGCTTCAGGACGCGGCCTTCCGAGACATCGACTCTCGCAGCGCCCGCGCCCAGTGGCGGCACGAAGTCGGCCAGTGCACGACCGGGCCGCTGGTTTGACTAGGCAAGAATTGCCGGGGACGCTAAAATCCGCTCGCGAGCGTGGTTGTTGTTGCATCATGCATCAAACGATTCCCGCCGTCGGCCGTTATGAATATCCAAGGCCCTAGGAGAGACCGATGCGTTATGACGATTTCCGCCGCAGCGACGATATCGACGATCGGCGCGACGATAGTGGTAGCGGCGGTTTTGGCGGCGGAGGCGGGGGCTTCGGTTTCCCGATGGGCGGCGGCGGCCGGCTCGGTATCGGCACGGTGGTGGTTCTCGGCCTGATCGGCTGGGCTGTCGGCATTGATCCACGGATTCTGATCGGCGGCGCGGAAATCCTCACTGGCGGCGGCGGACAGGCGCCCAGCTATCAAAGCGACCGGCCGTCCTCGCAGGCCAAGCGTGGTGCACCGACCGACGAGATGGGCAGTATGATCGCCGGCGTGCTCGGCGAGATCGACGACCGCTGGGACGAAATCTTCTCGGCCAGTGGCCGAACCTACAAGGGCCCGCGTATCGTCCTGTTCCGCAACGCCACCAATGGCGGCCGCTGCGGCATGGCGCAATCGGCGATGGGGCCGTTCTACTGCCCGCCCGACCGGCAGATTTTCCTCGACACCGGCTTCTTCCGGGAGATCGAGACGAAATTCGGCGGCTGTCAGGGCAGTGCCTGCAAATTCACCGCAGCCTATATCATCGCGCATGAGGCGGGCCATCATATCCAGAACCTGCTTGGCATCCTCGACAAGGCGCACGCGCTGCAGCAGCAGGCGGGCAGCAAGGCGGAAGCCAATGCGATCCAGGTCAAGGTCGAACTCCAGGCGGATTGTCTCGCCGGTGTCTGGGTCAACCGCGAGGCGAAGAAGCGGCCGGGCTTCATCGAGCCGGGCGACATCGACGGTGCGTTGCGGACCGCTGCGGCGATCGGCGATGACACCCTGCAGCGCAAGATGCAGGGTCGCGTGGTGCCGGATTCCTTCACTCACGGCTCGGCCGAGCAGCGCAAGCGCTGGTTCATGACCGGCTACCAGCAGGGTACCGTGTCAGCCTGCAACACGTTCGGCGCGAGTGCGCTTTGATATGACGAACCTCGATCAGTCGAAGCCGTTCATTCCGCTCAACATCGCGGTGTTGACCGTCTCGGATTCGCGTTCGCTTGCCGATGATAAATCGGGGACGACGCTGGCGGAGCGGATCGCGGCGGCGGGGCATCGTCTCGCAGCGCGCGAGATCGTCACCGACGATGTCGAAAAGATTCAGGCGCAGTTGAAGCGATGGATCGCGGACGATGGCGTCGACGTCGTGGTGACCACCGGTGGCACCGGTTTCACCGGACGCGACGTGACGCCGGAGGCGGTCGAGCCGCTGTTCGACAAGCGGATGGATGGTTTTTCCATCGCCTTCCATATGATGAGCTACGCCAAGATCGGAACGTCCACGATCCAGAGCCGCGCGACCGCCGGTATTGCGGGCACGACCTTTATCTTTTCGCTGCCGGGATCACCGGGCGCCTGCCGCGATGGCTGGGACGGCATCCTCGTGCATCAGCTCGATTACCGCACGCGGCCGTGTAATTTCGTGGAGATCATGCCGCGGCTGGACGAACACCTGAAGCGCGGCAAGGCGAAGGCCTGAGCTCCCTTGCATGGCGTGGCAGTGCATGTGCGGGCATTTTCCCTGCTATTTGTAAGTATTTTTTCAGGGTTGTTTCATGTCTCGCGCGTACGTTTTCACCGACGACGCACGCAATGATAGGCCGACAAGTTTCACGGCCGCCATCACGCTTCATGAGGCCGCATGACCTCTTCGGATATCGTCATGGACCGTACGGCTGGTGAGGCCGGTCTGGCTGCTCGTCGTCCAGACACGGTTGTCTGGGCCGTCGTGGCCGGAATGGCGTGGCTCCTCGCCGCGATGTTGTGGAAGACCGGACTCAGTCTGGATACTGCCAGCAATCCGGCGCTGTTGATTGTCGCAGCATGCTACGCGTTGTTGACCTGCTTCTATGTCTTCGTTCGGAAAATTCCCGTGATCGCCGACGCCCTGATCTTGTTCGGGCAGATCACGCTGATGATGATCCTCGGGTTGTTGTTGTCCTATGCGGTGTCGGCCATTCCACTTCCATATCGTGATGTGGAACTGCATGCGTTCGATCTCAGTATCGGATTTTATCGCGAAGCTTACCTGAAATTTCTCGTCGACCATCCGCGACTGCTCGGCTTTGTCTATCTGGGATATGCGTCGCTTCTGACGCAATTTGTGGTCGTGCCGTTCGCTCTGGTGTTGTCGGGTCAGGAGGAGCGATGCCGTACTTATGGCGTGGCCTATGGACTATCGCTCACTATGACCTGCATCATCGCGGCATTCGTTCCGGCGACAAATGCGTTAGTCCACGTCGATCTGCCGACGATCGGATATGGTGAACTCTCACTGCGTGTGGAGAGCTATTTCCCTACGCTCGAAGCTTTGCGCACAGGTGTCCAGAAATTCATTCCGTTGTGCGATTTCGAAGGGTTGATCTCGTTTCCGAGTTTCCACACGGTGAGCGCGATACTCTACGCTTGGGCGCTCTGGCCGCTCGCGCGTCTGCGCTGGCTCAGCGTTCCGCTCAATCTGCTGATGATTCTCGGCACGCCGGGCTTCGGCGCTCACTACATCGTGGATGTGATTGCCGGCGTGGTCGTCGCGATTCTGTCGATCATTGTGGCTGCTCATATCCGCGGCCGGCAATCGAGCTTTGGCCAAGTCAGGCCGTAACAAAAATCCGCGTGCGCAACCGCGCGCGGCCGGAGCGGCCGATCTTCGACAGCAATTTCGATTCTGCGCCGCGCGCGCCCGGTGCGTAACCGCCGAGCCGGTCGTAATGATCGCGTGCGATCAGCAGACCCTGATTGGCGGAAGGGCCGATGAC
Source organism: Afipia felis ATCC 53690 (assembly GCF_000314735.2). Classification (NCBI taxonomy): domain Bacteria; kingdom Pseudomonadati; phylum Pseudomonadota; class Alphaproteobacteria; order Hyphomicrobiales; family Nitrobacteraceae; genus Afipia; species Afipia felis. Next base: position 1,624,799 of record NZ_KB375270.1, on the reverse strand, counting down.
GGCGCGGGCGATCTGCCGCATGGCGGAGCCGATGCCGCCTTCAGCGTAGGGCGAGCGGGCGTAGCGGAACACAGCGGCACGGTGGCGGCCGCTGATGCTCACGCTTTCGATGAACTGCGCGGTCTCGTCGATCCAACCGGATTCGAGCACGGCGCCCGCATGCAGGAACATCAGCCAGGAGCCGCGCGTGAGTTTGACGCTCGCTGCGATGGCATCAGCGCGCGAACCATCGAATGCGAGAAAGCGACAGCCCGCGACATCAGCGACGCGGGCGATGTCACCGTTGCCGCCGCCGCGATCGACCAGCACGACGTCGCGTACCATGCCCGCGGCCGAGCCCGGCACCAGCGCCGCGAGCGTGGCGACGGTCTCGGCTTCGTTGCCTCGCGTCGGAATGACGATGCTGATCATCGGGCGCGCTCCGTCGTCAAAAGAAACGACGTTGCCTTAGCATCTCATGCGCAGGCAAAGAACCCCACGCCATGCAAGATACATCGCGCGGAAGTGCATGTGAAACGGGACAGTGCGACGTCTCGCTCCGGCTCGTTGGAGATCAGGTGCCTAAAAACTCACCAGCGATCGCCGGAGCTGTAGTAGCCACGATGATAGAGCGGGCCTTCATAGCGGTTATAGGCCATACCGAACGCGGCTGATGGGCCTCCGATATAGCCGTAACTGTCTTCGTCCCCGCGTGGGTTGCTCACGCAGGAGCCGCCGACTCCCTGTGCAGATGCCTGACAGGCTCCGAAACTGTAGAAACTGCACGATTGATAGGTGTTCGGGCTGTCGGTGTCGGTCAGACAGACGGTTCCGGCGTTCGCGGGCGCGCTGCTGAACGAGGTGATGCTCGCGGTTGCCAGACCGAGGGCTGCTGCTGTCAGAAGATACGTCTTCATCGAATCCTCCTCATGAATTTTGCCCCGCCGACAACGCCGCGCTCCGATGCGAGGTCCATTGGGGATGTTATAAAAAATGTTCTTGTTTTGTTCTAAATGACGATTATCCTTTGAGTATGAACAGGGCCATACCATCCGAGCCACTTCCGCAGCTTTCCGCCGCTCCGGCGGCGGGCCTTTCTGGTTTCACCGAGATCGGTGTCGCCATTGATGTCGCGCGCCGCCGCGGCCGGGGCGCGCAGACCAATGCCAGCGGGCGATATGAACGAGAGGCGCGCGCTGCGTTCGATGACGGTTGGCAGAGCCTCGACGAGCTGCCGCCGTTCAAGACCACGGTCGGGCTCGACACCGCCCGCAAGGTGATCTCGCGCAATGACTCGCCGGACATCGGTTTCGATCGTTCGATCAACCCCTATCGCGGTTGCGAGCATGGCTGCGTGTACTGCTACGCGCGGCCGACCCACGCCTATCTCGGCCTGTCGCCAGGCCTCGATTTCGAGAGCAGGCTTTTCATGAAGCCGGATGCCCCCGCGCTTCTTGAAAAGGAACTGACGGTGCCGGGCTACGAGCCGCGCACCATGGCGATCGGCACCAACACTGATCCGTACCAGCCGATCGAGCGCGAGCACAAAATTATGCGCGGCATTCTTGAAGTGCTGGAAAAGACCGGTCATCCGGTCGGTATCGTCACCAAGTCAGCGCTGGTGACGCGCGACATCGACATCCTTGCGCGGATGGCGGAGAAGGGCCTCGCCAAGGTAGCGATCTCGGTGACCTCGCTCGATCCGAAACTCGCGCGCACCATGGAGCCGCGTGCCTCGACGCCGCCGAGGCGGCTGGAGGCGTTGCGGCAATTGTCCGCTGCCGGCATTCCGACCGTGGTGATGACGGCGCCGCTCATTCCCGCGCTCAACGATTCCGAGATGGAGCGCATTCTCGATGCTGCTGCCCATGCTGGGGTGAAGGAGGCGAACTACACGCTGTTGCGGCTGCCGCTTGAGGTGCGCGACCTGTTCCGCGAATGGCTGATCGCGAATTATCCCGACCGTTACCGTCACGTCTTCACGCTGATCCGCGATATGCGTGGCGGCAAGGACTATGACTCACAATGGGGCACGCGGATGAAGGGTACCGGCCCGATGGCATGGATGATCGGCCGCCGCTTCGAGATTGCCTGCGAGCGGCTCGGGCTCAACCGCAAGCGGGTGAAACTCTCCACGTCGCATTTCGTGCAGCCGGCGAAAAGCGAGGAGCAACTGGATCTGTTCTGATGGCAATGAGGGGTGGGTCAATGAGTGATGTGTTGCCGAAACCGGTCGCCAGATTCACGGTTCTGACGCTGGGCGTCGGCGATATGAGCAGGAGCATCGCGTTCTATGAGGCGCTGGGATTTGCACGAAAGCTGCGGGCAACCGGCGAGGAGGTCGCGTTCTTCGATACCGGCGGTGCCGTGCTTGCACTGTATCCGTGGGACAAACTCGCGCGAGACGCGACGCTTCCTGACGAGCCGCGGCCTTTGGCGTTTCGTGGTTCGACACTGGCATGGAATTGCGGGAGCGAACAGGAGGTGGATGCGGTCCTTGCATTCGCGCTGGTGCGAGGCGCCACCTTGCTGAAGGCAGCGCACCGGACTGATTATGGGGGGGGGTATTCCGGTTATTTCGCCGATCCCGACGGACATCCTTGGGAGGTCGTGGTGGCGCCCGGCATCGAGGTCGGCGACGACAACCTCGTTCATCTGGCGGATTGAATAGCGGGGATTTCCGGTTGCGTGGGCGCGCCTCAGCCCGCAAACATCGCTGCATGAGTCGCGACAAGACATCATCGGTTCCACGTGCGCCAAAAAATGCGCGGAGCGCTACTGCAGCAACACGGCCGAGCTTTCGCCGCGAGCGCGCTTTGCTGAAGCAGGGCATCTGGCCGGTAGCTGGTTGCGACGAGGTGGGGCGGGGTCCGCTCGCGGGGCCGGTGGTCGCCGCCGCCGTTATTCTTGACCCAGATCGTATTCCGAAGGGCATCGACGATTCCAAGCGACTCGATGCGGAGGAGCGCGAAGCCCTGTTCGAGCAGATCTGCGCGACCGCGATGGTGTCGGTCGCCGCCGCACCGCCGTGGCGGATCGATCGCGACAACATTTTGCGCGCCTCACTGTGGGCACTGGCGCGCGCGGTGCAGGGGCTACCGCAGGCACCGCGTCATGTCTTCGTCGACGGCCGCGATAAGATCACGGTGCCGTGCGACTGCGAGCCGGTGATCGGCGGCGATGGCCTGCTGCTGTCGATCGGCGCGGCCTCGATCGTGGCGAAGGTCACGCGTGACCGTCTGATGTGCCGGCTGGCCCAGATCCATCCAGAATACGGCTTCGATTCGCATATGGGTTATGGCGTGCCCCGGCATCTGGCGGCACTCAAAGAGCATGGCCCGACGCCGCATCATCGGCGGCATTTCGCCCCCGTGGCAGCGGCGCATGCGAGGCTCAACGGCACGACGCTGCCGTCCGACACGTCTTTGCTTGAAGTGACCGAAACGGTGATCGTGGCGGAGGAGGCGGCCGTTCAGGTTGCCTGATCGGACGCAGCCCTTTATCAAGCGCTGAACGGTCTTTTTGCCCTCCCGCCCCGGTTCGCCCGCGCGATGCGCTTTACCTCCCTGATCGTCGAACTCGTCCGCGCCAAGCCGCGCTGGATTTTCTGGAGTGCCGTGCTTGCGCTCGCGCTGGTGTGGCTGATCCTGCCTGCGGCGCTCTATCTCAGCCCGCCCGGCGAAGTGCCCACCGCGCTGGCTTTCGGCCGCGAATATCAGGTCGGAACGACAATGGGCCCGCCGCTGTCGTTCTGGCTTGCCGACGTCGCGTTCCGTGCGGTGGGTGGTTACGCCTTCGGCGTCTATCTGCTGGCGCAGATCTGTTTCGTAGTGATGATGGCGGCTCTGTTCACGCTCGCGCGTGCTCTGGTCGGCGCGCAGCAGGGCGTGCTCGCGGCATTGCTCACGCTTGCGATTGCTGCCTTCAGCTATCCGGGGCTGGAATTCGGTCCCGACACCCTCGCGCGGCCGCTCTGGGCGCTCACGCTGCTGCATGCATGGCGGGTAATCGGAGAGAGGCAGCGCGGCGCATGGTTCGCGTTGTCGATCGAAATCGGGCTTCTGTTCCTCACTACGGTCATGGCGCCGGTTCTGTTGCTGCTGCTCCTGTTGTTTGCGCTTGCGACTGCGCGGGGCCGCGCTGCGCTGCGCTCGATTGATCCGCTGTTCGGGCTGCTCGTGATCGCGGTCATCGCGCTGCCTTATATGATCTGGCTCGCGCGCAGCGGCACCGCCTTCCCGCATCCGACGTTCACTTCGGTGGGGACCTATGCGCAGCAGTCAGGCAAACTGTTCGGCGCGCTTCTGTTATCGGCGCTCGGCGTCGTCGCGCTGATCGTCGCGAACACGCGCGTCTTCGAGCCCAAGGCAGAAAACTGGCGAGAAGATGCGCCCGCGATCTTCCGTCCGCCGGTCGATCCATTGGCGCGTCCTTTCGTGGTCTTCTTCGGCGTGGTGCCTCCGCTGCTGTTCACGCTCGCGTCTCCCGCTTTCGGGCTCGATCATGTTGCAGGCGGCGAGGGCGTGGCGCTGCTGCTGATCGGCCTTCTCGCCGTCATCATGGGCGGCGACCTGATTTATCTGCGCCGTCAGCAGGTGCTGCGTACGATCTGGCTGGTGGCCATGGCAGTACCGGTGATCGTGGTTCTGGCGACAGTGCTAGTGCAGCCCTGGATCGATACGGACGAAGTGCAGACGTCGCTGCCCGCGCGCGCGATGGGAAAATTCTTCGCCGACAATTACAGGCTGCGGACCGATCGTCCGCTGCCCGTTGTCGCCGGCGACCCGCAGATCGCATCGCTGATCGGGCTCGGCGCGCCGTCGCGGCCGCGGGTGCTGTTCTCTGATCTTCCCGGCAAGACGCCGTGGATCGACGCTGACACCGTCAACACCGGTGGTGGACTTGTCGTCTGGCGTGCGCACGACACCGTCGGCGCACCGCCCGAGGACATTGCGAAGACATTCCCCGGCCTTGTCGCCGAAGTGCCGCGGACTTTCGATCGCCTGATCGAGGGGCAGCTCGAGCCGTTGCGTATCGGCTGGGGTGTGGTGCGTCCGCGCGCGGGGAAATAGCGACTTCTTCTTTTATCATTGCGGGCGAAGCAATCCGGGTAGGGTAGGAATCACCCGGATCGCTTCGCCGCGCGCATCCGCAGGATGCAGCCGCGCGCTGCGACGCTGCGGACGAACTTTTAGAAACCAGCGACAGCGCCGTTGCTGCGCGGGTCGCTGCCGCCTTCGAACACGCCGTTGGAATCGCGCGCGATGCCGCCGGCGTGGCCGACGATCTCATCGAAGTCTTCGACCATCTCGACCTCGTGGCCGAGCGCTTCGAGCTTGCGGCGGGTTTCCTCGGGGAAGCGGCCTTCGAGCTTGAGGCTGTCGGTATCATCGCCCCATGTGCGACCGAGCAGCCAGCGCGGTGCGGTGATCGCTGCCTGCATGGTTTCATTGTAGACGGCGTAGCGCGTAAACACGGCGGCCTGCGTCTGCGGCTGGCCATCGCCGCCCATCGTGCCGTAGACCATCACCCGGCCGTCGTTCAGCCGCGCGAGTGCCGGATTGAGCGTGTGGAACGGCTTCTTGTTCGGTAGCAGTGCGTTGATGTGCTGTGGGTCGAGCGAGAACGAGCAGCCGCGGTTCTGCCAGTTGAGACCAGTCTCCGGCAGCACGAGGCCACTGCCGTACTCGTGATAGATGCTCTGGATGAACGACACCGCGCGTCCTTCGCCGTCGATGACACCCATCCACACCGTGTCGGCTGGACCCTTGCCCTTGCCCCACGGCAGTGCCTTGTCCATGCGGATGGCTGCGCGCAGCTTGTCGAGATGTTCGGGCGCGAGGAACGACTGCGGATCGGCCTTCATGTAATCGAGATCGGTGATGTGGTTGTCGCGGATCATGAAGGCCTGCTTGGTCGCCTCCACCACACAATGGATGTATTCCGCGCTTTCCGGCCCGAAGCGCTTGATGTCGAGGCGGTCGAGCAGGCCGAGGATGATGAGCGAGACGAGACCCTGCGTTGGTGGCGTCATATTGTAGACTTGGCCGAGGCTGTGTTCGAGCACGAGCGGCTTGCGCACCGTTGCACGATACTTCGCGAGATCCTCCGCCGACACCGGACTGCCGAGCGCCTTCAGATCTTTCGCGATGCTCGCGGCGAGGCGACCACGATAGAAGCTGTCGAGGCCGTCCTCGGCGAGCGCGCGCAGCGTTTTGCCGAGTTGGGGCAGGCGCATGCGTTCGCCGGCTTCCGGCACCTTGCCGTTGATCAGGAAAGTGTCGGCAAAGCCCGGAAGAGGCTTCAGTTCAGCAAGCTTCTTGGCAGTGGTGACGCTTTGCGAACGCGTCACGGCGATGCCGTCTTCGGCGTAGAAGATTGCGTTATCCAACAGGCGCCCGAGCGGTAGGCGACCGCCCCATTCCTTGCTGATGTCGAGCGCGGCCTGCCAGCCGCCGATGGTGCCGGCAACGGTGTTGGCGGAGTCCGGTCCGCGCGAGGGAATAGTCGCGCAGCCTTTGGCCGAATAGTAGTCGCAGGAAACGCTGCTCGCCGCCGCGCCGCAGGCCTCGATGGCCACCACGGGCTTGCCGGGGCAGGAGATGGTCCAGAAGCCGTCGCCGCCGATGCTGTTCATGTGCGGATAGACGACCGCGATGGTGGACGCTGCGGCGACCATGGCCTCGATGGCGTTGCCGCCTGCCCGCAGGACGTCGACCGCAGCCTGTGCGGCCAATGAGTGAGGGGCAACGGCCATGCCGCGGGTGGAGCGAACGGTCTGGAGCATTTTTGAACTCGATATCCTTCGGGTGGGAGAAACGCCGGGGCGCATATAGCGCCCCGGCAGGTGTTTGTCAGGCAGTGCCGCGGGCTGCCAACGTGGCGTTGCCGGTGGCATTCTGTCGCCGGTGGCTGGTGCGCATCGGCTTGAGAACGAGGAGCGCCAGGATCGCGGTGAGGAAGTTCATCACGATCACGACACCGAACACCACGTTCCACGAATTGGTGATCTGATGCAGTTCGGCAGCGAGCGGTCCGCCAAGCACGGAGCCGACGCCCTGCGCCATGTACAGGAAGCCATAATTCGTGGTGGCGTTCTTGGTGCCGAACGTGTCGGTCAACGTCGAGGGGAACAGCGAGAAGATTTCACCCCAGCCGAAGAACACCACACCCGATAGCAGCACGAAGGTCAGCGGGTGGTGCGCGTAGATCAGCCAGATGGTCATCGCGATGCCTTCCATGCCGAAGGCGATGAACATCGTGTTTTCGCGGCCGATCTTGTCCGAGACCCAGCCGAAGAACGGTCGTGTCAGACCGTTGGTGAAACGGTCGATCGTCAATGCGAGCGGCAGCGCCGCAAGGCCGAACACCAGCGCGTCCTTGACGCCGAAGTCCTTGGCGAAGGCGCCCATCTGCGAGATCACCATTAGACCGGAGGTCGACATCATGGTCATCATGACGAACATTAGCCAGAAGATCGGGCTGCGCAGCATTTCGCGCGGCGCGTAGTCGCGGGTTTCCTGCACGAGACCATGCGCCTGCGCATCGGCCGCGACGTGCGGCGTACCCTTGTCGGGGCGACGCATGCCGAGTGCAGCGAGAACGCCGACAACGCCGATGATGATGCCGAAGGTCATGAGCGTGCTCGACAAGCCATTCGCCTTGACGCTGCTGGAGATCGGGAATGTGGTCAGGATTGCGCCGAAGCCGTAGCCCGCAGCGACGAGGCCCGCGGCAAGGCCACGCTTGTCGGGAAACCACTGCACCATCATGCCGACCACGCCGACGTAGATGATGCCAGTACCGATACCGCCGAGCACGCCATAGGTAATATAGAGGCCGAGCAGGCTCGAGGTGTTCGCCGCGAGGACCCAGCTCAAGCCGGTGAGAGCGGCGCCGAAAGACAACAGCAGGCGCGGGCCGAAGCGGTCGACAAGGTAGCCCTGTGCCGGCGACAGGAACGTCTGCAGCATGATGAGCAGCGAGAACGTGACCTGGATTTCCGCGAGCGGTGCGTTGAGTTTTTCCGTCAGCGGGCCAGTGAACAGGGCCCAAACATATTGCGGGCTGGAGATCGCCATCATCGCGATCATGCCGAGTAACAACTGAAACCATCGCGAGGATGGCGTCGTTGCAGCCGGTGCGTTCGTAGTCGTCATTTTACCGCTCCCTTGTTTGTGAATGGGTCGTTTCCGCTGGGCCTTGTTTTCTTGTTCTGTTATGTTTCTGATATGTCAGAGACATACGATTATGCCAGAAAGGAAACAACAAACAAGGCCTTTGCGGGCCGGACGCCGGAAGCGTCCGGCGGACATCCACAGCGTTCCAAGCAGGAAGCAGGCCAATGCGTCGTGACGCGGCGTTGAACGTTTGTCGGAGAAGCCTTAAGCGTGCATCCGCTCAGAGGATGACGCGGACGGCTGTGAACCCGCGAGGGCTATTCGCCCGGCGGGATGTGCGCTTCGCACTGTCCCGTCTATCTTTTTTCACCAGCGGTGAGCGCGCGCATTTATGATGCAGCCCATGAGTCTTCCCGAAGTTTCCGATAATGACGACGAGCCGCAGTCGCGGATCGCCTATCGCTTGATCGAGGCGATGATCGTCACACACGAGCTGCCGCCCGGTTCACGCATTTCCGAGGCAACCCTGAGCGCCAAGCTCGGTATCGGCCGCACGCCGATCCGCGAGGCGCTGCAGCGGTTGTCGTTCGAAGGGACGGTGCGGATCGTGCCGCGTTCCGGCGCATTCGTGTCGGAGATCGATCTCGTCGATCAGCTCGCGATGATCGAAGTCCGCAAGGGCATCGAGAACGTGCTGGCGGGTCGCGCGGCGCGCTTCGCGGGCGAGGCCGAACGCAAGCGCTTCCGCGAACTGGCGTTGATGTTCGAGAAATCCGCCGCCACCAACAACGGACATATCTTCGTCGAGGCTGACCGCGAATTCAATTCGCTGATCGTCGCGACAGCGCGCAACAAATACGCCGCCCAGGCGATCACGCCGATCGAGGCGCAGACCCGGCGCTTCTGGTACGTGCATTTCAAGCAGTTCGGCGATCTGCAGCGCGTCTGTACGCTGCATGCTTTCGTCGCGCGGCGGATCGCCGAGAACGACGAGGCCGGCGCGCGCGAGGGTTCCGACAAGATCGTGGACTACGCCGAGGAATACACCCGCAAGACGCTGATGTTCTTCGGCATGGGCTGACGTCGACTAAGCCTGCCTAAAGAGAAGGCGCGCGCTTGCGCATCAAGTGAGCAAGGCCGAGGCAGATGAGGCCGATCGTGACCGGTGGAAACACCACCGCATTGACGACGTTCCAGCCGTAATCGGCGAGCAGTTGGCCCGAGGCGAACGAGCCGACCGCCATCATCCCGAAAATCAGGAAATCGTTGAACGCCTGTACCTTGTTGCGTTCCTCCGGCCGATGGGTCTGCACCACCAGCGCGGATGCACCGATGAAGCCGAAATTCCACCCCAGTCCGAGCACGATCAGCATCACCCAGAAATGCATCGGCGTGATGCCCGACATGCCGATCGTCGCTGCGGTCGCTTCGAGCGCGAGCCCGATCGCCACGATCACCGGCGCGCCGAAACGCGCGATCAGCGAGCCCGTGAAGAAGCTCGGCCCGTACATCGCAACGATATGCCACTGGATGCCGAAATTGGAATCGCTGATCGGCAGCCCGCACAGCCGCATCGCCAGCGGTGCGGAAGTCATCACCAGATTCATCATGGTGTAGGCGACAGTGCCGCACAGCGCGGCGGCGATGAAATCGCGCTGGCCGATGATCTCGAACAGCGGACGGCCGCGATGAATATCCGCCGCCGCAGGGCGGGGTGCATCCACGGTGGACAGAACCGCCATCGCCACCAGCGCGACGACTGCCTGAATGGCGAAGCTTGCCGCGAACAAATGCGGCGACCAGACATCCATCGTCCATTGCACAAGCTGAGGACCGAGTACGCCCGCGAACACGCCGCCGGCCAGCACCCACGAGATCGCCTTCGGGCGGAAGGCCGCGCTTGCGCCATCGGCGGCCGCGAAGCGATAGGATTGGGAGACCGAGCCGTACAATCCGCCACAGAAGGTGGCGGCGCAGAACAGCGGGAACGACTGCATAATGATTGCGATTGCGGCGAGCGCGCCGCAGAGCGCGCCGAAGCCGGAGCCGATCATAAAGGCGACGCGGCGGCCATAGGTGCGGGACACCCATCCGGTCGGCAGCGTGCCCGTCGCCATGCCGACCACGAAAACCGTCACCGGCAATGTCGCGAGCGACAGGCTTGGCGCGATCGAGGCGCCGACAATGGCCGCAGTTGCGAAGACCACGGCATTGTTCGCGCCGGTCAGCGCCTGGGCGATGGCCAGCCGCGCAACATTGGCGCGGGCCTTTCGGTCGTCATGAACTTCGGCGGCGATGGCTGTCATCTTCATTCCGGCACTGCATGGAGAAAGTTTTTCTCGCATGTTCGGCCGAAACAGAACAGCCATCCTCCAGTGAAGACCCCCTATGCATTTTCGCCGAGGGGGCCGTCGCTTTCGATCATACGAAAATGCCGCCGGAGACTTCGATGCGCTGGCCATTGACCCAGCGGTTGTCGTCCGACAGGAGCGAGGCGATCATCGGCCCGATATCGTCCGGCAGCCCCGCACGGCCGAGCGGCGTCGCGCTTGCGACCTGACGGTTGGCTTCAGCGTCGTCGCGGACATGGCCGCCGCCGAAATCGGTCTCGATCGCACCGGGCGCGACCGTGTTGGCGGTGATGCGGCGCGGACCGAGTTCCCTTGCGAGGTAATGCGTCAGCACCTCGATGGCACCCTTCATTGCGCCGTAGGCGGAAAAGCCCGGTAGGCTGAAGCGGGCAAGGCCGCTGGAGAGGTTGATGATGCGTCCGCCGTCGGCGATCAGCGGCAGCAGCGTCTGGGTCAGGAAGTACACGCCCTTGAAATGGATGTTCATCAGCCGGTCGAAATCGGCCTCGGTGGTTTCCGCGAACGGCCTGTTGAGGCCGATGCCAGCGTTGTTCACGAGGTAATCGAACTGCGACGCCCCCCAATTGTCTTTGAGTGCGGTCTTCAGCCGCGTTGCAAAGTCCGGGAAGGTTTTGATCGCGCCGGTGTCGAGCTGCAACGCTGCAGCGTTGCGGCCGAGCTTTTTGATCGCGGCAACGGTGGCGTCGGCTTCTACCTGATTTGAGTGATAGGTAATGATAACGTCCACGCCCCGGCGCGCCAGGCTGAGCGCGGTGTTGTGGCCGAGCCCGCGGCTGCCTCCGGTGACGAGTGCGATCTTTGTCGTTGAATGTTCGGTATTTTCTGCGGCCATGAAGGTCCCCTGAGGTTTGACGACCTCCATGTAGGTTTATCCACCAGCAGGCAAAGTGCCGTAGCTTCAAGTTTTATTGTCTGAGGTTGAGGTTCGTTCGGTCAGAAGCTGGCGTCTTGGACGTCCGAAGTCACGGGCGTCTGAAAAAGACAAGATAAAGGGCGGCGAACACCAGAACGATGCCGACATTCACCATCAGGCGTTCCCAGAAGCGATTCCTGAAGAACATAATGTCCACGCCGACGATGATGGCCACCATGGCCGCCACCCAAAGAGCCGACACCACGTATCTGCTCATTTCCATCGCCTCTCGGGCGTTCCGGATTCTATTTGGCACCCGCCGCCAGCGCGGCCTGAATGGTGCGCAGATCCTTCCACGTCATCCGCTTGTAGATTGGCTGGCGCAGCAGATAAGCGGGGTGGAATGTCGCCATCGCGCGGATGGTGCGCGTGCCGGTGTTGTAATCGAACCAGCGACCGCGCGTTTTCATGATGCCGTCCTTGAGGTCGAGGACCGCTTGCGATGACGGCTTGCCGAGACAGACCAGAACGTCCGGATCGACAAGCTCGATCTGTCGCTTGATGAAAGGCAGGCACATCTGCGTTTCATGAGGGGAGGGATCGCGGTTGCCCGGCGGTCGCCACGGAATAACGTTGGCGATGTAGGCGCCGGTGCGGTCGAGCCCGATCGAGGCGAGCATCAGGTCGAGCAGCTTGCCCGAACGGCCGATGAAGGGAATGCCCTGAAGATCCTCGTCGCGGCCGGGCGCTTCGCCGACGAGCATGACACGCGCCTGCGGATTGCCATCGCCGAACACCAGCTTCGTCGCGGTGGCTTTCAGTGCACAGCCGTCAAACTGTTCGAGCAGGCCCCGCAACTCGTCCAGCGTCTTTGCCTTCGGAGCAAGTTCGCGCGCTGATTCGATGGCGGCATCGGGCGCGGGCGCGAGATCTGGTTGCGGTGCAACGAGAGGCGCGGCGGGTACTGCCGTCAATGGCGCGATGCGCCGTGGCGCGGGCGCAGGTTCCGGCTCGCTCTCCGACAGGCGGTCGGATGGCTCCTCAGCCAGCGCGCAATCAACCCCGGCTTCCAGATAGAAAGCCAGCAATTCATGCGGAGTCGGAGGGCGCTCGGTGATCATGGGCGACAATGTAAAGCGTCCGGGCCGGGAATGAGAGTCCCGATTTGCCGTTCCACAAAACGGATTTTGGAGCGCGCACAGCAGCAATGAATTTCGGCAGGGTTGTCCTGCTTGTGAAAATCGTACAAGGCTTTTTTAGATTCATTCCATCCACGCCCAGCAGGACCAGCCGAGCCCCACATGAGCGAAGAGCCGCAGCCCCGCGACTCCATGGAATTCGATGTCGTCATCGTCGGCGCAGGCCCCGCAGGGCTTAGCGCGGCGATCCGTCTCAAGCAGGTCGATCCCACGCTTAATGTGGTGGTGATCGAAAAAGGCTCCGAGGTCGGCGCGCACATTCTCTCAGGCGCGGTGATCGATCCAGCCGGTCTCGACGATCTCGTTCCCGAATGGCGCGATGATGAGGATTGCCCCCTCAAGACCCGCGTGACCACCGACCGTTTCGCCTGGATGACGGCGGGCAGCGAGATCACGCTACCTAATGTCCTGATGCCGCCGCTGATGAACAATCATCATTGTTACATCGGCTCGCTCGGCGATCTGTGCCGCTGGCTCGGCGCGCGCGCCGAGGCGCTGGGCGTAGAAATCTATCCGGGATTTGCTGCGACCGAAATCGTCTATGGCGAAGCGGGCGAGGTGCGCGGCGTCGCCACCGGCGACATGGGCATTGCGCGCGATGGCTCGCACAAGGCCTCGTTCACGCGCGGCATGGAGCTGCTCGGCAAGTACACGCTGTTTGCCGAAGGCGCGCGTGGCAGCCTGACGAAGCAACTGATCGCGCATTACGATCTCGCGAAGGATCGCGAGCCGCCGAAATTCGGCATCGGGCTCAAGGAAGTCTGGCAGATCGACAAGGCGAAGCATCAGCCCGGTCTGGTACGCCATTCGTTCGGCTGGCCGCTCGACAGCAAGACCGGCGGCGGCTCATTCCTCTATCACTACGGCGAGAATCTCGTCGCCATCGGTTTCGTGGTCCATCTCAATTACGACGATCCGTATCTGTCGCCGTTCGAGGAATTCCAGCGCTTCAAGACCCATCCCGCGATCCGTCCGGTGCTGGAAGGCGGCAAGCGGTTGTCTTACGGCGCGCGCGCGATTACCGAAGGCGGCTATCAGTCGGTGCCGAAGCTTTCATTTCCGGGCGGTGCGTTGATCGGCTGCGCGGCGGGTTTCGTCAATGTGCCGCGGATCAAGGGCGTTCACAACGCGATGCGTAGCGGCATGATCGCTGCGCGTCATGTGGCGGCGGCGCTCTCTGACGGCCGCGCCAACGACGAGTTGGCGGCTTATGAGGAGGGCTGGCGGGAGTCGTCAGTCGGACGCGATCTGTTCCGCGTCCGCAACGTCAAGCCATTGTGGTCGAAGTTCGGCACCGTGCTCGGCGTGGCACTTGGCGGCATCGACATGTGGATGCAGACGCTGCTGGGCCTCTCGCCGTTCGGAACGCTGTCGCACGGCAAGACCGATAGCGCATCGCTGCGCTCCGCGAGTGCATGCCAGCCGCGTCCCGCGCCGAAGCCGGACGGGCAGGTGACGTTCGACAGATTGTCGTCGGTGTTCCTGTCCAACACCAATCATGAGGAGGACCAGCCGGTCCATCTCAAGGTGCTCGACATGGCGCTGCAGAAATCGTCCGAGCATGACGTCTTCGCCGGGCCCTCGAACCGCTACTGCCCGGCCGGCGTCTATGAATGGCTCGAGGCGCCGGACGGTCCGCGCTTCCAGATCAATGCGCAGAACTGCGTCCATTGCAAAACCTGCGACATCAAGGACCCGAACGGAAACATCGTCTGGGTGCCGCCGGAAGGCGGCGGCGGGCCGAACTATCAGGGCATGTGAGCGGCCGACGATGCTTGCGAACACGGGACGGGTTTGAGCTGACATGCATGACGTGACTTCCTTCGGGCTCACCGCCCTGATCCTGTTCGGCGCCTATACGCTGTTCGGCATTACCGGTTTCGGCCAGAGCATGATCGCGATGCCGTTTCTGGCGATGGTCGCCTCGCTGCGGTTCTTCGTGCCGCTGGTGGCTTTGCTCGACGCGGTGTTCGTGGTCTGGAACGCGGCCAAGTTCCGTCAGCATGCCAACTACCCGGAACTGATCGCGCTGTTGCCGACCACCATCCTCGGCATGATCGGCGGCGCGACCATGCTGCTGCTTCTTCCCGAGCGGATTCTACTGCTCACGCTCGGCGTGCTCATCACCGCTTACGGCATCTATCGTTTGCTGGCGAAGCAGCAGACCGGGAAGCTGAACAAGTTCGTCGCGGTGCCGCTCGGTCTTCTGGCAGGAGCGCTGACGGCGACCTTCGGGACCGGCGGTCCGATCTATGTCGCCTATCTCTCCGGCCGCATCTTCGACAAGAGCGAGTTGCGCGCGACTATCCTCGGTTTGCTGCTGCTGACGACGCTGCTGCGTCTCGGCATTTTCGCCGTTGGCGGATTGTACAACAACAGCCATATCTGGCTGTGGGCGGCCATGCTGTTGTCGGTTGCCTTCCTTGGCGTGAAGCTCGGCCATTATCTTCACGACAGATTGAAGAGCGAGAGTCTGCTCACTCTTGTCTACCTGACCCTGGTGTTGTCCGGGCTGCTGCTCATCATCAAGAACTTCTGAGGCGCAGTCTCGGGTTGCACGGTGCTCCGGGCAGGGACCGGCACAGTTTCGCCATTTTAGGGGACGCCACGATACGGCCATGTTTGCTGGAACGCTCCAAAGGAGCTTTCCGAATCCTTGCGGATGGCATGCAAACGGGCCATTGTGCGGTGCCCTGAGCCGCCCGGGCGGCCTTGCGTTTTCAACCCATCCTGACGGAGACGGTGCGCGTGAATTCCTCAACTCGTTCTTCTCGCGCGGCGCTTGCCGCCGCGCTGGCGGCGGCAATGATCGTCGCGCCGGTTGCGTCATCCGCCTTCGCTGAAACCGCGCCCACGATCGATAACGGTTTGTCCGCTTATCCGACTGCGCGCGACCTGCAGGGCTTGAGCCCGGCAGGCAGCTATCTTGCCGCGCGTCATGCCAGCGCTGATCGCGATGCCGGCGTTGCCGCATCGTTCTATCGTGCCGCGCTTCGCGTCGATCCGAAGAACCCTGATCTTCTCGACCGCGCCTTCATTTCCTCCGTCGCCGACGGCGAGATGGACGAAGCGGTGAAGCTCGCGGGCAAGATTCTCGCGATCGACAAGACCAACCGCGTGGCGCGGCTGGTCGAAGGCGTTCATGCGCTCAAGCTGAAGCGCTATTCGGCGGCCCAGCAGAACTTCAATCAGTCGGTGCGCGGCCCGATCACCGATCTCGTCGCGACGCTGCTGGCGAGCTACGCGATGCAGGGTGCAGGCAACACCTCCGCCGCGCTTGCCAACATCGACAAGCTCACGGGTCCGGAGTGGTATCCGATCTTCAAGAATCTCCATGCGGGGTTGATTGACGAACTCGCCAACCGGCAGAAGGATGCGGGCGCCCGCTTCGAGGCGGCCTACAAGCTCGACGACACTGCGTTGCGGATCGTCGACGCCTACGGTCGCTGGCTGTCGCGCAACAAGAAGGAAGCCGAGGCGGCGCAGGTGTTCGAGACCTTCGACAAGAAGGTGCCGCGCCATCCGCTGATCGTCGACGCGATGAAAGATCTGAAGGCCGGGAAGAAGCTGCCGCCGCAGATCGATACGCCGCAGTCGGGCGCTGCCGAAGCATTGTATGGTATTGGCTCCTCGCTCACGCGCCGCGGCGGCGAAGACCTTGCGCTGGTTTACCTGCAGCTTGCGCTGTATCTGCACCCGAACCATCCGCTCGCGCTGCTGTCGCTCGCCGATCTCTATGAGTCGGTGAAGAAGCCGCAGTTTGCGATCAAGGTCTACGAGCGCATGCCGGCCAATTCGCCGCTGAGGCGCAACGCGCAGATTCAGATGGCGACCGATCTCGATGCGGTGGATCGCACCGACGAGGCGCTGGCGATTCTGAAGTCGGTGACTGCGGAGGATCCGCAGGATACCGAGGCGCTGATGGCGCTCGGCAACATCGAGCGAGCGCGCAAGAAGTTCGCTGATTGCAGCGGTACTTATTCCAAGGCGATCGATGCCTCCGACGCATCGAAGCCGAACTGGGTTCTGTATTATTTCCGCGGCATCTGCGAGGAGCGCTCGAAGAACTGGCCGAAAGCGGAAGCCGATCTGAAGAAAGCGCTGGAGCTTCAGCCCGAGCAGGCCCATGTGCTGAACTATCTTGGCTATTCATGGATTGATCGCGGCACCAATCTGCCCGAGGGCATGGCGATGATTCGCCGTGCGGTCGATCAGCGTCCCGACGACGGCTACATCGTGGATTCACTCGGCTGGGCGTACTTCCGCATCGGCGACTACGCCAACGCCGTGAAGACGCTTGAGCGCGCCATCGATCTCAAGCCGGAAGATCCGACCATCAACGACCATCTCGGCGATGCCTATTGGCGTGTCGGCCGGACGCTGGAGGCGAAATATCAGTGGGCGCATGCGCGGGACCTCAAGCCCGAGGCCGAGGAACTGCCGAAGATCGAGGCGAAGATCGCCAATGGTCTGCCGGATTTGCCGACCGGCCCTGCGGCGGCGTCCAATGCCAGCGACAATGACAAGAAGAAAGACGACAAGGGCGGCTAATGTGCCGCAAAGTCGGATTTTGAACTTGGATGGCCGGGCTTGTCCCGGCCATCTGCGTCTTGGTATGGGTTTGCAAATCTGAAAGCCGGCGAGAACGCGGGCATTAACCAGAGATGGGCATGGCTTCATTCACCGAAATCGCGCGCGCCAAGGTCAATCTGACGCTGCGCGTTCTGGGCCGGCGCCCGGACGGCTATCATGATCTCGACAGCATTGCGGCTTTCGCCGATTGCGCAGACAGCTTGACGCTGGAGCCGGGCGATCTCGGCCTCACCATCACTGGGCCCGGGAGCGCGGCCTGCGGCGACACCAATGATAATCTCGTGCTCCGCGCGGCCCGGTTGCTGGCCGAGCAGGTGCCCGGACTGCGGCTCGGTCATTTCACGCTCGACAAGCATCTGCCGGTGGCAGCCGGGATCGGCGGCGGTTCGGCGGATGCTGCGGCGGCGCTACGATTGCTCGCGAAAGCCAATGGGATCGCGTTCGACGATGCGCGTCTGTTCGAGGCGGGACGCCTTGCGGGTGCGGACGTGCCGGTTTGCATCGCCTCGCATGCGTGCGTGATGGGTGGCGTCGGCGAAAATCTGACCATGCTCGATCTGCCGCCGCTGTCGTGTGTGATGGTCAATCCGCGAGTTGCAGTGGCGACCAAGGATGTCTTCAGCGCACTCGGCCTGCGCGCGGGCGAACTGCGCGTCGGCGTCGATGAAATTCTCGAAGCGGTGACGCTGCCGAAGGCAGGCGCATCGGCCGGAGAATGGATCATCCAGCTATCAGGTGGGGTCAACGATCTCGAAGCGCCAGCACTGCGCGTTCAGCCTGTGATCGGTGAAGTGCTCGCGGCCTTGCGCAAGACGGAAGGCGTGCAGTTGGCACGAATGTCGGGGTCGGGCGCAACATGCTTTGC